>JBEBBU010000079.1:0-19169 GCA_041158225.1 Pseudomonadota bacterium | reverse complement strand
GCCAGAACGCAACTTCCTCTGAAGGTCCCGTCTGCTGGCGTTCATGACTGCCAGCTTCCATCTGTGACAGCAGGACAGCTACCGCATGCTCACATTTCCATACCGCCTTGCAACTACAGATGGAACCAATATGTCTGGCGCCTCCCCTGTCACGATTGATATGGATTTCCACACGAAAGCTGGCTTTGGCTCCATGGGCGCGGGTTACCTCAGCGACCATTTTCTGCTCATCCTGCTCCAGTGGCTTTACCGTCCACTGACGACCACGAGCCTCGGCGACCATTTTGGATCCAAAATTGTTTTCCAGCTCCTGCTGGCTGAAACTGCTTGTTGACTGCATTACTCGACGGTAACTGATTTGGCAAGATTACGGGGCTGATCCACATCTGTCCCCTTGATCAGGGCAACATGATACGCCAGCAGCTGCAATGGCACGGTGTAAACTATCGGGGCAATCAGGTCGGCAACACGGTCCAGCCTGATCAGCCGGATACTTTCATCTTTCTCAATAGCTGCATCCATCTCGGCAAATACAAACAGCTGCCCCCCGCGGGCATGCACTTCCTGCAGATTGGATTTTAGCTTTTCCAGCAGGTCATTCTGGGGAGCCACCGCAATCACCGGCATATCCTGATCGATCAGTGCCAGTGGTCCATGTTTCAGTTCGCCGGCAGGATACGCCTCGGCATGAATATAGGAAATTTCCTTAAGCTTGAGTGCACCTTCCATAGCGACAGGATAATGCGTGCCCCTACCCAGAAAAAGGGCATGATGCTTGTCACCAAAACTCTCGGCCCACTGGGCAATGACAGGCTCAAGTTCAAGGATGTCCTGAATACTGGAAGGTATTCTCTGGATCTCGCTCACAATAGTGGCTTCTTCCGCAGCGGACAGATAGCCGGTACTCCGCCCCGTTGCCACCACCAGCAACAGCAGTGCGACCAGCTGGGTGGTAAATGCCTTGGTGGAAGCCACACCTATTTCCGGACCTGCGCGGGTCATCAGGGCCGAGGCTGACGCACGGACAAGAGAGCTTTCTGCAACATTACAGATAGCCAGGGTGTGCAGATAGCCCTGCCCGGGGGTATCCTTCAGCGCCGCCAGAGTATCAGCGGTTTCCCCTGACTGGGAGATGGTGACAAACAGGGTGCCTGGCCTCACCACCTTTGGGCGGTAACGGAACTCGCTGGCTACCTCGACCTGACAGGGAATACCGGCAATGGCCTCAAACCAGTAGCGGGCCACCATACCGGCATGATAACTGGTACCACAAGCCACGATCTGCACCGCCCTGACATCGGGTAAGACTTTTTCCAGCAGGGAATCCAGCTGCCCAGCCATGACCTGACCGTTTTCAATACGGTCATCCAGGGTTTTTTCAATAGCAACAGGTTGCTCATGAATTTCTTTCTGCATATAGTGCCGGTAGACACCACGCTCGACTGCATCCGCAGCCATGCGCGTCTGATGCAGTTCCCGCGTAACCATCCGCCCCTGTGCATCATGGATCTGGTAACTTTCAGGGGTAAGTTCAGCAACATCGCCATCTTCCAGATAGATGAAACGCTGGGTTTCACCCAGAAGCGCAAATACATCCGAAGCAATGAACAGTTCGTTATCACCAAGCCCAAGAACCAGCGGGCTACCTTCGCGCGCCACAATCATGCGGTGAGGATCCTGTGGCGTTATCACCGCAATCGCATAAGCGCCAGTCAGGCGCGCAAGCGTCTGCTGGATGGCAGTCTTGAGATCTCCACCCTGCTGCAGGTAATGATGGACAAGATGTACAATAACCTCGGTGTCAGTTTCTGAGGTAAATACATAACCCAGCTGCTGCAGTTCCTGCCTGAGGTTCTCATGATTTTCGATAATGCCGTTATGTACTACCGCAACCGGGATGGAAGCCTCGCTGACATGAGGATGGGCATTACGTACTGATGGCACGCCATGGGTTGCCCAGCGGGTATGGGCAATGCCAGTATGCCCCGCAAGCGGTTCATGCTTCAGGGCACTTTCCAGTTCACGGATCTTGCCAACCTGCCTGCAGCGTCTCAATTGCCCCTGTCTGTCCAGTACAGCGACACCTGCAGAATCATAGCCACGATATTCAAGCCGCCTTAGGCCTTCGAGCAGTACATCCGTAATATCGCGGTGAGCTACAGCTCCTACTATTCCACACATGATTGAGTCTCACTTCTTGACTTGTTTGACGGGTCTGACCCAGCCTGACACGGTCAGCTGCCGGCTTCTGGAAAGCGTCAGCTGGTCTGCAGGCGCATCCCGTGTAATGGTGGATCCAGCCCCAATCGTAGCATTACGGCCAATGGTGACCGGAGCTACCAGCTGGCTGTTCGATCCAATGAACGCACCATCCTCAATCACTGTACGGTGCTTGTTGGCTCCGTCATAATTGCAGGTAATGGTTCCGGCGCCCACATTCACTCCCGAACCAACACTACTGTCACCAACATAACTCAGATGGTTGATTTTTGAGCCATGGCCCACGTTCGCTGCCTTGAGTTCAACGAAGTTGCCAATGTGAACATCCCCCTCAAGCACAGTCCCAGGTCGCAACCTGGCATAAGGTCCAATACGCGATCCGGCGCCCACATGAGCGTCTTCAAGCACGGAATAGGCCAGAATTTCCGTATCGTCTTCAACAGTAACGTTTTTCAGGTGCACACCTGCACCTACACGTACCCGGTGACCCAGCGTAATCCTGCCCTCCATCAATACATTCACATCAATCTCGACATCCTGACCGCAGGCAGCAACCTCACCACGAAGATCAAAACGCGCGGGATCCCTGAAGGAAACGCCCTGCTCCATGAGCCATGCAGCCTGCCGGTGCTGGAGCTGTCTTTCCAGACAGGCCAGCTGTTCGCGGTTATTGACACCAAGCACTTCATAAGGATCAGGCGTCTCCAGCGTCTCCACGCTGAATCCATCCCTGACGGCACTGGCAATGATATCCGTCAGGTAAAACTCTCCCTGGGCATTATCATTACCCAGTCCATTCAGCCAGTGACGCAAGGGTTTTCCCTGTACAGCCAGTACCCCCGTATTCACTTCGGCAATATTTTTCTGCGCATCAGAGGCATCTTTTTCCTCGACAATAGCCAGAACCTTACCTTGCGGATTTCTGATGATGCGGCCATATCCAAGCGGATTATCAAGCCTGACAGTCAGTAGCGCCAGTGTGTCAGAACGAACCTTGTCCAGCAGTTTTTGCAGGGTCGCAGAGGCAAGTAACGGCACATCACCATAGAGAACAAGAACGGTAGCATCATCCCTGATGTGTTCACGAACCTGTTGAACAGCATGGCCTGTACCCAACTGCCTGTCCTGAAGGATCCAGTGGATCGGCTCGAAAGAAAAACTGTTTTTTACAGCCTCAGCCTCGTGCCCAATCACAATATAGATCGCATCGCTCTTCAGGGTAGCCGCTGTACGGTATACATGGCCAAGCAGAGGATCAGCGCCCAGCCTGTGCAGTACCTTGGGGATAGAAGAGCGCATCCTTGTCCCCTTGCCGGCGGCAAGAATTATGGTTTGCAATGTCATGGCTTAACCTGAAATGAAAAAACCCCTGTCCAGCACTAACCGTTACCGGGCAATGCTGAAAAGGGGTCAGATTGTTTTGAATGGATCAGATACCACTCTTGCGATATTTTTCCAGTGTACGCAACTGCGCCATGGCTTCGACCAGTTTGGCCTGAGCCTTGGCAAAATCCAGTTTGTTGCTGGATTCTGCCATCAGTTCCTCTGCAAGCCTGCGGGCTTCCTGAGCAGCTGCTTCGTCAATATCAGCGGCCCTGACAGCCGTATCAGCAAGCACAGTGACCAGATGCGGCTGTACTTCGACAACACCGCCAGAAACATAAAACGGCAACGTTTCCCTGTCACTGATCTTGACGCGAACCTCACCGGGCTTCAGCCTGCTGAGCAGAGGGGCATGGCGGCATACGATACCAAGTTCCCCTTCCGCAGCCGGCACCACTACCATCTCGGCAAGCCCTGAAAAGATAGCGTGTTCAGCGCTGACGATGTCCACATGTATGGTCATTGCCATGATTTATGGCCTCCCTTCAGGATCAGGCAGCAAGACGCTTGGCTTTTTCCAGCGCTTCGTCAATAGTTCCAACCATATAGAAGGCCTGTTCAGGAATGTCATCGTACTGACCTTCGATGATACCCTTAAAGCCTGATATGGTGTCCTTCAGAGGAACATACTTGCCGGGCGATCCGGTAAACACTTCAGCCACAAAGAAAGGCTGTGACAGGAAGCGCTGGATTTTGCGGGCACGGGAAACAATGAGCTTGTCATTTTCAGACAGTTCATCCATGCCAAGAATGGCAATAATGTCACGCAGTTCCTTGTAACGCTGCAGGGTGCTCTGTACGCGACGCGTCGTATCATAGTGATCCTGCCCGATGACCAGAGGATCCAGCTGACGGCTGGTAGAATCCAGAGGATCAACCGCAGGATAGATACCGAGTTCTGCAATCTGTCGCGACAGTACGACGGTAGCATCAAGATGTGCGAATGTCGTAGCAGGCGATGGATCAGTCAAGTCGTCTGCTGGCACATAAACAGCCTGGATGGATGTAATGGATCCGGTACGGGTTGAAGTAATACGTTCCTGAAGGATACCCATTTCTTCCGCCAGATTAGGCTGGTAACCCACAGCTGATGGCATACGGCCCAGCAGCGCTGACACCTCAGTTCCTGCAAGTGTATAACGGTAGATGTTATCCACAAACAGCAGTACATCCCTACCTTCGTCACGGAACTTTTCAGCCATGGTCAGCCCCGTCAGCGCCACACGCAGACGGTTACCAGGCGGCTCATTCATCTGGCCATAGACCAGTGACACCTTGTCCAGAACGTTGGAGTCCTTCATTTCATGATAGAAGTCGTTACCTTCACGAGTACGCTCTCCCACACCAGCGAACACGGAATAACCGCTGTGCTCGATAGCGATATTACGGATGAGTTCCATCATGTTGACGGTTTTGCCTACGCCAGCGCCACCAAAAAGGCCAACCTTACCACCCTTGGCGAACGGACACACCAGATCGATAACCTTGATGCCGGTTTCGAGCAGTTCATTGGCAGGCGCCTGATCCTGATAGGAAGGAGCCTTGCGGTGAATGCCCCAACGCTCCTTTTCACCAATAGGACCTTTTTCGTCAATAGGCTCACCCAGAACATTCATGATACGACCAAGCGTCTCGACACCAACGGGCACTGAAATGGGTGCCCCCGTGTTGCTGACAGCAAGACCACGCTTCACGCCATCGGTTGTTCCCATGGCAATGGTACGAACCACACCATCACCCAGCTGCTGCTGGACTTCCAGCACCAGGCCTACTTCATCAACATTCAGCGCATCATAAATTTTTGGCAGACTTTCACGTGGAAATTCCACGTCAACAACTGCACCTATGATCTGAACGATTTTCCCTGAACTCATTTCGCCCTCTCAGGATTCTCTATAGTAATTTTTTGTGTATGCCTCAGACAGCTGCGGCACCGCCTACAATTTCCGCAATTTCCTGCGTGATCGCCGCCTGTCTCGCCTTGTTATAGATGAGCTGCAGTTCCTTGATGAGCTTGCCAGCATTATCAGAAGCGCTCTTCATGGCGACCATTCTTGCTGCCTGCTCGCACGCATTGTTTTCTACCAGCCCCTGAAAAACCAGAGACTCGAGATAGCGCTTCAGCAGTCCATCCAGAACTTCCTTGGCATCAGGCTCGTACAGATAGTCCCAATGCCCCTTCTGTACATCACTCAGCTCGTCAGCCTTGATGGGGAGTAACTGCTCCAGCAGAGGCTTCTGCGTCATGGTATTGACGAAGGAGTTATGCGCTACATAGATGGCATCAATCTCTCCTTCATCAAACTTCTTCAGCATGACTGCAAGAACACCCACAATCTGCTCGACATGCGGAGTATCACCAAGCTTTGATGCCTGAGCCACAATGTCACCACCAACAGCATTGAAGAATGATCCCCCCTTCTGCCCAATGGTCGCCAGGCGGACACCAACACCGGCATCCGTCCAGCTTTTCAGACTGCGTAACAGCATACGGAAAAGGTTGGTATTCAAACCACCACAAAGTCCACGGTCTGATGATACGACAATCAGACCTATATTCTTTACCGGTCGCTCCAGCATGTACGCATTTTTGTACTCCGGATTGGCCTGCGCAAGGTGACTGATGATCCTCGCAATCTTCTGCGAGTAGGGTCGGGTCGCCTGCATCCTTTCCTGGGTACGGCGCATCTTGCTGGCCGCAACCATTTCCATGGCTCGTGTGATCTTCTGGGTGTTTTTGACACTCGCGATCTTGACACGAATCTCTTTACCAACGGCCATAATGTCGCCTTACCAGGTATGGGTGTCTTTAAACTGCTTGATAGCTGCCCGAAGCGCTCCCTGTATCTCGTCGCTGAAATCACCAGAAACGTTGATCCGATCCAGAAGGTCAGCATGGCTGGATTTTACATAGCTCTGCAGTGCATCTTCAAACGAACGAACCTGAGCAACCTCGACATCATCCAGATAGCCTTCGTTGACCGCAAACAGGGAGAGTCCCATCTGGGCCACACTCATCGGTGAATACTGGCTCTGTTTCATCAGTTCGGTAACACGCTGTCCACGCTCAATCTGCTTGCGGGTTGACTCATCCAGATCTGATGCAAACTGGGCAAATGCTGCCAGTTCACGGTACTGGGCAAGGTCAAGACGAACACCACCACCAAGTTTCTTGATGATCTTGGTCTGGGCGGCACCACCTACACGTGAAACAGAAAGGCCTGCGTTTACAGCCGGACGTACACCTGAATTGAACAGGCTGGTTTCCAGGAAGATCTGGCCGTCAGTGATTGAGATCACATTGGTAGGTACGAAAGCAGATACGTCACCAGCCTGGGTTTCAATGATGGGCAGAGCTGTCAATGAGCCCGTCCTGCCTTTGACTTCACCATTGGTAAGGCGCTCAACTTCATCAGCATTGATGCGTGACGCGCGCTCCAGCAGACGGGAGTGCAGATAGAAAACGTCACCCGGATAAGCTTCACGACCAGGCGGACGACGCAGCAGCAGGGAAATCTGGCGATATGCCCAGGCCTGCTTGGTCAGGTCATCATAGATGATGAGCGCATCTTCACCACGATCACGGAAGTACTCGCCCATTGCACAACCGGCATAAGGCGCGATGAACTGCAGGGCTGCAGATTCTGAAGCCGATGCAGACACCACAATGGTGTGATCCATGGCACCGTGTTCCTGCAGCTTGCGCACCACATTTGCAATGGATGACTGCTTCTGTCCAACAGCAACATAGATACACTTAACGCCTGTGCCTTTCTGGTTGATGATGGTATCAATGGCAATGGCGGTCTTGCCGGTCTGGCGGTCACCAATGATAAGTTCACGCTGTCCACGACCTACCGGAATCATGGAGTCAATAGCCTTGAGACCAGTCTGCAGAGGCTGGTCAACTGACTGTCTGCTGATAACACCTGGGGCAATTTTCTCGATGGGTGAACTGCCCTGAGCATTCAAAGGGCCTGCGCCATCAATAGGGTTACCCAGTGCATCCACCACGCGACCCAGCAGCGCTTCGCCTACCGGCACTTCAAGAATGCGGCCTGTACAGCGTACAGTGTCACCTTCACTGAGATGCTCGTAGGCACCCAGCACCACCGCACCCACTGAATCACGCTCAAGGTTGAGCGCCATACCAAAAGTGTTACCGGGGAATTCCACCATTTCGCCCTGCATCACGTCATTGAGACCGTGAACACGGACAATACCATCGGTCAGACTGACGATGGTGCCTTCACTGCGTGATTCAACGCCGAGATCGAAGTTGCCGATCTTCTGCTTGATGAGGTCGCTGATTTCTGACGGGTTCAATTGCATTATTGTATCTCGCTTTAATTACCGAGGCCCTGGGCCAGTCGCTGAAGTTGTCCGCGTACGGAGGCATCCACTACGCGGCCGCCTGCACGGAGTACTACGCCCGCGATCAGACTGCCGTCTACAGTGACGTTCAGGCGACCCTCACGAGCCAGCCATGTGTTAATGAGAGCTGCAAGCTCAACAGTCTCGCTTTCTGCCAGGGGATAGGCACTGATGACGTCAACATCTGCATATCCTTCGTCAGCTGCACGGTACTCATTGAACAGCTGCAGGATGCTGCTGATCAGCGAAAGTCTCCCGTTGCTCACCAGAATGCGCACGAAGTTGGCACCTTCCTGATCCAGATGCGCGCCACACAGATCAATCAACTGATCCGTGAAAACATCTTTTCTGGCTGCCGGATTGACAGCCGCCCTGTGCAGGCGATCATCAGCAAGCAGCCCCTGAAGAAGCGCCAGCTGGTCAGCCCATTGCTGAACCGACTGGGTTTCCTTGGCTCTCCTGTAGGCTGCAACCGCATAAGGGCGCGCCAGTGTGATCAATTCGCTCATAGGTTCAGCCCAGCTGCTTGCTCAGTTTACCCAGCATGCTCTTGTGCTTGTCCTGATCAATTTCCTTTTGCAGGATCTTTTCTGCAGCCGTGATCGCCAGAGTAGCCACCTGTGCACGCAGAGCTGTTTTCGCCTGTTCAACCTCGCGGTCAATTTCAGTACGGGCCGTAGCTACAAGACGCTCACCCTCAGCCTTTGCAGCCTGCCTGGATTCGTCCATAACCTCATTGGCACGCTTCTGTGCCAGACTCACGATTTCGGCAGCCTGCTCCTTGGCTTCCCTGAGAATGGCCGTTGCCTTTTTCTCAGCCAGTTCCATTTCATGCTGCCCTTTCTCAGCAGCTGCCAGTCCTTCGGCAATTTTTTTCTTGCGCTCTTCCAAAGCCTTTAGCAGCGGCGGCCATACATACTTCATGGTGAACATCACCAGAAGCGAGAAGGTCACCATCTGCCCGATCAATGTGGCATTGATACTCACTGCGCTTTCCTCTCTACATTCTCAGCGTCAAACAACCAGATACTTGCTCTGGCAGTCATTATCCCTTGATGGCAGACAGGAACGGATTGGCAAAGGTGAAGAACAGGGCCAGACCTACGCCGATCATGGTAACTGCATCAAGCAGACCTGCCACGATGAACATCTTGACCTGAAGCATGGGCACCATTTCTGGCTGACGTGCAGCACCTTCAAGAAACTTGCCGCCAAGAAGACCAAAACCGATGGCGGTACCAAGTGCGCCCATGCCGAGGATGATGCCTACTGCGATTGCGGTCATGCCCTGTACTGATGCGATTTCCATTATTGCTCTCCAGTTATGTTTGTTAAGTAGTGGTTGAATGTTGATGAATTGAATCAGTGTTCTTCGTGAGCAAGGCTCAGATACACGATAGTCAGCACCATGAATATGAAAGCCTGCAGGGTGATGATCAGAATGTGGAAGACCGCCCAGGGGAAACTGAGCACAGGCTGAACCCACCAGGGCAGCAGCGCAATCAGGATAAAGATAAGTTCGCCCGCATACATGTTGCCGAATAGTCGCAGACCCAGTGATACGGGCTTGGCCAGTTCTTCAACCAGTTTAAGCAGCAGATTGAACGGCATCATCCATGGTCCAAAAGGCTGCAGCAGCATTTCCTTGGAAAAGCCAATGACACCCTTAACCTTGATACTGTAAAAAATGATAAGGAAAAACACGGAGATTGACATACCAAATGTAGCATTCAGGTCGGTACTCGGTACTACGCGCATATAACCAAGCCCCGTGAATGAACCGAGCATGGGCAACAGGTCAACGGGCAGCAGATCCATGGCGTTCATGAGGAAGACCCAGCAGAAGATGCTGAGGGCCAATGGAGCAATCAGGGTGCTGTGACCATGAAAGCTGTCCTTAACCTGAGTGTCAACGAACTCTACGATCATTTCAACGAAGTTCTGCAGAGGTCCCGGTATACCCTGGGTTACCCTGTCAGCAGCATACTTGAACACACCAACAAACATGGCGCCAAGCAATGCCGAATAGAACAGGGTATCCAGATGCAGCGTCCAGAACCCCTCACCTGTTGATAGCGGTGTCAGGTGGTGAATGATGTAAGCGGTAGCGCCACTGGTTTCATGTGTTTGCGTTGACATCCAAAAGCCTCTGATCTCGAATTCTGTTTATATTAGCAGGGCTAGCCAGTAAGCCCCAAACGCCAGACTGTAGGTCAGCATCAGGGGAAGAATACTGACTTCCTTCCACTGGAAAATGGCTACGAAGCTCAACACCGTCAGCAGGAACTTCACGGCTTCACCCCAGTAAAACCTCTTGACCTGCTGATCAGGTGATACGCCAGGATTAAACCTTGCGAATATCATGGCAAACGCCAATCCGGGCAGTATGGCTGCACTGCCACCACATAGTGATGAAAGCGCTGAACCTGCCCCCCCCTGCAGCCAGAATACTGCCGAAGCCACCATAACAACCAGTAACTGACCGTACAGCATCAATCTTACGCGATCGTACATCCGACCACGGCGCAGCATGGATTACAGTCCCGTTAATAACAGCGGATGATAACAGCGGCCAGAATAAAGTTCAAACAACATCGCCAGGCTCACCCATACGTTCCAGTATTCCCTGCAGTTCATCCAGCCCAGCATACTGGATGACAATCCTGCCGCTACCCTGCTTTCCTGCCTGTAACTGAACTTCAGCACCAAGGTACAGGGATAGCCTGTGTTCCAGTCTGAGGGTATCTGCATCTCTTTTGACCTTGGCCGTGCGCCCCTGTGGATTCTCATCTGGCAGGGCTGCTTCTGCCATTTTTCTTGCCATAGCCTCGGTAGCACGAACACTCAGATCATCGCTGACAATACGCTGCGCCAATGCTTTCTGGTCTCTGGCATGCAGGGTCAATAATGCCCTGGCATGCCCCATATCCAGCTTGCCTTCTCTCAGAAAGCTCTTGACCTCATCCGAGACATCACTGATGCGCAGCATATTCGTCACAGTGGCGCGCGACTTACCCACAACGTCAGCGATCTGCTGATGCGTCATGCCAAACTCGACCTGCAGACGACGGAGCGCTTCCGCCTCCTCAAGCGGGTTGAGATCCTGACGCTGGATGTTTTCAATAAGACCGATGGCAAGAACTGCCTGATCATCAACATCCCTGACAACGACTGGAACTTCATGCAGTTCAGCAATTTTTGCAGCCCGCCAGCGGCGCTCCCCGGCAATGATCTGGTAAATGGCCGTTTCTGATGGATCCTGTCTGACCACGATAGGCTGGACAATGCCCTGGGCCCGGACAGATTCAGCCAGTTCAGCCAGCTTTTCAGGATCAAAGTCGCGGCGCGGCTGGAAAGGACCTGGTTTTAACTGCTCAACGGGCAGGTAGCGGAGGAGGTTGCCTGCTCCTTCCACTGGCTGAAATACTGACTTCGCATCACCAAGCAATGCTTCCAGACCTCGGCCAAGCGCTGGTTTCTTCATGCCTGCTTCTCGTTCCTTCTCAGGATTTCACCGGCCAGTGCCAGATAAGCCAGGGCACCTTTGGAGGCTTTATCATAGATGATGGCGGGAACACCGTGACTTGGTGCTTCCGCAAGACGGATGTTTCTGGGCACAATGGTTCTGAACACCTTATCCCCGAAATGAGCCAGTAACTGTTCGGAAACTTCATTGGCAAGACGGCTTCTGGTGTCGAACATGGTTCTGAGCAGTCCCTCGACTGCCAGCCCGGGATTGACAGAATCACGGATATTTTTCAGGGTATCCATCAGGTCGGAAAGGCCTTCGAGCGCATAATATTCACACTGCATGGGTATGAGTACGCTCTGTGCGGCCACCATGGCATTGATAGTCAGCAGATTGAGCGATGGTGGACAGTCGATGAGTACATAGTCGTAAAGATCACTGATACCCACCAGCGCTTCCGCAAGTACCCTTTCCTTCCTTTCGAGGCCAAGCATGTCAACCTGAGCTGCTGCCAGTTCGGTATTGGCTGGCAATACATCAAAAGCCAGCCCATCCGGCCTTACTTTTGCCTGCTGGATACTGGCCTGGCGCACCAGTACCTCATAGCTCGAACAGCTTACATGCTTCTTGCCGATCCCACACCCCATGGTGCTGTTGCCCTGAGGATCAAGATCAACAAGCAGCACACTGTAGCGCATCGCAGCCAGTGAGGCTGCGAGATTGACACTGGTTGTGGTTTTTCCGACGCCACCTTTCTGATTGGTGACCGCAATGATTTTGCTCATATCTGATATTTACAGCATCAACAGTTGAAACTGACCCTGACCAGATGCCTCTCAGCATCAAGATCTGGCACCTTTAGTTCAATCACGGTTAACTGTGCACCGGGGGCCGACAGTGTTTCAATTTCCCGTTCTGGCATCCGGCCCTTCTGGGCCAGAATGGCGCCACGATCTGCCAGCAGACGTCTGGCCTGGGACACCATCAAGGGCAGAGCGGCATAAGCACGTGATATGATGACATCAAAACCCTGCTCCAGGGCATCAGGCAACACAAAGGATTCTATCCTTTCACTGAGACAGACAACATTGGGCAGTTGAAGCTCAATCACCACCTGCTGGACAAAGCGTATTTTTCTGGCACTGGCATCCAGCAGGTAAAAGCGTTTCTGCGGATTCATGATGGCCAGAGGAATACCTGGAAGACCGGCACCAGTGCCTACATCCAGACAGTCAGTTCCATCCAGATGTTTCTGCAGACTCAGGCTATCCAGCAGATGCAGAACCAGCATCTGTTCAGGATCATCAATGGCAGTAAGATTATAGACACGGTTCCATTTGCCAAGCATTGCCAGATAGGCAAGCAGTCTTTCCTTCTGTGCACTATCAGCGTCAAGTCCCATCGCCCTTAGTCCAGCTTCCAGTCTGGGCATCAGACCATTCATGAGGCAGACCTGCGTCGCATGTGGACAAGGAGCAGGGAAACAGCAGCAGGGGTGACACCGGGAATCCTGGATGCCTGTGCGATGGTTTCCGGCTGGAAACGGACAAGTTTTTCCCTCACCTCGGTCGATAGACCCGGCACCTGCTGATAATCAATCCTGCCAGCGAGCTGCAAGCCCTGCTGGCTCCTTGCACGCTCAATTTCCAGCAGTTGCCGATCAATATAACCGGCATAACGCGCATGAATCTCAACCTGTTCGATCATAGCCTGGTCCAGCTCAAGATCTTCTGGCAGTGCATCCATGAGATGCTGCAGGCTGATTTCAGGCCTGCGTAGCAGATCCATCAGGCTGACATCCCTGCTCAGACTGACACCTGACTTTTCCTGAATCTGCAACGCCTCATGACTGCCCGCCCTGATTCTTCCACTTTCAAGCAGCCGGGTCAGATTTTCCTGGCCGCGCTGTTTTCTTTCAAGTACATCCAGCCGCTCCTGATCAACAATACCAAGTTCAAACCCCGTGGCCGTAAGCCTGAGATCAGCATTATCTTCCCTTAGCAGCAGGCGATGCTCTGCCCTGCTGGTAAACATGCGATAGGGTTCGTTGGTACCCAGCATCACCAGATCATCCACCATGACACCAAGATAAGCTTCGTTTCTGGCGGGTACCCATGGTGTCTGCTCTGTCACATGACGGGATGCATTCAGCCCGGCCAGCAGGCCCTGGGCAGCCGCTTCCTCATAGCCGGTTGTACCATTGATCTGGCCTGCCAGAAAAAGTCCTGATATGACGCGGCTTTCAAGAGAATGTTTCAGCCCGCGTGGATCATAAAAATCATATTCAATCGCATAGCCTGGCCTGATGATGTTGGCCTGCTCACAGCCTGGTATGGATCTTACCAGCCGTTGCTGGACATCGAACGGGAGGCTGGTAGAAATGCCGTTAGGATAGATTTCACAGGTATGAAGCCCCTCTGGCTCCATAAAAATCTGGTGAGAGTCCCGGTCAGCAAAACGGACAACCTTGTCCTCTATGGACGGACAGTAACGCGGGCCTGTCCCTTCTATGATGCCGGCATAAAGCGGCGACCGATCCAGGCTGCCACGTATGATGTCATGGGTTTCCTGCGTTGTGCGGGTAATATGGCAGGCGAGCTGTCTTGGCGGCGCTTCCTTTCTCCCAAGATAGGAAAAACATGGAAGAGGATCATCACCTTCCTGCAACATCATACGAGTGAAATCCAGGCTTCTTGCATCCAGCCGCGGTGGAGTTCCCGTCTTGAGACGGCCTGTCACCAGACCAAGATCACGCAGACGTTCAGCCAGTCTGTTGGATGGCGGATCCCCTGCCCTGCCTCCCTCATAATTCTGCATGCCAATATGGATGCGCCCTGCCTGAAAGGTACCTACCGTGAGTACCACAGCCCTGGCCTGAATCATTTCTCCCATCTGGGTCATGACTCCCTGAACCTGGCCATGCTCAATCACCAGATCAGATACGGTCTGCTGAAAAACCTGCAGACCATGCTGTGCAAAAAGCATGCTCTGGATGGATGAACGGTAGAGACTTCTGTCTGCCTGGGCACGGGTTGCCCGGACAGCCGGGCCCTTTGAAGCATTAAGGATACGGAACTGTATACCAGCACGATCAGCTGCACGCCCCATGATACCGCCAAGCGCATCAATCTCCCTGACCAGATGACCTTTACCAATCCCGCCAATAGCAGGATTGCAACTCATCTGACCCAGAGTATCGATGTTCTGTGTCAGCAACAGCGTAGCCGAACCGCTTCTTGCGGCGACCATGGCTGCTTCCACCCCGGCGTGACCACCACCGACCACAATCACATCAAACTTGAACAAGGCAACACCTCAGCTTGCAGAAGCAACAGTATAACCGCTGCAGAACGACTGGGTAGTCATGTAAATTGTGGAACATCTCTGTGGGCAAGTTGTGTAATGAACAAGAGCAAAGCTGTGGACAAGTTTTCAACATCACTTATCCACAACCTGTACACAAAGACCGACTTAAAAAAACACAGAGCGATTAACGTCACAAGTCATTGTAAAAAAAAGCATTAATTCCGTTATTCACAGTCTTGGAGCTGCTTAATCATTACTTCAGGAAAAGAATAAAAAGAAAAAAGAATTTAACTCAGTCCTTCGCATCAAGTGCACTCTGCAGGCGCACCTCATCATCATGACTCAACGAAGTCCTGATGATCTTGCCGCCTGCGCCATGCAATTCTTCAAGCACCTTGTCCGAAGTCATCTTCCTTACCAGTACGAAAAGAGCTGAATGATCCGCCTTGAGCGACTCTCCCACCTCTTTCATGAACTGGTCATTGATCCCAAGATCAGAGAGAGCCCCTGCAGCTGCACCTGACAGAGCCCCTACAGCTACACCAAGCAATGGATTAAGAAAAAGCGTACCAACCAGAAGACCCCAAAAACCACCACTGGCAGCACCCGTGGAAGTCAGATTGACAGCCTGATTAAGTTTGACACTTCCATCAGGCTTGCGGACTGCGACAACAGCATCTTCAAGATCAATCAGATAATCACGCTGCATACGCAGAAGAGAAAGACGGACTTCTTCAGCCTTATGTACATCATTAAAAGCTATAACAATAAGATCGCTCATTTTTAACTCCTGTTATTAACACGATGTGGTAAGTAAGTTTGTATAACGCCTCGCCGCAAAAAATCATTCACCATGTCTGACGCAGGCTGAAAAAGTGCCTCGAAAGAACAAGGATTTCCCATAAGCTTCAAAAGATAGTCAATAATATTATTGAGAGTATGCCCAGGATGTGACTGCAGGCATACCAGAAGATGGTAAGTCATCTCTGTAATTTCAATAAAACGGACTTCATGATCTGGATCACGGTAGACCAGAATAAAAGTTGGCAAATCAGGAGGATTATGAAAATTCATGCTGTTTTCAGCATTCAGTCGGTGAACAGGATATCTGTAAACCAAAGGCCACGCGAGCTCAGACAACCAGAGGCGGTGAACAAAATGATCATGCATTGCAACGAATGCAACATCCTCCTTAGAACACTGGTAATCAGGAGCAGTCATCAACCCTAGTTCAACCCATTCATAATGAGCCAGTTCATACATAAATGGTGGCAAAACCTGATTTTCTGTAGATAAATTTCCAATGAAATCAACAAATTCTCTTGAAATTTCAGAAAAATAAGGTGTTTTACAATGGTGATCTGAAAAAAATGAATCCACCAGATCATCCCAATCACCGTTCTGCAAAATACTCTTACTTAAAGGAAATCCCTGGGAAAGAATCTGATGAAAATTGGCTTTTAGAAGTTGCCGGTAAACCCCCATTTTTTCATGTGTTACACCATCAGGTAACTTGTCTGAACGCTTTCTTATCCAGTCAGTAAAATCGTTTTGAACCCGTTGAAAATAAGGTAGTACTTCTGATGTCATACAACACCTTTTACAATACTGCAAGAAGTCTGGATACTGCCAATTCTTTCGACTTCATTAATAAGAGAAGCAAGTTCTGGTATATTGAAATCTCTTTCCAGAAGAGTAGGCATAACACCAAAAAGACAGTAACTATCATGGAGCAGTTTCCAGACTGGATCAATCACATCAGCACCATGTGTATCAATCAAAAAATCATCGCGTTCCATATAATGGCCTGCTACATGAAGATAGCGTATACGATGACCAGGCAGTTTTTTCAGATAATCAATGGCATTGTAACCATGATTGATACTATTTACATAAACATTGTTAACATCCAGCAGAAGATCACAGTCTGCTGTTTCAAGTATGGCATTAATAAAATCAATTTCAGAAATTTCCTTACCTGGTGCCGCATAGTAAGATATATTTTCTATCGCAATTTTCTGTTCAAGAATATCCTGAACTTTTTTTATTCTGGATACTACATAATCAACAGATTCGCTTGTGAAAGGAATCGGTAACAGGTCGTAAAGATGACCCTGATCAGAACTGTAACTCAGATGCTCGCTATAACAGAGAGCACCATGTTCCCTAATAAAAAGCTTGAGATCTCTCAAAAAATTGATGTCGAGTGGCTGTATGCCACCAAGAGATAGTGAAAGACCGTGTAAAAACAAAGGTTTCTTTTCTGTGACCTGACGAAGCTGTTTGCTGAAGCGTCCACCAAGCTTCATCCAGTTTTCAGGAGCCAGCTCCCAGAAATCAACTGTATCAGGTGGACTTTCCATGACCTGATGAATAAAGTCGCGCCTTAGCCCGAGTCCTTTCGCCAGATTCCTATCCTGAAGGAGCATAAATATCTCCCTGTAAGATTTAAAAAAGGGGACAGTCTGAGCTGTCCCCCCTGACCTGACTACTTGCTTTCAGGTGTTGCAGCGGGGGCTGATGGCTCAGATCCCATCTTGGCAGCACATTTGCCTTCAGCCGCTTTCTGCTCAGGAGCAGAAGACATGCCTGACATACCAGCCATGCCTGCACCACATTTCATTTCAGGCTGTTTCATCATTGCAGCACCACATTTGCCTTCTCCACAGCGACCCTCTGTAGCTTTGCTGGCTTCTGCTACCTGCATATAGCCACTGGCAAGTTCTTTCATGGCAAAAGGATTCTCGGCAGCATTGACAGCAAAGCTGCTGGCAAGTGCACTACCAATCAGGGCAATAGAGCATGGAGATTTCACGAAGTTATTTTTCATGATGTTCCTCAGAGTTTCATGTTTTTGGTTTCAGGTTTTTTCTATCACGCAGCTGTCATGCTACGACAGCTTAGACCATCGTACATTAAAAATTTCACCTTGGCTTGTATTGCCCTTTCACTTGAATTATTCATCTCCGTCCCAAACTTGTCAGTATTCACAAATCCTGAGGGGTTAAACCATGCGTATCGACCGATTGACCAGCCGTTTTCAGAGTGCTCTGGGTGATGCCCAAAGCCTTGCTCTGGGCAAGGATCACCAGTTTATGGAACCTGTGCATGTCATGCTTGCGCTGCTTGAACAGGATGGCAGCACTGTGCGTTCATTGCTTGGCAAGGCCGGCGTGACCATTCAACAGTTTCTTCCAAAACTGCGTGAAGCCGTTGATCAGTTGCCTTCTGTGGAAGGCACTGGTGGCGATATACAGATATCCAGCGCCCTGAACAGACTTTTCAATCTGAGTGACAAACTTGCACAGAAACGCGGTGACAGTTTCATCAGCAGTGAGGTTTTTCTGCTTGCCGCCCTTGAAGAAAAGGGACAGCTGGGTGAACTTTTAACCCGGAGTGGATTAAACCGGCAGACACTTGAAGCTGCTATTACAGCCATGAGAGGTGGACAGAAAGTGGACAATGCCAATACAGAAGAACAGAGACAGGCGCTGGATAAGTACACCATTGATTTTACTGCTCGTGCCGAGTCAGGCAAGCTGGATCCTGTCATCGGACGTGATGATGAAATCAGGAGAACTATCCAGGTGCTTCAGAGACGCACCAAGAATAATCCTGTACTGATTGGTGAACCCGGTGTCGGTAAAACTGCCATTGTAGAAGGTCTGGCACAGCGCATCGTGAACGGTGAAGTTCCTGAAGGCATGAAAGGCAAGCGTCTGCTGGCACTTGATATGGCAGCATTGATTGCGGGTGCCAAATTCCGTGGCGAATTTGAGGAAAGACTCAAGGCTGTACTCAATGATGTCGCCAGACAGGAAGGCAGGATCATCCTTTTTATTGATGAACTGCATACCATGGTAGGTGCTGGCAAGGCAGATGGTGCCATGGATGCCGGCAATATGCTCAAACCCGCACTCGCCAGAGGAGAACTGCACTGCATCGGAGCTACCACACTGGATGAATATCGCCAGTATATTGAAAAAGATGCAGCTCTTGAACGTCGCTTCCAGAAAGTACTGGTCGATGAACCTCTGGTTGAGGATACCATCGCCATCCTTCGGGGACTGAAGGAACGTTATGAGGTACACCATGGTGTCACCATTACTGATCCTGCGATTGTGGCGGCCGCTCTACTTTCCCACCGCTACATCACTGATCGCCAGTTACCTGACAAAGCTATCGATCTTATCGACGAGGCAGCCAGCCGTATCCGCATGGAAATCGACTCCAAACCTGAGGAAATGGACAGGCTGGAGCGTCGCCTGATCCAGCTCAAGATTGAACGTGAAGCACTAAGGAAGGAGGCCGATGAAGCATCACGCAAACGTCTGTTGGCACTGGAGGACAACATCCTTGAAGTTGGGCGGGAATACGCTGATCTTGAGGAGATATGGAAATCCGAAAAAGCTGCATT
>JBEBBU010000078.1:0-7486 GCA_041158225.1 Pseudomonadota bacterium | reverse complement strand
TGATGAAAGCGACGCCACGGCGCTTTCTGCAGGATGCCCACCACCTGCTGATCCTGCACGGACGCTATACCTGTACCGCCCGCAAACCCGGCTGTGAGCGCTGTGTGATCGCGGCCTTATGTCCTTCATCCACACTGAAGCCGGACTGATACTAGCGCTGCAGCACCCATAACTGAAACCAGCGGTCTCGGCAGATAACCTGTTCGGCAGCGGCAAACCCTGCCGCCGTTGCCATGGCGCGAAGGCTGTCAGGTGTCTCGGGAAAATCCTCACCACTGATATGTCCCATGACGGCATCAGCTTCCTCCGCTGACAGCATGATCCAGTGGGTACGCACATAGTTATCCACCGCCTGCAGATAACGGCTCCGGCTTTCACCGTTAGCCATGAACATGTCAATGATGATGAAACGGCCGCCAGGCACAAGCAGTTGTGCGGCAAGCTGCAGCAGTGCTGACTTGTCCACCGCCTGCAGATGATGCAGCGCGTATCCGGAAAAAATGACATCCATAGTCTGGCCTGCGGCCACTAACTGCCGCAAGGCCTGCAGCATGTCTGCCTGTATCAGCTGATACCCGAGCGGCATGGTATCCAGCATGGCACGGGCAAGCTCCAGCGCCACCGCCGACAGATCCACCCCGCAGTAATGCATACCGGGATGCCCAGCCAGCAATGGCTGCATGAAAGCGGCATTGCCACAGCCAAGATCAAGCAGCGCAAGCGGCTTCCCTCCGCTACTGTCTGCTACCTGATTGATCAGGCCACGATAGAGCTCCTGGTGAAACATGGCATCACCATCCAGCAGTTTCTGGTAGAGCGCCCAGCCGTCAAAGAAAGCGGCAATATCTTTGTAACCATGGGATTCAGGATCATTCATGCCATGCAGCATAAAGTATCTTCAGCTGGCTGAACAGATCTGCTAGAATACCCGTATCGCTTCTCTGGCGATGTCCTTTCATCAGGGCTGGTGTAGCTCAGTCGGTAGAGCAGCTGATTTGTAATCAGCCGGTCGCGAGTTCGAATCTTGTCACCAGCTCCATGTCAATCAAAAGCCGGTATCTTTCAGTTTGGCAATTCCAGCCCCAGTGTCAGGTAGAGCGCGTAGAACTGGTCTACTGTGTAATCCCAGCGGTAACGCACATAGCCGTAGTACATGACTTTTTCGACCTCCTGCTGCACTTCAAACTGCAGGAAAGGCTGGGAAGCAGGATACGGATCGAAAATATCAAAATTGCTCCATGACAACACGTACTTCCGGTCTGGGACAACCGATGGCCAGCCCAGCTTGACAGCCCAGATGGGCAGGATATTAAGCGCCCCCTGCCCATTGGGTAGCAGCGTAGCGCCATGGGCGCCAGTGAAGTTTTCAGCCACGCCAGCATCAAGATGCACAGACAGACTACTGAGTGCATCCAGTGATGCAAACGGCTGGTATGCCCCCATGACGCGCTGGGCTACGCGGGTATCCTGTACCGAACCGGTCGAGGGATAATCATTGTTCTTGACGACTCTCAAGGCAAGGCGATGGTTTCCCCAAAACTCAGGGGTGATACCCTCGATCTTGTAGGACCAGAGGCCCGGCTGGTTGGTATAAGTACCAGCACGTAGTGCCGTTTCAAGCGTACCCCATTGCGTATTCAGATCGTATACACCGTTCACGGTGACGATGTCAGGTTCAGCATTACGGATATCACCGCGCAGATACAGGATCATCCTGTCCTGAAGCTGCGCATCGGCCATGAGATGCTGACTGACAGGCAAAAGCATCCACACAAGCCATCGGATCAGGTTCATACAGGGATTGGGGTAGTGATCAGGCAAAGACTGTATGCCTGGCAGTCAAGTACTTTGGATCTGGGCTAGAGAAAATGATGGGTTACCGCTGCATGTCAACCACTTGAATGCAGTGCACGATGACGGAAGGAAAGCAGCAGTTCCTTCACCCGACTCGGCTTCTCACTGAAAAAATCCAGGTCCGGCCTTTCCAGGAAGTTTGAATAGCCCCTGATCTCATCCGGCGAGAATCCACGAACATTCGTACCCGCATCCCGGAGATAGCTGAATCCCATACGCCAGTCTGCAAAGGCACGCTCCATCGCCTTTTCCTCATGCACGATCACGACCATCTTGTGCCGACGGTCACGCCTGATACGATCAAACAGGCGATCCACCTGCTCCACCTCACCCTCAATCGCCTGCATGAAAAAACCATCATGGTAGAGCAACATACCGGTAATGCCGTTAGCAGCGTTGTTGCGTTTGGCTGCTGACAGAAGCTCCAGGATGTCATCTTCAGTAAACGGATGGTTGGCAACGCTTGCATATACCATAGTCTTGACGGTGCTTGCCGCCTCATCATCCATACCAGCAATCCCCACCTGTTCATGCAACAGGTCTTAAAGATAACGCATTAGCCTCAAAGAAGGTAGGTGTTTTGCCTAAGGTATATCGTCCGGAACATCAGGCAGCTCTCTGGCAACTTCAGCCTGTTCGAGTTGCCGCTTCCTGACAGCGTTCCTACGCCTGCCAACGACCTCTTTCTGCACCTTCATATGGATGGCCTTGTTGATCAGCGCAGCCAGCCAGCGGTTTTCAGGTGCGTCCCATGCCTTTCTGGCTTTCATGTTGCTGCGCAGATCGAGCAGATCCCTGACATCCCGTGCAAGCAATTCTTTCAGCATACTCTGGTTACGGCCAGCAATATGGTTTTTGATCCAGCGCGACAGGTAGAAAATCAGCACCTGAGCCAGGAGAAAAAGGATGATATAGGCCACCAGTTCAGACAACGACCCGGCGGCAACATGTGATTGACTCGTCATGCCTGCACTTGTACCCTGACAGGAGGCTCAGTGCAAGTATTCCGATCATTCGGCACATCAAGCCTGGCGCAAAATAATCATATGAATAAAAAGGTTAAATAATCGGCCAAGGTAGAATTTAAGGCCTATTCTTGCGTAAGATAGTCGGCGTCGATCAGTTCAGGAAACAGAAATGGCAAAATCTCCCAGTGTGGAAAACACAACCTTCTCCAGTTTGGCGGTGACGGGCGGTCTGTTCAGTCGCGTCTCCATCTTCACCCGACTGGTGGTGCTGGTCTCGGTAGCTTTGACTTTCGTGCTTGTGGGTGCCTACACGGGTTCTGAGGGCGTCAGCAGCACCGGTCATTCACTCAGACAGATTGCCGATATTCGCCTGCCTTCGGTACATTCGCTTGAGATCATCAACGAAGCGAGAACGGCCATCCGGATGAGAACCATGGAAGTTGCCATCTGGGAAAACAATTACCTTGCGCAGGATCGTTTCGCCGATACACTGGACAGAAAACGCAAGGCCTGGGGACGCGCCGATCAGGGCTTCGAGCAGTTTGCCAAGGTGCAGCGTACTGAAGCCCACGACGTTATATGGAAGCAGTTTCTTGGCGAATGGGAAAACTGGAAAGCCATTGATACACAACTAAGTGAGGTCACTCAGGCTCTTAGCGTCAATACCAAGGAAGCCGAGCAGAAACGGCTGTTCATTGTATTCTATGATCTCTACGAAAAACAGCGGCCGCTCTACAACAAGGCCGAAGAATCACTGCTGAAACTGATCGAACTCAACGTTAACGAAGCCGAAAAAGAAAAGACTCTCGCGGCAGAAACGGTCGAATCCTCAGCATTTATTGTCAAACTAGTGGCGGCGTTATCCCTGCTGCTCTCTGCACTGCTGGGAATACTGGTCACCCGCTCCATTAACGGCCCTCTGTCAGAAATGAAAAATGTCATGCTGAAGATCAACAACAGCGGTGACTTTTCGCAAAGGATTGATGTCAAGTCCATGGATGAGATCGGCCAGACAGCGCTCGCCTTCAACAGCATGATGACTGGCCTGCAGGAAGCTCTGGAAAATACCAGTCAGGTCATGGGAGCCATGGAATCCGGAATCTTTGACCAGAGAATCGAGATTGCAACACAAGGCGATCTTGACCGCCTCAAAAGAAGCGTTAACAATTCAACACTGGCACTGCAGTCCACCATCCACAGCGTCAATGCAGTCATGGCCCATGTCGCCGCCAATGATCTGACACACCGGATCCACGATGTTGCGCGTGGAGAACTGGACACGCTGAAGGCCAGTGTCAACAACTCTCTGGGCAATCTCAACCAGAGCATGAGCATACTCTCCAAAATGGCGCTTGAGGTCGGTAGCGCATCAAGACAGCTCAATGGTCTGGCGCAGGATCAGGCAACCGCCAACCAGCAGCAGGCTGCCGCCATTGAAGAGATCACCGCCAGCCTCGAAGAAACTGATGCCCAGATCAAGGCCAATAGTGACAATACCAGTTCCGCCCGGCAGATTGTGGTTAAGGCCATGGAAATGGCACAGATGGGCAAAGAAAAAATGGCTGTCATGCTGGAAGCCATGTCCAAAATCCAGGAATCTGCAAAATCGATTGCCAGAATCAATAAAGCTATTGATGAAATAGCGTTCCAGATCAATCTGCTTGCCTTTAACGCCGCGGTTGAAGCCTCCCGCGCAGGCCAGCATGGACGGGGTTTTGCCGTCGTGGCACAGGAAGTCCGGAATCTGGCCGGAAGAAGTGCCAAAGCTGCCCAGGAAACAGCTGAACTGATTGAAGAGTCATCAGTGCGGGTTACCGATGGCGTGCGGCTTGCCGATGAAACCAGCCTGATGCTGAATGAAATCGTACGTAATGTCGTGCAGGTGCAGGATCTGGTGGGAGAGATATCAGCCGCAAGCAGCGAGCAGTCGCAGGGTGTTTCCCAGATCAATCAGGCCATGAACCAGCTGGCCACACTATCCCTGCGTGGCAGCCAGCAGTCTGAAGAACTGGCCAGCGCTTCGTCGCAGCTGACCAGTATCGCCTCAAGACTGAACGAGGAGTTGGCCAGATTCAGACTCGAAACACATGGCACAACCGCAGCAGCAACCTTTACCCACCCATCCGTTGTCACGACTGGCAGGCCCGTAGCAGAACCCCGCCAGGATGCTTCACCTGCAGCCTCATCAGCCTTTACCATCCTGCCACTGGATGATGATGAGCGAGGCATGGGACGCTTCTAGAACCCGTTATCCAGCAACCATAATGCGGTGGTCAGCGTGAAAAAAGAGACGGCAGTAGCAACGACAAGAGAAGCGGCACATGCCCCCTGTGGATCATATTTCTGGCACAGAATGGGATAGATGCTGAACATGGGCATGGCGGCATTCAGCACAGCCGCCCTGGCCAGATCAGTACTGTCGATGGCCATCAGGATGCAGGCCAGCAATACCGCCAGCGGATGCAACAGCAGCTTGGCCAGGGTAATACCCAGAATATCGCGCGCCAGATGCCCCATTTGCAGACCGGACAGAATGCCTCCAATATAGAAAAGCGCCACCGGCGCTGCAGCCCCGGACAGCATGTCAAGACAACGACCCGCCACAACCGGCACTTCCAGCCGGAAAAGCGAACAGGCGATGCCGCCAAGGATAGCCAGAATGAGTGGCTTGCGCAAAACACCTGACAGCACTCCCCAAAAGATGCTGATACCCTGCCTGCCGCTATGCTCACCAAGCGCCAGCATTGTAAGCGCCAGAGGCAGCAGTAAAAGATTTTCCACGGCAACATAGATGACCAGCATGTCACCCGCCTGCTCGCCGATCACCCGCTGCGCGATGGGATAGCCCATGAATGCGCTGTTGGAAAATGCCGTGCCCATGGCCAGTTTGGTACCCTGAAGCAGGCCACGCCGCGTGATCAAGGCAGCAACCATAGCCACGGCTACAAAAACGGTGAGCGAAGCCAGCGTATAGGCCTGCAGTAAGCGGATATGCTGCAGGGTCAGCAGGGGGTGGCGGACAATAGCCAGGAAAAGCAGCGCAGGCAAGGCAAAATTGATGACGAAAAACGCCAGAACATCCATCTGGCCGCGCCTGATCCATGCCATCCTGACCGAAGCATATCCCATCAGGATGAGCAGAAAAACCGGAATGGTAATCTCAAGGACGGCAGGCAAGACAGACACCCAATGATTGAACTGACAGCGAAGCGCCGAGTATAGGACAGAACCATGGCAGGAGACAGATGAATGCACAACCCCTTTAATGCGATTGCCCTGTATCTGCTGGTGGCCACTGTAGCTTCCGCCCTGCTGGTCAACAGAGGCTGGAACAATATTCTGCCAGTCATACTACTGGGAGCCGTCATCAGCCTGCTTCCATTTTCCCTGACCATCCCCCCGGATCCAGGCATGGTGATCAGTTTCTTTCTGGTGCCTCTGGTCTACGGAGGCGCTCTGCAGTCATCCCTGCACGATCTCAGACGGGTGGGCTCCCAGGTCATCAAGCTGACCATTATCCCGGTCGTTGCCTCCACCCTGGCCGTTGGTGCTGTCATTACCAGTGTTTCAGACATCAGCTGGCCGCTGGCACTGGCGCTGGGCGCCATACTTTCTCCCACCGACTCAGTGGCCCTGAACGCTGCCGGCGTGACCGAGCGGCTACCCTCGCGCCTGATTACCCTGCTTGAAGGGGAAAGTCTTCTGAATGACGTAAGCGGCCTGACCGCCTATCATCTGGCCATACTGGCAGCACTGCATGGGCAGATAAGCGCGGCAGAAGGCATGGAGATTTTCGGCAAGGCGCTGCTGGCAGGGCTGGCCGTAGGTATGGTCACGGGATGGCTGGCATCCCTGCTGATCAGGCAGTTTGCAGACAAAAAAACGGCAGTCAATGCTGTAGTCATGGTGCTGCCATTTGCCAGCTATGCCATCGCTGATTCGCTGGAAGGCTCCCCTATCCTGGCGATAGTCACCGTTGCCATCTATGTGGGCTATACCGAGTATCAGTCACCGGAGTTTCGCGGACGCCTGGCCAATTCAGCCTTGTGGGAACACCTGATATTTGTGTTACAGGCCGTGACATTCCTGCTGATAGGCATGGAACTGCCTGATATCATGGTATCGCTCCCGCATGAAGATACCGTGCTGGTACTGACCCTGATTCCACTGGTAGTGGTAGCACTGCTCACAGCGAGACTGTTGTCGGTACTTCTGATCCGCCTGACACGCATGACCCACAGGTCCAGCCAGGCTTTTCTCAACTGGAAGGAATCCGCCATTCTGGTCTGGATGGGTGCGCGAGGCCCTGTGTCAGGGCTTGCGGCATTTTCCATACCTCTCACCATGCTGGACGGTAGTGCCCTGCCTCACCGCGACATCCTGCTGGCGACAGCATTTGGCGTTATTCTGGTCACGCTGCTGCTGTCACTGACCCTAAAGCCGCTGATCCAGAAACTTGGCATTGAAGCCAGCAGCGAAAAGCGGCGCTTTGAAATCGAGATATGGCAGCAACTGCTGCAGAGCACAGGGCAGCATTTACACACGTGGTACGCTGAAGCCAGCCACCAGCCGAACCAGGATCCGAAGTCCCAGGCCATGCTGCAGCGGATGATGCGGGAGTATGCTTACCGTGAATATCTGCTGGACAGGCTATCCCAGGAAGC
>JBEBBU010000077.1:0-3996 GCA_041158225.1 Pseudomonadota bacterium | reverse complement strand
AGATGGAAGTGAGTGCTGTATTCCTTCAGGCCTATGCAGATCCTGATGGGGACGGTAACGCTGACAGTCTCTATTTTCCCAATCGCTACCTGCCAGTAAGAGCCGATCTTTTCAACCGCGTGGCGTGGCAGCTGCACAGCCGTTCACGGGTGCGCGTCTATGCCTGGATGCCCATTCTGGCCTTCAAGCTGGACAAACCTGACTCGCTGTTTGTGCATGAATGGGTTGATGGTAAATCCGTGCTGGGTACCCATATTTACAAACGCCTGTCGCCTTTCAATCCTGAGTCCCGGCAGCTGGTGAAAGATCTTTATGAAGATCTTGCCAAATACTGTAATTTTAACGGTATTCTGTTTCACGATGACGGCATACTTTCTGATTTTGAGGATAGCAGTCCTCAGGCACTGGCCTATGGCAGGAAGCATTGGGGTCTCCCCGACAGTGTTGAAAAGCTCAGAAAGCCAGACAGTATGCGCATGCGCTGGGCCGAGCACAAAACTGCCCTGATCAATG
Organism: Pseudomonadota bacterium; assembly: GCA_041158225.1. GTDB lineage: Bacteria > Pseudomonadota > Gammaproteobacteria > Methylococcales > Methylococcaceae > JBEBBU01. The sequence continues at coordinate 3,483 of JBEBBU010000077.1, read as the reverse complement.
AATTTACTGATGAACTTGCTTCGCTGGTCAGAGAGTATCGCCCTGAACTCAAGACGGCTCGCAATATTTATGCGTTGCCATTGATGCAGCCTTCCAGTGAAGACTGGTATGCACAGAACTTTGCAAGATCGCTTGAACATTATGATTATGTCGCCATTGAAGCCATGCCCTTCATGGAAAAAGCTGAAAATCCGGACGCCTGGCTCCAGGAACTGGTATCTAAAGTCGCCAGTTATCCCGATGGATTGCGCAAGACGGTGATTGAACTGCAGGCAGTGGACTGGAATACCCAGAAAGATATTCCCATGGAAACCATGATCCACCAGATTGAGTTGGTTGAAAAAGCGGGGGCAGTGCATCTCGCCTATTACCCGGACAACCTGCATCACGATCATCCGCGTTTTCTGGATATGCGACGCGTGTTCGCGGCTCCCTGGACACCATGACACCGGACTCCATCCAGTTGTGGTGGCAGGGTGCCCTTGACCTTGTACGTCAAGCCATGGCAGACGATTTTCTGCCATGGCGTGAAGTTCTGGATTTCACTTCATTCTTCGTGTTTTTTTACCCGCTGTTCATGGCTTATGCCTGGATGATCGGTGCTGGATTCTATTTCTTCTACTGGGAGCGGAAAGACGGGGATCATATTGACGATCTGCCAAAACTTCCCAGTTATCCCCCTGTTTCCATTCTGGTGCCGTGCTACAACGAGTCCGTGAATGTGCGTGAAACCATCGCCCATCTGGATCGGCTCAACTATCCTGATTTTGAAATCATTGCCATTAACGATGGGAGTGCCGATGATACCCTGCAGCAGTTACGGCAACTCTCGGAAGAGTTTCCACGCCTGAGAATCGTGGATCTTGCAAGCAATCAGGGCAAGGCCATGGGGCTCAATACAGGTGCCATGCTGGCCAACAGTGAATATCTCATATGCATCGATGGCGATGCTCTGCTGGCGCCTGAGGCTGCCCACTGGCTGGTGAGGCATTTTCTGAAATATCCGCATGTTGGTGCTGTCACAGGTAATCCCAGGATTCGTACCCGTTCAACGCTACTTGGTAAAATACAGGTGGGCGAGTTCTCTGCCATTGTGGGTCTGATCAAACGGGCGCAACGTGTGTATGGACGCCTGTTTACCGTTTCCGGTGTCATTGCGGCATTCCGTAAATCAGCCCTGCATGAGGTGGGGTACTGGAGCAATGACATGATTACGGAAGACATAGACATCAGCTGGAAACTACAGCTGGCAGGCTGGGAAATCCGCTTTGAACCCAAGGCGTTATGCTGGGTACTCATGCCAGAAACACTCAATGGTCTTTGGCGCCAGCGCCTGCGCTGGGCTCAGGGGGGGGGAGAGGTGCTGATCCGCTATTTTTCCAGGATGCTTTCCTGGGATGCGCGTGGCATGTGGCTGATCTATCTTGAATGCCTAGTCAGTATCGTCTGGTCGTACCTGATCAGCCTGACGCTGATCAGCTGGTGTATCGGTATGGTGTGGTTTGACGGCCATGAAGAACTTGCCCTGCTGGTACCCACCTGGACAGGCATGCTGCTGAGCCTTACCTGTCTCGCGCAGTTTGCTTTCAGTCTTGCGATCGATTCGCGTTATGAGCGGCAGTCCAGCGGCATGAACCGTTATTATTACTGGCTGGTCTGGTATCCACTCATTTACTGGGTCATCAATGTCAGTACGACTGTCATAGGGTTCATGCGCGCGGTCACCAAGAAAAAAGGTCAGCGTGCCTTGTGGATAACAGTAGACAGAGGCCTTGCCAGTCATGACCCGGCTAGTCATTGAATCACCTGACCTGCAGACCCCGGCCCAGCGCCTGAGTGCTCTGATTATTGGTATTGCCGGCTGGATCCTGTGGCTTTATGTGACTTTCCCAGTGCTTACCGTTTGTGGCTGGCTTCTGGATATCAGCATCTGCTCGGTCTGGATGAACTGGTCGGGTGGTTATATGAGCCTGCAGGAGCTTATGCAATTCTATGCAGGTATCGCTGTTGGCCTGTTTTTCTTCTGGTTTTTCTGGATGAAAATAAGGCTTTCAAGGCGTTATGATGCCAGTAAACGGCCCGTGGCACAAAAGCTTGAAACCGTTGCAGTGGCAAAAGCCTACCATGTCGACCACAGCCTGTTGCAGCAGTGCAGGCGCAGCAGGATAGTGACGGTTCACTTTGATGCCCAGGGCAGGATCATTCAGCTTCAAGGTTGAGCCACTGATTCTTTCAGTCTGAACAGCGCTGAAATGTCCTCTTCTCCATAACCCATGTTTTTCAGTATTGCATAATCATCCAGCGTACGCTCGGTGAGTGGCAGAGGTATTGCCAGCGCCTCTGCCATGGCCAGGCATATGGCCAGATCCTTGTGATGCAGTTCTACCTTGAATCCAGGCGGAAACCGTCCTCCCAGCATGCTGGCTCCCCGCTTGTCCATGAACCAGTTGCCAGCTGCGCCACCTGATATGGCCGCAATGACTTTCGTCATATCGAGATCCATGCGGCAGCCAAATGCCAGCGCTTCAGTGACGGCCTGATTGATACCTGCACACATGACTTGATTGACAGCCTTGGTCGCCTGGCCAGTACCTGTGTCTCCCATATGCATCACCGTTTGCCCCATGGCCTGCATCATTGGACGCACGCTTTCCAGATGGCTGGCAGAACCGCCTGCCATGAACACGAGTCTGGCCAGGCGCGCGCCTTCCACGCCGCCAGTGACAGGTGCATCCAGAAAATGGATGTTGTGTGACGCAAGATTTCCGGCGACCGTGCGTGCAGTCTGCGCGCTGACTGTAGAGCAGTCCACGATAATGCTGTTTTCTGCCATGCATTCAGCCAGTTGCCCGGCAATAGCAAGTACATCTTCATCAGCACGAACGCAGAGAAAAGCCGTATCGCAATCGCTGACTGCCTCGCTCAGTGATGGTGATGTTCTGATGCCAAGTCGCATGGCGGTATCTTCCGCCTTGTGATGTGTCCGGTTCCATACAGCATCCAGCATCCCGGATGCTGCAAGATTCTCAGCCATGGGCAGTCCCATGGCACCAAGGCCAATGAAAATGGTACGTCTCATATCGGTCAGGTACCTGCCACGGATTCCAGATAGGTATAGGCACTCACTGCGGCAACCAGTTCGCTTTCATAGAGTTTACGAACGTCACCGCCGAGATCGGTGTGCAACAGTTTGCGGCGAAAAGCCATGGCGATATCGTCCGGATCTATATGCACATAACGCAGGAGAATATCGCTGCCATCACCGATCTGGGCGTCTTCGATATGGAAGCTGCCATCATCGCCGAATCCAATATTGACAGCATGCGTGTCCCCGAAAAGATTATGCATGTCACCAATGATTTCCTGATAGGCCCCCACCAGAAAGATACCCAGCAGATAGTCTTCACCTGGTGAGATGGGATGAATGGGCATGGTCGTGCTGATATTCTGGCCATCAATGTAGCGCGCTATATGCCCATCTGA
>JBEBBU010000076.1:0-33011 GCA_041158225.1 Pseudomonadota bacterium | reverse complement strand
GCCTTCGATACCGAGTAGCCAGCCGAAGGTCAGGTCGTAGATGGGGGCGTAGCGTGCGTATGATTTCTGAATCTGCTCAAGTTCCATCCTGATATCTGCCTACTGTGTATGGTGATGACTGTTTTTGTTAATGAATTATACGCAATACTGTCATGAATCCGAAATGCTGGGTGCTTTTCATAGTCGGCTGGTTCCACGTGCAACACGCACCGGTACAAATCAGGCTCTGGCGCAGCGTCAGGACATGATTTGCGCTATCATGACATGCAGACAAAAACTTTATGGTGAGGATTATGAGCAAGGTTATTCGTGTTCCTGTTACACATGAGCCAGAAGCCCTTTTTGTCAAGGCAAAGGCAGCGGCGGGAGAAAATGGCATTATTTTTACTGGTGATGCTTATGCGGGTACATTTGACGGTATGGGGCTTTCTGGCAGGTATGTACTTGAAAATCAGGAGCTTGCCCTTACTGTTGAAAGCAAACCCATGATCATGCCTTGGGGGCTGATTGAGTCCACGGTCAAAAAGTTTTTTGCTGGAACCTGAGTGTGAACTACAGGGATCTTCGTGATTTCATGCGGCAGCTTGAGAGCAGGGGGCTGCTGCACCGCATCAGCCGTGAACTTGATCCATATCTCGAAATTACCGAGGTCTGTGACCGTACACTGAAAGCGGAAGGGCCAGCTCTTCTTTTTGAGAAACCGCTGGGAAGCCAGATTCCCTTGTTGGGTAACCTGTTTGGAACGCCTGAGCGTGTTGCCTTGGGTATGGGAGCTGATAGTGTGGGGGCCCTGCGTGAGATAGGCCAGTTACTGGCGTTTCTCAAAGAGCCCGATCCTCCCAAGGGTATGAAAGATGCCTTGGACAAATTCCCCCTGTTCCGTCAGGTATTTCATATGCATCCCCGTGAGGTGCGTGATGCTGCCTGTCAGCAGCAGATCCTGCGGGGGAGTGAAATAGACCTCGGACTTTATCCTATCCAGACCTGCTGGCCGGGAGATGCTGGTCCACTGATTACCTGGCCTCTGGTGATCACTCGTGGGCCTCACAAGGAAAGACAGAATCTCGGTATTTACAGGCAGCAGGTCATTGCCCGTAATAAAACCATCATGCGCTGGCTGGCACATCGTGGTGGTGCCCTCGATTATCAGGAATGGCTGAAGGCCAGGCCTGGGGAGCCTTTCCCTGTGGCGGTGGCGCTTGGCGCAGATCCTGCGACTATTCTGGGGGCGGTCACGCCAGTACCTGATCAGCTTTCAGAATATGGATTTGCAGGATTACTCCGTGGAGGCAAAACTGAAGTGACCCAGGCTCAGCTGAGCCGCCTGCAGGTTCCCGCAAGTGCTGAGATTGTGCTTGAAGGTTTTATCTATCCTGGTGAAACGGCGCCGGAAGGGCCATTTGGTGATCATACTGGCTATTACAACGAAGTGGATCAGTTTCCTGTATTTACCGTAGAATGTATCACCCAGCGCCACTCCCCGATATACCACAGCACCTATACCGGTAGGCCTCCTGATGAGCCTGCGGTGCTCGGTGTCGCATTGAATGAGGTTTTTGTACCGCTATTCCAGAAGCAGTTTCCTGAGGTGGTGGATTTTTATCTTCCGCCAGAGGGCTGCTCGTATCGTCTGGCAATTGTCAGCATTAAAAAGCAGTACGCTGGTCATGCCAAGCGTCTCATGTTTGGGGTCTGGTCTTTCCTCAGGCAGTTCATGTATACCAAGTTTGTCATTGTGACTGATGATGACATCAATATACGCAACTGGAAGGATGTGGTCTGGGCCATGACCACAAGGATGGATCCCTCAAGAGACATTCTTCTGGTTGATAATACGCCGATTGACTACCTTGATTTTGCCTCGCCTGTATCAGGCCTTGGCTCCAAGATCGGTATGGATGCTACCAATAAATGGCCTGGTGAGACGACAAGGGAGTGGGGGGTCCCCATTACCATGTCAGCCTCAGTCACCCAGCGCATTGATGCCATCTGGCAGGAACTGGGGATTACATGAGCTTTCGCGGCAGGCCAGGGCGTCAGACCTGGTCTGCCGGAACAGCAGATTCCTCTTCCTCTGGTACATCATCTGTAAAGTCAGCCACTTCAGGGTTGAGCTTGATCTGCGTCACGACTTCTGCAGAAGCCAGAAGCAGTCCCTGACGGAAGAAGTCTGCCGCACTTGGCGCATCACCAGCCTGCAGGTGAATATCACCCAGCAGCTGGAAGGATTCCACAGTTGGAAGTATCTGAAGGCTTCTGAGAAGATATTCTCTGGCCAGTTCAGGTTGCAGGCTACGGATGGCAAGCACTGCCGCGGTCCTCAGCAGTATGGCATCCTGAGGCCGTTTTTTTAGCCACTTTTCAATCTGACGCGATTGCGAACCTGCCTGTATGCCTGTCAGATTGCCGTAAAGCACCAGAACGGTTTCATCCCAGCGTTTGTCCAGCGACTTTCTCAGCAGGGTTTCAAGTTCGGCGCCATTCATACCTGCCTTGATCAGCGCAGCATAGTACTCGGCTTCCATGCCAGAGGAGTTGCGCACGTGAGAAGGCATTTTGCCCCAGATGCTTTTAAGCGTTTCGAGATCTCCACTTAAAGAAGCCTTTCTGATCTGTGCGCTGTGTGTCTTGGCTTCAAGAACACGTATATCCGCCTCCATGAGAACTTTATTGGCATGCAGCGAGGGAAGGAGGTGATGCAGGGCATCCCAGTCTTCCAGACGGTCATAAACCTTATGCATCATTTTCAGGATGGCAGCGTGCCCGGGAGCCATCTCTTTCAGCTGGGTCAGTGAAGAGAGTGCTTCTTCAAACTGCTCATTCGAGAGCAGTAACTCCGCTTTGGTCAGTCCAATGGCAATGCCTGCTTCTGGAGTGGAGTCATGAGCCATCTGGAAGTACTCATCCCGCAACGCCGCATCTCCACGTGAGTGCGCTGCTCTTGCTGCCGTAAGATAGTTGATGAGGGGGGTGCCGCTATCTGCGGCATGACGGATCAGGCTTTTTTCGGCTTTTTCCCAGTTACCTTCGGCGTTCTCAATCAGCCCTTCGAGAAGGGCGCGCTGTGAACGCCGCGTTCGTGCTTCTCCACCCCGCCGGCGCAATATGCGAGGCAGATTGAGCGTGCCCATCAGAATTCTCATCAGGATGTAGAAGCCAAAAAAGGTGAATACCAGTGCGACCAGAAAAAACAGCAGAGTCATTTCCAGTGACCAGTGCTGGTAGCCGATGACGATAAAACCAGGATCGCTGAGCCAGCGGTCTCTCTGTGACCATAGCAGGGTACCGCTACCCGCCAGCAATGTCAGTAAGATGATCCAGCCTTTCACTGTTGTGCTCCATTCGCGCGTGCTGGTTCTATTCTGGTTTTTTCATTTTCCATCCGCAATTTGCCAATATTGTGCAGCATGGTCAGCGATGAGCTGATATCGGGGAACTGCGGACGCAGCATTTGCTGGGAGAGTAGTTGCAGTTCATCATTCATTCCATTGACAATTGCGGTGTCATGGTCGAAGTGAGTCTGCAACCATTCTCTTGCGGAGATGATATTACCCTGAAAGAGCCTGTCATCTCCGCGGATCAGCGAGGCCCGACTCATTTCCAGCTTGAGCAGCATGACTTGACGGATGGTTTCAACCTGGGCAGGTTCAAGAATGGCCTGGATGGCCTGATCAGTCCGTCGTACCGTGACCATGCTTCTCAGTTGAGCCAGAGCCGTGTCCAGGGCGTTCATTTCAGCATCAGCCTTAATTTGTGCTTCAGATATTGGCTTGTGTCTGGCTTCCTGTGCAACCTCGGAATGAGGTAGTAATAATGGAAGCTCCTGAATCTTGTTTTCCATGGAAAGGATCTGGGATGAAAGCCCTACAACATCGGGTGATTTAAAGCTTTCCAGCTGGTCGATCTCTTTGGCCAGTGCTTCCCGGATACGGATGACGGCAGGATCTCCGCTATCCCTCAGGCGTTGATCTGCCGCATTCATGGTGGCAATAGCTGAACTGACATCGCCTACCATGATCAGTTTCTGGTTGGCGATACCTAGCAGGTACTCAGCATCAGCAATGAGGACATCTCCCCGCGTCTGGTTCAGCTGGCGCTGGATCTGGCTGATGGATGCCTGGAGTTCAGACTGCGTATCCTGGATTTTGGCTTCGAAATCTTTCGTCTGTTCACCAACGACTCTTTCCAGCTTGCTGTCTTCGGTTGTCAGTGCTGATTGTGTGTTAGCGTTTTGTGACTGCACTGTCGCCAGTTGTGATTGCAGGACGCTGATCTGGTGCTGCAGCTCCAGCATCTGCTGGCCGCCCTTGTTCAGATCTCCGCCAAGACCCTCCTGTCTTGAGCGCAATTCCTGCAGAACCCAGTAGCTGGATGCGGCAAGTATGGCGACCAGTAATAGCAACGAGTATCCCAGCCACGCAAAAGAACGGCTTTTCCTGCGATGGGGTGGTGATTCGCGCAGCATGTCTTCTGCCTGCATATCCTGTCCGTTGCCTACATCAGTTTTTTCAACCACGGCGTCATTCCCGTTGTCTGGTTTGATTTCAGTATGATAACCGCCATTATGCTTCAGCCACAGCAAGGCTTCCAGTAATCCGGCGTCATTTGTTTCAGGCGCAACGCCTACGCGCGCAAAACCAAGCGCCCTGAGTCTTGCTGCAATGCGTTCACTCAGGGCCGCAACTGGAATGTTACAGGCATCCGCATGATGCATTTTATCCAGAAGCATCATCAACGCATCAACGCTTTCAACCGATGTCAGAACCATCAGGTCGGGAGGTGCCTCCATCCATTGCCGGTTGAGTGCAGATCCGCAGGCCTGATGGACTTCCCGACGGTACATTATGGCATGGGAAACGCTGGCGCCTTTTTCCTTCAGGCTGTTTTCAAGCTGTTGTCTTCCACTTTCGCCCCTGACCAGCAGGACGCTTTTGCCAGCAAGATCATTAAGTGCGGGTAGCAATAGCAGGGTTTCGCTGCTGGCGACACCATCAGCCCAGGCATCAGCCTTCAGGCCGGTTGCCATATGCAGTGTTTCAGCTGTTGAGGCGCCCAGTGTCAGTATACAGGGAAGTACAGCTGCTTCCTGCCACTGTTTTAACCATAAGGCATCCTTTTCCATTGCCAGCCTGACGGCATTTCTGCTGACAAAAATAACGATATCCCACTGTTGCGGCTGTTCCAGAAGCGCCAGTCCTGCATCCCGGTGCGAACTTGCCGCAATGTCCAGTACTGGAAAAACCAGTGGAATTCCGCGATGCTGTTCTATAAGTCCTGCGAGTCCGGCGCTCTGATGCTGCGGCCTTGTGACCAGTATGCGGCATCCGTACAGATCCGAACCGGCTTGGGGGAGGTTCATGTCCGTCGGGTTTTTGGGGCAAACAGCAGGCTATTCCACAGTGCAATCACAAGGAAACAGAGCAGAACCCAGGCAGGCATGCTGAAGCCCAGCAGCGTCCAGTCCACTTTGGCGCAGTCACCGGTGCCATTGAGCATGGCTTTGATAATGTCAGCCATGGGAAAGTTATCAAACATATAACCTATGCCAGGGCCGCAGGCAGGCACTTCATCGGGAGGAAGATGCTGCAGCCAGACATGACGCAGAGATATGCAGGCACCTGCCAGAGCAATGGCCAGTGCCAGTCCCGCATAAATACGCATGCCTGTTTTTTCTGGATTGTGAAGAACGCCTGCCAGCATGACGAGCCCTGTTCCCAGCATGGCTATCCGCTGTGAAATACATAGAGGACAGGGTTCAAGTCCATCCTGAAACTGGAACCATAGCGCTGTTGCCAATAGCATGGCAGTAAAAAGAAATCCGGCAAGGTGATGCAAACGGTCTGGAATACGCTGAATGAAATGGATCATGCCTGTTCTCCTGATGGCTTATGAAGCCTGGCTTGCCCCTGGACCAGTACCCACGGCGCAATCACTACGGCCCATAGTACTGCAGATGTTTCATGCCAGTGTCTGGCATCCTGTTCATTGGCCTGTCTGAGGGCTTCCCGTTCTACCCATGGTGCAAGTTCTGCCACATTATCTTCTGCCATGGCCGCACCGACGGCTATCAGATCCAGTTCTTCGGACACGCATAACAATCTGCCTCTTGCAAAATGGCGCTGGAGTTCATTCCAGTCAATCAGGGCGGCATCCTGATTGATTTTTGCATACAATGTCGGATCACTCATACTTCATCGTCATTATTGATGTGCGCGTATTATGCCTCAGCGTAAGCAAAATTTTCTGTTCCATGTATTGATCGTCACCTGCCTGCCATGGATGCCTTCTGCCATGGCGGCTGTTTGCGAACTGGAGACCCATGACGCTGAACGCTGGCTGGAGCGGGTCAACGAAATCCGGTCTGAACCCAGACACTGTGGATCCGTCCTGTTTGCATCAGCATCACCGGTAAAATGGAATGCCGCATTGCTGCATCAGGCCAGAAGGCAGGCGCGGACGATGGCGGAGCGCCGCCAGCTGAGTCATCTTGATGCCTCAGGCAAAGGTCTGGGCGACCACCTTCTTGCTGCTGGCTATCGCTGGCGTATCCAGGGCGAGGTGATTGCCGCAGGTTACAGCGATGTCGAGGCTACCCTTCAGGGATGGCTTGACAGTCCTCCGCACTGCGCCATATTGATGAACGGCCAGATGCTTGAGATAGGTGCTGCGTGTACACCCTCGCTGGAGGGGGATATTTATGCCAGTTACTGGTCAATGTCGCTGGCTGCGCCTAAACCCTGAGCTGCGAAGCCCGGGGTATTGTGACTGACCCAGCGTTTGCTGCCATCCATCAGTGTTTCATATTTCCAGAAGGGCGCGTGTTGTTTCAGGGCTTCCATGATCTGCCGGCAGGCCTCAAATGATTCCAGGCGATGCGCGCTCCATACGGCTACCAGCACGATGGCCTCGCCCGGCATGATCTGCCCCGTCCTGTGCAACAGCAGGACATCTGACAGTGCCCACTGCTGTTCGGCTTCACGCACGATACGGCAAAGTTCCTTTTCGGTCATGCCAGGATAATGTTCCAGAAAGAGTGACACGACCCCATCGCCCTCATTATGGTCGCGCATGGTACCGACGAATACAGCACTGGCGCCATTGCTTACACTCTGTGCGTGATGATTTCCATTGCTGGCATGTTTTCCTATCGCCTGCCATGGATCGAAGGGCAGGGGACAAAGTTCTACCACCATGCTTCAGCCTCCTGTGACCGTAGGGAAAAATGCAATTTCATCACCATCACTTACGGGATGATCCATGCTGGCATAGGTATGATTCACGGCGCACAGCACCGAACTGGATCTGGGATTCTCAGGGTTGAACTGCTGCCAGACATCGCTGACGGTCTGACTGCCAGTGACCTGCCCATTGTCTTCTGCCTTGCCCAGTGTGTCCCTGAGGCTGGCAAAGTAATAAACCTTGATGCTCATAAGCCTGCTCCGTCTGAATGCTGGGATTATTCTGTCCCCCATCTTATCATGATGGTCATGCTGGGTATTTTCATCATGGTGCATGAGGTAGTCTGAATTGATCAAAGATGGATGGCTTGACAGGGCGAGCCGCATCGCCAGCCCAAATACTGACGGCAGGGATGTAACGGTGTCTGCCATTGTGCTGCACTGTATCAGCCTGCCTCCCGGAGAATACGGAAGTGATGCCATCACCTCTCTGTTTACCAATACGCTGGATCCCGACCAGCATCCCTATTTCTCTGGTATTCACGGGCTGAGAGTGTCCGCGCATCTGCTGATACGCCGCGACGGGCACTGTATCCAGTATGTATCTTTTGACCAGAGAGCCTGGCATGCGGGTGTCTCTGTCTTGCATGGCGTTGAAAGGTGCAATGATTTTTCCATTGGCATTGAACTGGAAGGTACGGAATATGATCCCTATACAGACGCCCAGTATCAGCAGCTTGCCATCATTATTGCTGATCTGATGCAAGCTTATCCGGCTATCCAGCCTTCGCGCATTGTTGCCCACAGCAGCATTGCACCAGGAAGGAAAACAGATCCAGGACCATCCCTGGACTGGGCCAGACTTTACCGGGCACTTGCATGAGTTTCTGTTTTGCCATGACGGACGACATGTTATCCTCTATGGTTGAAACGAGCCATTCCGTACTGCTGGATCCATGAATATTACATTGCGTCAACTCAAGGTTTTTGAACGTGTAGCCAGGCGTCTGAGTTTTACCAGAGCTGCAGAAGAACTGTTCCTGACGCAGCCTGCGGTATCCATGCAGATCAAGCAGTTTGAGGAGATCATAGGCCTTCCCCTGTTCGAACGTCTTGGCAAAAAAATCTATCTGACCCGTGCTGGCGAAGAGCTTTACCTGATGAGCCGCTCAGTCTCACAGCAGCTTGAAGAAGCCGAGCAGCTGATTGAGGAACTCAAGGGTACTGAGGGTGGGCGTCTGGTGGTGGCGGTTGCCAGCACGGTGCATTATTTTGCCATCCGTCTGCTGGCGGATTTCAGGCAGAACTATCCCAAGGTGAAGATCAGTTTCAAAGTCACCAACCGCAAAGGCCTACTGCAGTTGCTGGAAAACAATGAAGCCGACATTGTGCTGATGGGGCAGCCGCCGGATGATCTTGACCTGATTGCCGAGGCTTTTATGGAAAACCCACTGGTCATCATTGCTTCCCCAGTTCACCCTAGGGCGCATGAGCGCGAAATCAGGCTGGAAGATCTGCGTAACGAGACTTTTCTCATGCGTGAGCAGGGATCAGGTACCCGTACATCAGTAGAGCGTTTTCTGGCTGAACGCGGCATTCATCTGTCTACCAGCATGGAAATGAATACCAATGGCGCCATCAAGCAGGGCGTTGAAGTAGGGCTGGGACTCGGTATTGTTTCAATTCATACCATTGAGCGTGAACTTGCTGACGGGCGTCTTGTGGTGCTGGATGCGGAATCCTTTCCGCTGGTCAGGCAGTGGTTTATGGTGCATCGTGCCGGCAAGCGGCTATCTGCCACTGGCCGTGCCTTTGAGAGTTTTGTCCGTTCCGAGGCTCAACGTTTTGTCTCATCGCCTGTCGTGGAGGCAGTGACTGAGGGAAGCTGAGCTATTTCCCTATGCAAAGCGCTGAAAAGATCTCGCCGAGAAGGTCATCACTGCTGAACTTGCCGGTGATACTGTCCATGGCATACTGCGCCTGACGCAGGTCTTCTGCCACAAGATCACCTTGGGCATGTTCCCAGTTGCTGATGGCATCCAGGATATGGTTTTTAACCCTGTCCAGTGCATGCAGATGGCGGCGGCGTGCAGAAAAAAGACCAGGGGTTTCCAGAGGAGCATGCTGGCTGCCAGTCAGTCTTTCCAGCAGCAGTGGGAGGCCGTGACCTTCTCTGGCTGACAGACTGATGGTGGTATGACCCCGGTAACTGCCGATGGCGGGCATCAGGTCAGGCTGCTGGTCGATCTTGTTGAGAACGATGGTGGCGGGTATGCCCTCAGGCAGTTCCTGCAGGAGTTCATCAAGGTCGCCGGGTGCACCTGCTGTCCCGATCACCAGAATGTGATCAGCCTGGGTGAGGGCCTGTCTCGCCCTTTGCTGGCCTTCCTGTTCAATGGCATTGTCGCTTGCGCGTAGCCCTGCCGTATCTGAAATGGTGAGCGGAATACCCTTGATTTCAATATGTTCTCTGATGACATCGCGGGTTGTTCCCGCCTCATCGGAAACAATGGCACTGTTCCTGCCGCTCAGTGCATTCAGCAGGGTAGACTTCCCCGAGTTGGGTTTGCCAGTAAGTACCAGATGAAGGCCATCGCGTAGACGCTGTCCCTGATGGGCATTCAGGCTTAGGACGTCCAGCCTTTGCAGAATGCTGTGCAGGCTTTCACCGACCCAGTGCTCACTGACAAAGTCGATATCCTCATCGCTGAAATCCAGGGCGGCCTCGATATGCACCCGTATCCTGATCATGGCTTGCAGGAGTTCATCCACATAAGCGGAAAACCTTCCCTGCAGTGATCGCTGTGCTGCCATGGCTGACAGGCGTGTCTGGCTGTTGATCAGGTCTGCAATGGCTTCAGCCTGAACGAGATCAATCTTTTCGTTGAGATAGGCCCGGCGGGTAAACTCGCCAGCTTCTGCAGGTACAGCGCCCAGCTCAAGGATTCTTTCCAGAAGCATGTCCAGCAACAGTGCGTTGCCGTGTGCCTGGATTTCAATAACATCTTCACCCGTATAGGATGCGGGTGCGGGGAAATGGATCAGCAGGCCGCTATCAATGACAGTCTGATGCCGGTCATAAAAGTGGGCGAAGTGAGCGTAGCGGGGGAGTAGATTCTGCCGGCCACTGATGCGCTGGCCAATATCAGCAGCGTACGGACCTGAGATACGGATAACGCCGACTCCGCCAGTACCTGGCGGAGTCGCAATGGCTGCTATGGTCGAGGCCATGCAACCGTGTTGGCTATGGGCCTGTGATGGTGCATCAGGCACTCTGGGCGGACATTTTCTCGATCTGACGGGTGATGTACCACTGCTGCAGGATGGACAGCGAGTTGTTCACTACCCAGTACAGCACCAGGCCTGATGGGAAGAAGGCGAAGAAAATGGTAAATACAAAGGGGAAGAACTGCATCACCTTGGCCTGAAGTGGATCAGTAGGTGGAGGATTCAGTCTCTGCTGGATGAACATGGTGATACCCATGATCAGTGGCAGTATGAAGAACGGATCCTTGGAGGAGAGGTCATTAAGCCAGAAGAAGAATGGAGCCTGTCTCAGTTCCACACTCTCAGCCAGTACCCAGTACAGGGATATGAACACAGGAATCTGGACCAGAATTGGCAGACAGCCACCCAGTGGATTAACCTTTTCCTTGCGGTACATTTCCATCATGGACTGATTGAAGCGCTGGCGGTCATCACCACATTTTTCTTTCAGTTCCTGCAGTTTGGGCTGCAGTTTACGCATGTTCGCCATGGATTTGTAGCTGGCTTCCGACAGCTTGAAGAACATCAGCTTGATGACCAGTGTGACCATAATGATGGCCAGTCCCCAGTTCTCAAGGTTTTTGTGGAATTTTTCCAGCAGCCAGAAGATGGGCTTGGCAATGAAGGTCAGGCCGCCAAAATCTTCGGTCAGTTCCAGGCCGGGTGCGGTGGCTTCAAGTACGCGGTTAAGTTTGGGGCCGGCGTACAGTTCGCTGGCAACCATTGTCTGCTCACCTGGTGCTACTTCCATGGACGGGCCGTAGTTGCCTATGACAAAGGTCTTGTCCTGCAGTGCCTTGGTGTAATAGCTGTTTTCCTCGTTGGCATTGGGAATCCATGCGGCGAGGAAGTAGTGCTGGATCATGGCAGACCAGCCGTGCTTGCTCTTCACATCAAGATTTTCACCTGCCATATCCTTGAAGCTGATTTTTTCATAGCTTTTTTCATCAGTATGGATGACGGCTCCGGTATAGCTCCGGATGAATGTGGATTCTTCCTTGGCAGGTTCCTTTCTCATCAGCTGGGTATACTGGCGCCCCTGCCATGTTTCAGCGGAACTGTTTGCTACGGTATGTTCAAGGCGGATGACATACGATCCCTGAGTAAAGATATAGGTTTTGGTAATTTTGACACCATTGCCGTTATCCCAGGTCATCGCCACCCGGGTCGTCTCATTGCCGGGGCTGATCTGTACATGGTCGGGTGCAGAGGACTGCCACACGGTGTGGTGACTTGGCGCACTGTCTGCATCACCCAGAAAACCGTTCTGGGATACAAAGATTTCACCCTCTTCGGTCAGCAGCCTGACGGATTCTTCGGGCCTGTCTTTCTGGACGGGGTATTTTATGAGGTTCAATGCCCTGATATCACCGCCGCGTGTATCCAGTGTGGCCTGGATGACATCAGTGACGACCTGGATCTTGCGGCTCTTGCCTGAGCCTGAACGGATTGGGCTGGCTGTGGGTACGGCAGGTTTATCCGGGCTGGCGCTGCTGTCACTGGCCGTGCTGACCGGAGCATCCTGCTCGGTAGCCGCATCCAGATTGACTGATCGCGCAGGCGCCGTTTCATGCTTCGGGCCGTAATCAATCTGCCATTGCTCCCATAGCGTGTAGCTGAAGAAGACCATCAGTATGAAGAGCACAAACCGTAAATTATCCATCACTGTTTCCATGTTTTTCTGGGACCGGGTCTACTCCGCCCGGATACCATGGGTGGCAGCGGAGTAGCCTGCGTATTGTAAGGTAAGTTCCGTGCATTGCGCCAAACCGTTCGATGGCTTCAATAGCATAATTTGAACAGGTCGGCAAAAATCTGCACTGATTACCTGTCCAGGGAGAGAGTATGAGGCGATAAAGGCGGATCAACGCAATGAGAACTGACTGCATGGGGAGGGAGGGGCTAGGGTGCCCAGCGGCGCAATTGCCTGACAAAAGCCTTGCGAATGCTTGCGTTGTCCGCAAGAACTGCTTCCTTGCGCGCCATGACAATGAAATCAAAAGCTGGCAATCCTGACGACTGCTTCCTGAAGGTTTCCCTCAGTTGCCTTTTGATACGGTTTCTATCCACGGCTTTTCTGACCTGTTTCCGTGAAATGGCCAGCCCCAGACGGGCTTCGCTTGATGGACTCTGATGACCCACGATGGTGATCAGGCTGCCGGAACTCCTGTTCCCATCGCCAAAAACCTGCTTGAATTCTGCGGGATTGAGCAACCGCTTCCTGCGTGGGAAGCGGAGATCTGCTCTTTCTGTGTGAGCGTGCACTACACGCTGAGACGCTTGCGACCCTTGGCGCGTCTTGCATTCAGTACCGCGCGGCCGCCATAAGTGGCCATACGGGCGCGGAAACCGTGGGTGCGTACTCGCTTGATCTTACTTGGCTGATAGGTTCTTTTCATGGTAACGCCCGACTGGCTTGATATGATTCAGCCTGACATTGTAAGCCTGATCAATGTGTTCCGTCAAGGTGGCCGTTCACAATCATCCGCTGCATGAAGCTGATTAATGGCGCCACTTACGGTATCATATACGAAGATGGTCTTGCTCTGGCGACTGCGGCCTGTCTTTCCAAGTCAACCGGTATCCCTAACATAATGATGGTCGAGCTCTGGCAAACCTGCCTGTCACAACTGGAGCGTGAACTCCCCCCCCAGGACTTCAATACCTGGGTCAGGCCCCTGCAATGCGGGGACTCCCAGAATCCGCTGACACTGCTAGCTCCCAACCGCTTTGTCCTGGAATGGGTCAAGCAGCATTATCTGGCGCGTATCACGTCGATTGTTACCGGGCTGCAGGCAGACTGCCGGGTTGAACTTGACATTGGTACGCGTGAACGTGCTGTGCCGCGTCCCAGCGCCGTGAACCCTGCGCCATCCAGGACGCCCACCGCAGCAGCCACTCCGCCACCTGAAAAAACAGCGGTGACCAGCAAGGCTCCGCCTCAGTCGGCCCCTGTGCCTGACAATCTGGATCCGACGTACACTTTTGACACTTTCATCGCTGGCAAATCGAATGAGATTGCCCGTGCCGCCTCAGAGCAGGTTGCGCTTAATCCCTGCGACAAGCATTACAATCCTCTTTTCATCTACGGAGGGGTCGGGCTTGGCAAGACCCATCTGATGCATGCTATCGGCAATCATATCCGCAAGCATCGTGATGGGGCGCGAGTCATGTTTGTGACATCAGAGCGCTTTGTCTCTGACATGGTCAAAGCGTTGCAGCACCACAGCATTGATGTATTCAAAAACAATTACCGCTCTGCCGATGTCCTGCTTATTGACGATATCCAGTTCCTCGCAGGTAAAGAACGATCCCAGGATGAGTTCTTTCATACCTTTAATGAACTGCTTGGGCGTCATTGCCAGATCGTCATGACCTCTGATACCTATCCCAAGGAAATCGAAAACCTTGATGACCGACTTAAATCCCGTTTTAGCTGGGGTCTGTCCGTAGCCGTTGAATTGCCTGATGTCGAAACACGCCAGGCGATCCTCATGAGCAAGGCTGCTGCCAGCCAATGTGATCTGCCGCCCGAGGTTGCTTTTTTTATCAGCAATCACATCAGGTCCCATATCCGTGATCTGGAAGGCGCATTTCGACGGGTGATGGCGCATTCCAAGTTCATGGGTAAACCGATAACCCTGGAGTTTACAAAAGATGCTCTCAAGGATCTGATTGCCCTGCATGACAGGGCAATCAGTGTTGATAACATCCAGAAAGTTGTTGCTGAATACTACAAGATTCGAGTCGCTGATCTGGTTTCAAAAAGCAAGAAGCGCCCGCTCACCAGGCCAAGGCAGCTTGCCATGGCCCTCTCAAGGGAATTTACATCTGAAAGTCTGCCATCCATTGGTGGTTTTTTTGGGGGGCGTGATCATACGACAGTGCTCCATGCGACAAAAAAAGTTGCTGAACTCAGGGAGACTGACAGAGGCTTTTTTGAGGATTATGAGAAGATCAGGCAGCTCCTGTCTCATTGACGCGAATGACCGTATTGAATTTCAGGATAGAGTATGCAATTTACCATAGCTAATGATGTTCTGCTCCCCCGCCTGCAGCAGGCAGTAAGCGTTGTCGAAAGGCGTGCAACCATTCCGATACTATCCAACCTGTTTTTCAGTTTCCGGGACGGGACACTTTTCATCACGGGTTCGGATACGGAGGTTCAGGTCATCAGTGAACTCGAGATGGATGTTGATGAAGATGCCGATTTTACTGTTCCTGCCCGGAAGCTGATCGACCTGCTCAAGGCCTTACCTGAGTCCTGCCCCATCAAATTCCAGGTTAATGACGATCGTGTTGTCCTGACGGCGGCTTCTTCCCGCTATGCGCTCTCCACTCTACCAGCCGAGGATTATCCTGCTTTTGAACTTGATGAGGCTGCCTGCAAGGTCACGCTGCCTGCCTCCCTGTTGGAGCAGGGTTTGCGCAAGACATTTGCATTCATGGGACAGCAGGATGTGCGCTATTTTCTGAATGGTGTCATGATGGAGTTTGCGGGAAATATTTTCCGCTGCGTATCATCTGATGGCCATCGCATGGCTGTATTTGAAGATTCATTAGGCGAGGCATCATCGTCAGGTGTCATCAGGCAGTTTATTCTTCCCAGAAAGGCCGTTCTTGAGTTGTTGCGCCTGCTTCCTGATCAGGATATTCAGGTGAGAATCGAAGTGGCAGCCAATACATGCAGCTTTGTGTTGCCCGGTCTCCGGTTTTCCACCAAGCTCATTGAAGGGCGTTATCCTGATTTCAGGCGTGTTCTGCCAGCCACTATTTCACATGTCGTTCACATTGCCCGTTCTGACATTAAGTCGGTACTTGCGCGTATTGCCATTCTGACCTCCGAGAAATCGCGTGCTGTCATGTTACATATCAAGGATGACTGCATCCATTTTGAAGCGCATTGCATGGATAACGATAGCGCTCATGACACGCTGTCAGCCGAGATTGCAGGGCCCAATATTGACCTGTGTTTCAATGTCAATTATATGCTTGATGTTGTTGGAACCATGTCCTCGGATACGATGCGCTTCTCGCTTGCCGAACAGACGCATACCGCACTCTTTGAGGATGTCGAAGATCCACGGGCGCGTTATCTGGTCATGCCGTTGCTGGTCTAGCCTGTTTTTTGCTGTTTCAAATGGTTTTTTCCCGTATTCATATTCACGGATTTCGTAATCTCGCTGTTCAGGAAATTGATCTAGCGCCTGGTTTCAACTTTATTACGGGCGATAATGGCAGTGGAAAAACCAGTCTGCTGGAAGCATTTTATGTGCTTATCAGGGGGCGCTCTTTCCGTTCAGCCATTACCTCTCATGCCATTCGTCTTGGGGAGAGTTCGCTACAGGTTTTTGCCCGCCTTGATGATCCTTTGGAGGATAGCGTCGGGTTTGCTCTGGGGCGCAAGCTACGCGAGCATCACTTGTCCGGTGTGCGTATTGACTCCTCACTGCCTGTAGTGCAGCGATTTCCAGTGATGCTTTTGCATCCGCCTACATTCAGTCTTCTGGATGATACCTCAAGATCCCGCAGGCAGGTTTTTGACTGGGGAGTGTTTCACGTGGAGCATGCCTTTCTTGATGACTGGCGTCGTTATGGCCGCATTCTCACTCACCGCAATCATCTGCTGCGTTCAGGTTGCCTGCTGTCATCTCTGGCATCGTGGAATGAAGGTTTGGTGCAGTATGGGCAACGCATCCACATTTACCGCCTGTCTTATTTTGAAAGGCTTCGTCCCAGATTTCTTGATTTGTGTGCGTTACTGTTGCCGGGAATCCATCTGGATCTTTATTACGAAAAGGGCTGGCCAGATACGCAGGATCTGGCGACAGCCCTAACCAGCACACTCGACAAAGACTGCCGTCTTCAGCATACCCATGCCGGTCCACACCGTGCTGATTTTGGCTTTCTTATGAATGATCGTCCAGTGAAGTCTTTTCTGTCGAGGGGACAGATCAGGATGCTGCTACTTGCATTCATGGTGGCCCATGTTTCTGTGGTGCAGAACCTTTCCGCAAAGTCATGTTTGCTGTTGGTTGATGATTTGGGTTCTGAGCTGGATTCGCGCAGTTACCGGCTTGCATTTGAGGTTTTAAGGAGTCTCGGCATTCAGACGATGATGACATCTCTGTCTCAACCAGATTGGCTATCTGATGCCAGTTTAATTCAATCAAGCGTGTTTCACGTGGAACACGGGACACTTTCCAAGGCGACAATCCTATGACTGATACAGATGTACGACCCAACGAGTATGACAGTTCCAATATCAAGGTTCTCAAAGGTCTTGATGCTGTTCGCAAGCGACCTGGTATGTATATCGGTGATACTGATGATGGAACAGGGTTGCACCACATGGTTTTTGAGGTCGTGGACAACTCGATTGATGAAGCGCTTGCGGGTTACTGTACCCATGTGCGCGTCACCATTAATGAAGATGAATCAGTGACTGTTGAAGATGACGGTCGCGGCATTCCTGTCGACATCCATCCTGAAGAGGGGCGATCCGCAGCTGAAGTCATTCTGACGGTATTGCATGCGGGGGGGAAGTTTGATGACAATGCTTACAAGGTTTCCGGTGGTCTGCATGGCGTAGGCGTATCAGTCGTCAATGCACTGTCCGAAAAGTTATGGCTGGAAATCTGTCGCAACGGCCATCGTTATACTCAGGAGTATCATCATGGTGAACCACTGGAGCCATTGAAAATTTCGGGAGAAAGTCAGGCGACTGGAACGAGAATCCGCTTTAAACCCAGCAAGCTGACGTTTACCCAGACCCAGTTCCATTATGAGATTCTGGCCAAACGCCTGAGAGAGCTTTCCTTTCTCAATTCAGGAGTAAGAATAGAACTTGAAGACAAGCGTAGCGGTCAGTCTGATGTTTATGAGTATGAGGGTGGCATTGCAGCGTTTGTTGAACATCTGAATAAAAACAAGACACCGCTGTTTGACCGCGTACTGAGTTTTCAGGCGGTCAAGGATGATGTTGCTGTGGAAGTGGCGCTTCAGTGGAATGATTCCTATCAGGAGAACGTCTACTGCTATACCAATAATATTCCTCAGCGGGACGGGGGTACGCACCTTGCCGGTTTTCGCGGCGCGCTGACCCGCACGCTTAACCAGTATATAGAAGACAAATCATCAGGAAAAAAAGGCAAGGTTGCCACAACAGGTGATGATGCAAGAGAAGGTCTTACCGCTGTATTGTCGGTCAAGGTTCCAGATCCGAAGTTCTCATCCCAGACCAAGGATAAACTGGTTTCATCGGAGGTTAAAGGCATCGTTGAAACGGTCATGACTGAGCGTATGACGTCATTTCTACTGGAAAATCCCAACATCGGTAAAATCATTGCCGAAAAAGTAGTTGAAGCGGCGAGAGCTCGAGAGGCTGCCAGAAAAGCGCGCGAAATGACCCGGAGAAAATCAGCGCTTGATATAGCCGGGCTGCCTGGAAAACTGGCGGATTGTCAGGAAAAGGATCCGGCGCTATCTGAACTGTTTATTGTGGAAGGTGATTCTGCAGGTGGATCTGCCAAACAGGGACGCGATAGACGCACACAGGCCATTCTTCCTTTGAAGGGAAAAATTCTCAATGTGGAAAGAGCCCGTTTTGACCGGATGCTTTCATCAGAGGAGGTTGGCACCCTGATCACTGCCCTGGGTTGTGGTATCGGGCGCGATGAATATGATCCAGACAGGCTGCGCTATCATCGCGTTATTATCATGACTGACGCTGATGTGGATGGATCGCATATCAGAACCTTGCTGCTGACCTTTTTCTTCAGGCAGATGCCTGAGCTTATCAGTCGTGGTCACATCTATATCGCCCAGCCGCCGTTGTATAAAGTCAAAAAGGGCAAGCAGGAGCATTATGTCAAGGATGACATTGAGCTCAATAATTATCTGCTGCAGTTATCACTTGCCAGGTCAATGATTTATCGTGGGGACGATGTTCCTGTGCTTCAGGGAGTCGCACTCGAGCAGATATCCAATCAGTTCATGCATGTGACCTCTCTGATTGGACGGCTTTCCTACCGCTACGATGCGCAGTTTCTTGAGGCTCTGCTTTATGTTGGCGATTATCCGGTCAATGGCACAGCATCAGAACTTGAAGCATGGGCTTCCGGACTTGGCTCACTTCTGAGTGAACGGGAAACAGGTATTAAGCTCAACATCCTGCTGGATGACACATCATCGGCTGATTTTGGCTCCATGCGTGTTGAGCGCAAACATCATGGTGTAAGCAAGGTATTCCATGTCAGCCCAGCTTTCTTTTCAGGTTCTGATTATGGACTGATGCGGGATTTTGCCAGACTCCATACCGAACTTTTCCATGGCTATGAGGCCGAGCTGAGAATAGATGGCCAGATCATGCCGGTAGATTCATTTGCCAGTGCATTTGAGCTTATGCAGAATGATGCCAGGAAGGGGCAGCATATCCAGCGTTATAAAGGTCTGGGCGAAATGAATCCAGGTCAGCTTTGGGAAACAACGCTTGATGCCAATACGCGTCGCCTGCTGCAGGTCAAGATTGAAGATGCTATTGCAGCAGATGAAATTTTTTCCACCCTCATGGGGGATGAGGTAGAGCCTCGGCGTGATTTTATTGAGCGTAATGCACTATCTGTCGCCAATCTTGATGTATAAAGGATAGCCAATGATCGCATACCCGCATATTGATCCAGTTGCGTTGCAGATTGGCCCATTGCAGGTGCACTGGTATGGTCTGATGTATGTCATAGGTATTTCGGCTACCTGGTACCTTGCCAGAAAACGCGTGATTGCTGATGGACATTTCCCCTGCAATGAGGCCCAGGTTGAAGATCTTATCTTCTATGTTGCCCTTGGCCTGGTCGTTGGGGGCAGGATTGGTTATACCTTTTTCTATAACATGACTGCTTTTCTGCATGACCCCGTTCTTCTCTTCAGGGTATGGGAAGGAGGTATGTCTTTCCATGGGGGGCTCATGGGAGGCGTTCTGGGAGGATGGCTATATGCCCGTGTTATTGGGGTGCCTCTTCTGGATCTTATGGATCTTGTTTTCCGTTATGTACCCATAGGACTTTTTGCGGGGCGGATTGGAAATTTTATCAATGGAGAATTGTGGGGCGCCCCCACAAGTCTTCCATGGGGCATGATTTTTCCAGCAGCTGATGGGTTGCCACGGCATCCTTCCCAGTTGTACGAAGCAGGAGGCGAGGGCATATTACTCGGTTGTCTGCTCTATCTGCTGGGGCAGCGCAGACGTGGCTCAGGATACATCACTGGCGTTTTCTTTACCGGATATGCCGTGATCAGGTTTCTTGTCGAGTTCATTCGTGTTCCTGATGCGCAGATTGGTTACCTTCTGGGTGGCTGGTTAACCATGGGGCAGGTTCTGACCATTCCCGTCTTTATTTTGGGTGGCCTGATGATACGTCACGCTATCCATCATCCTGCCATCGAAAAAAAGATTCACGTGGAACATGCCAATGACATCAGAACGGAAAACTGAACAGTGCAAAAATATCTGGATCTTCTGAAGGAACTGATTGATATCCCCTATATCAGGATGGACAGGACCGGGACTGGTATTCGAAGTGTGTTTATGAGGCAGATGCGGTTCGATCTTGCTGACGGATTTCCGTTGCTCACCACAAAAAAAATACACTTCAAGTCTGTCGTCCATGAACTCTTGTGGTTTCTGCAGGGTGCAGACAATATCCGCTACCTTAATGAACATGGCGTGACGATCTGGGATGAATGGGCTGACAGTCGCGGAGATCTTGGTCCGGTATACGGTGTCCAGTGGCGTAGTTGGGAGGGACCTTCAGGCACCCGCATTGACCAGATCGCAAGGCTTGTGGAAGAGATTCGTAGCCAGCCGCATTCCAGGCGTCTTCTGGTCAGCGCCTGGAATCCTGCGGATATAGCATCCATGGCGCTACCTCCCTGTCACTATGCATTTCAGTGCTATGTTGCAGATAACCGCCTGTCGCTGTCTTTCCAGATGCGATCGGTAGATGTGTTTCTGGGCTTGCCATTCAATATTGCCAGCTATGCGTTACTTACCCATCTTTTAGCTGAACAGACTGGATTGCAACCAGGGGAGCTTATCTGGACAGGTGGTGATGTGCATCTTTATGCCAATCATTTTGAACAGGCTCAGGAGCAGATCAGAAGAACCCCCTATGCCTTGCCATCCATTGAAATAAAAACCGGTGTGAGCTCGATAGATGCCTACACCTACGAAGATATTACCCTGAGAAATTACATGAGCCATCCTCATATCAAGGGTGCAGTGGCTGTATGAAAATAAGCATGATCGTGGCCATGGACAGAAACCGCGTCATTGGCGATGGTGCCGGCATGCCGTGGCATCATCCTGCTGATCTTAAACGCTTCAGGGCGCTGACACTGGGGAAGCCTGTTGTGATGGGCAGGAAAACACACGAGGCTATTGGTCGAGTGCTTCCGGGACGTCTGAATATCGTGATAAGCCGTGATCCGGGTTATCAGGCCTGTCCTGGTGCTGTCCTGATCGGATCAACCCGTGAGATAGATACCTGTTGCGGGCACGAACCTGAAGTGATGATTATTGGTGGCGGGCAGTTATATAAAGCCATGTTGCCTGTTGCAGAACAGCTGATACTCACGATCATTGAGCATGACTATACGGGCTCAGTGACATTTCCATGTTACGAGCAGGACTGGCAATGCTCGCACAGGGAGGTCATTCATGATGACAGCGCATTTGAATATCCCTACCGCTATGAAACCTGGCATAGAAAAGCGTGAAAAGCATCACAGCATGATAGTAGAACAAACAGGATACTGGGGCTTTAATGCCCGCAGACAACCTGTGAATGCGGGTATCAACCTCATAGGGAGAGATACAGTATGGTCGGAGGATTTCTTGCCGCGGTGATATGCTTCTGGTACTACCAGACTGCCATTAACAGGCAGCTTAACGCCTTCCAGTGGATGATAGGAGGCCTGGTAGTCTTTTATATGACACGTTTTGTCTGGACTTACGCTATTCTCAAGCCATTACTCGGTGATGGCTGGAAGCACCATTCCATGGCTACTGGCGTCATGGTTGAAGTATCGGGTGCTCTTGTATCGGTTGCTGTTGCCTGGTACTTCCGGAAAAAAGTCATGCTGCAGAAAGGCACGGCTAACCAGGATGCCATTCCGGTTATATAGTCAGGCAAAAAACCAAGTGAGGGCGCTTCAGGTGTCTCTTGTCCACTCACCTGTTCGCCCCCCGCTTTTTTTGAGGAGGCCAATCTTGTCGATCATCATGCCTCGATCAACAGCCTTGCACATGTCATAGACGGTCAGCAGGCTTATCTGAACTGCGAGCAGAGCTTCAATTTCGATGCCCGTGACAGCCACTGTTGCCACCCGTGCCTCACAGATGACAGCGTTCATGGCATTATCAATGCGGAAATCAATGGCCACATGTGACAGTGGAACCTGATGGCAAAGGGGTACCAGTTCGGCTGTGCGTTTACATGCCATGATGCCGGCAATTCTTGCAACAGCCAGAACATCTCCCTTCTTGTGACTTCCTGATGCAATCAGCGCCAGTGTTTCTGGTTGCATCAGGATGCGGCCGGAGGCAATGGCTTCACGATGGTTTGCGGATTTAGCAGAAACATCTACCATGTGGGCATCACCATTGGCGTTGAAATGGCTGAGTTCGTTCATGTCGGTAACTGAAAGTGAAAAAAATCATTATGCACAATCCTGAAAGAGAAGAGTATCTGCCCAGAGACTTCGTTGAAACGGCGGATGGGCTTTTCTTTGCCTTGATTGATGAGGGAGTTGGCAGCGAAGCCTATGTAACGGGATGGTTACGTTATCACTGCATGGGGGGCCACATGATAAAGCTTGAGACTCGTGATGCCATGCAATGGATGCAACAGCATCATCCAGATCTGGTCGTCAAGACAGAACGGCATGATGCATACATTCATGCGATCCCGCTCACTATGATCCGACGACACTACAAACCTGTTTACCGGTTAAGGGAGATCATGGAAAACATCGGTTCAGAGCATTACACCCATGATGTTTTTCTGGATATTGCCGGATTGATGGCGGTCTTCGTCGCTTATGGCATCCCCATGGACAGCATAGGTATCACAGGCTCAACCCTTGTGAATGCCCAGCATAGCCAGTCGGACATTGATCTGGTGGTTTATGATGAGACCATCTTTAGCGCGCTGA
Organism: Pseudomonadota bacterium; assembly: GCA_041158225.1. Taxonomy (GTDB): domain Bacteria; phylum Pseudomonadota; class Gammaproteobacteria; order Methylococcales; family Methylococcaceae; genus JBEBBU01. The sequence goes on along the minus strand of JBEBBU010000076.1, from coordinate 10,356 downwards.
GACGCTGCCTGCTGACAGATTCGCAATCACAGGAATATGCCGGCATCAGGGCCCTGAATGATACAGAACTGGAAACCAGCTGGATCAGACGCGGCAGACCGGGATCTCTGGAAGACTATCAGTGGCATGAAAAGAGGAAGGGCACACAGGGTATCATCAACGGGCGAAAATTTGATATTGCGCTGGTTGCTCCAGGATATATGAGGGCTATGGGGGCGGTATCTGGCAGAAAACAGGGCTTGCAGACACTGCGCTGCAGGGTTATTGATGCAGGCCGTGGATTTCATCAGCCCTCGGTGTACGAGGTTGATCATCATGAAATCCACGCCATCCATTGTTATACCCAGACTTATGTAGGTCAGGCATGGGATGGTGAATGGGTTGAAGCCTGTGGCCTGCTTGAAGCCACGGCATTTGGCATGCGTCTGATCGTGGGTTGTTCCAGAGAAGCCGAGGGAGAGTATATTCGTGTCATCAGGACAGGCAATATCCAGCATTGACGCTGTTGTTCTTGATCTTGACGGACTGCTTCTTGATACCGAGCGCCTTTATGCCCAGGCCTGGACAATGGCAGCCTCAGCGTTGGGCGTCGATATTGATACGCTCACTCTGAAGGGGCTGCGTGGATGCAGTGCCATCGAATGGGAAAGCCGGATGAAGGGGGGCATTATTCCATTGCACCACTGGCATCAGTTTATGGCTGGTGCGGAGCGGATCTGGCAAGACATCATCAAAAGTCAGGAGGTCGCCTGCATGCCTGGCGCCATGGAGCTGCTTGCCTTTCTTGATCATGATGCCATTCCATACCTCGTTGCTACCAATAGCCCGAGAGCTTACGCCGCAATGAACATTGCGGCATCGGCCATGCGACTGAAAACATTCACCCTGTTGTGCCGGGAAGATGTTGCCAGGCCAAAGCCTGATCCGGCCATCATTCTACTCGCAGCCTCGAAGTTGCAAACCAGCCCATCCCGGGTGGCAGTGATTGAAGACAGTGCGACTGGTATTCTGGCCGCTGTTTCCGCAGGTGCCATCTGCATTTATGTTCATGATCATCCAGAAGAAAGCTCCCAGGTCATGGCACATTTAAGCTGCCATGACCTGCATGCCTGTAGTCGCGAGCTGAGACGGATGCTTGGTCGGCGCGGTTCATAGGTATAATAAATGCATTTGCGGGTAATTTATGAGACCAAGTGGAAGACGGGCGGACGAGCTCAGAAATATTGTATTCACCAAGCACTATACCAAGCACGCCGAGGGCTCTGTGCTGGTTGAATTTGGTGATACCAGAGTCATTTGTACCGCGACGGTGGATGAGCGCGTTCCGGCCTTTCTTAAAGGTAAAGGGGCGGGCTGGATTACCGCAGAATACGGTATGTTGCCAAGATCGACGCATGAGCGCATGGGGCGTGAAGCTGCCAGAGGCAAGCAGGGCGGACGTACCATGGAGATACAGCGGCTGATCGGACGCTCTCTGAGAGCCAGTCTGAATCTTGAGGCACTTGGTGAGCGGACCATTACGGTCGATTGTGATGTTATCCAGGCAGATGGTGGAACCAGAACTGCTGCAATTACTGGTGGATATGTTGCTGTTGCACTGGCAGCCAGCAAGCTGTTGCGCGCCAGAAAGATCCGGAATAATCCAGTGCACGGACAGGTTGCGGCCATATCCGTCGGTATCTACCGTGGTGTTCCTGTGCTTGACCTGGATTACGCAGAAGATTGTGAGGCAGAAACTGACATGAATGTCGTCATGAACGATGCTGGGGCATTCATCGAAATTCAGGGAACAGCCGAAGGTCATGCATTCAGACGTGAGGAGCTGGACAGCATGCTGGCGATTGCAGAGAGCGGTATTACCGGGTTGATGGCCATGCAGGCCGCTGTGCTGGCAGAATAACAGCCATAGCTGTCATCCCCGCATGGCATCTTGCCTGTCTGCGGGGATGAGGAGCTGACTAGCAGGTTCTGCCGGCGGCCATGGCTTCGGGCACTTCGAGCAGTTTACCTGAAGTCACATCATAGACGAAGCCATAAATGGGTATGTTGCCTGGTACCATGGTGCTTGCGCGAATCCGCTTGACATCCTCTGTAACGCTCGTTGACTGCTGTTTGATGGTAAGCCAGTTAATGAAGCGCCCCTCGCTACTACCGGGACCATTGCCATGGTCGTGCCAGCCATTTTCATCAATGGAAGCGGTGTCGAGACTGGCATCAAGAAGATCACCCATGATCTCGTTAGTAAACAGTTCCATACCACAGTTGGTATGATGAATGACAAACCATTCATTGGTGCCAAGCAGTTTGTGGGAAATGACAAGTGAACGGATCGCATCATCACTCGCGCGTCCGCCAGCATTTCTTATGACGTGGGCGTCTCCCTCTGAAAGTCCTGCATATTTTGCAGGATCAAGTCTTGCGTCCATACAGGTGAGAATGGCGAAACCTCGGGCTGGCGGCAGAGCCAGTTGTCCCTTGCTGAATGTCGATACATAGGCGGCATTGGCCGCAAGAACCTCGTCAAAAATTTTCGTCATCGCATAATCTCCTTTTTCCCAAGAGGGGGAGGCAGTAATATAAACGCTGGCCTGCATTAGTGAAGCATTGCTTATGAAAAAAATTGCGTTAGCGTCCACAAATTCTGGAAAATGCAGGGAGCTGAATGCTCTTTTTGCAGCGCAGGGGTATGTACTGCTTTCCCAGGATAATTTTACCCGGCTGGTGGTTGAGGAGACGGGCTTGACCTTTGTCGAGAACGCCATCATCAAAGCGAGACATCTGGCCAGGCTTAGTGGATTACCCACCATGGCAGATGATTCCGGCATTGAGGTCGATGCACTGAATGGCGCGCCGGGTATCTATTCTGCCCGTTATGCGGGCCCGGATGCCAGCGATCATGACAATATGCAGCGCCTGCTTGTATCCATGCAGGCTATTGATGATCCATTCAGGACAGCAAGATTCCGCTGCGTGATGGTTCTTATGCGGCATGCAGAGGATCCTTGCCCACTGATTGCTCAGGGTAGCTGGGAGGGCATTTTACTCAGGGAGGTGAGGGGGCATGGCGGGTTTGGCTATGATCCTGTTTTTTATGTGCCAACACTGGGCATGTCTGTGGCAGAGCTTCCAGATGAAATAAAGAATATCTATAGTCATCGTGCGCAGGCTGTAAAGGCACTGCAGAATCTCATGATAGAGGCAGCGACTCCCTGAGAGTGTGGATATTTTTCTGTGTTTCCGGACTGGCAAGAACTGGTATCCAGTCCTGGTGCTCCAGGAGTGATGCTATCCAGACCTGGCATCCGCCCTTTGTCAGCAGGCTGGAAAAGCCTTCATCAATCATGCCCTGCTGCTGGATTGTTTTGACGCTGACTGTTCTGGGTAACCGCTTTAGAGAGCATGATTTGACCAGCAGCAGCCGTGAGGGAATGGTCAACTGCTGGCATACCCAGAGTGCGATACTGTCCGATGTATATTGCCAGTTCATGTGGATGCCGGCAGCCTTCCTCATTTCGCTGATGGCTGGTAGCCAGATACATGGTCTTCCGCTGGAAACCTGAGCTTGTGCCATGATCAGTGATTCAGCCATGGGTATCGCTGGACACAGATCAGCCATGAGCATGCCAGTTTGCTGCATGGCCAGGATGCTCATCCAGTGGGCTGCAACATCACTCAGACCATGTTTTGCCTGCTCTGACCTTACCTGATCAGCAAAAACACCGCCACCAGGCACGATAAGGCAGGCATGTTTGCTGATGTTGTGCAGTATCTGACGCAGCTGTGGTTGTTGCAGGCTACTGCCTCCGAGTTTGATCACCCAGGATGATCTGGTCATGGACGCTCAGTTTTTTCCATAAAGCGATTCATGATTTCCAGTAGCGGAGCTGCCTTGTGAAAACATTCCTCATATTCCTGCTGTGCCACAGAGTCAGCAACGATGCCTCCGCCCGCCCAGCATCGCATGGAGCCATGGCTATGAACCAGGGTACGAATAGCGATATTGCTATCCATACTGCCATCATGACTGATATAGCCTATTGACCCGCAGTAGATGCTTCTGTGATGAGGTTCGAGTTCCGCAATGATTTCCATGGCTCTGATTTTGGGAGCTCCTGTGATTGATCCCCCGGGGAAGCTGTTTCTCAGAAGGTGGAGTGCATCCCTGTTTTCAAGCAGATGGCCCGTGACCGTGCTTACCATATGATGCACACTGGCATAGGATTCAAGCTCGAACAGTCCAGGCACCTGAATACTGCCGGGCCTGCAATCTTTCCCAAGATCATTTCTGAGCAGATCCACAATCATCAGATTCTCGGAGCGATCTTTGTCGCTCTTCATCAGTGTAGCCGCCAGGGCCGCATCAGTGTCCGGATGGCTGCTTCGCGGGCGAGTACCCTTGATGGGTTTTGTTTCAACCTGACCCTCCTTGAGGAGCAGGAATCTTTCAGGGGATGAGCAGAGTATTTGCGCATCGCTGGTATTCAGAAAAGCGCCAAAGGGGGCAGGATTAAGCTGCCTTAGCTGTGCATAGAGTATCCATGCATTACCTTCGCATGGGGCTGTGAAGCGCTGGGCAAAATTGATCTGGTAGCAGTCTCCTTCGCGAATATACTGCTGTATGCGATCGAATGCCTGCGTATACTGTTCTCGGGTCATATTGCCTGTCACCGGGCCTGTCAGTCGAAAAGACGGCGTGATGGCAGCAGGAGGATGGGGCGCCGCAGAAAACTGTCTGATCAGCTGGGGCCATATGGCGCGTGTTGCTTCATGCCTCATGGCACTTACCAGCCATGTTTCACGTGCAACATGATCCACAATGACAGCCCAGTCATAGATGCCAACAACCATTGAGGGCAGTGGCTCCTTTTCGTCCCTGCTATCCTGGATACATTCGATATTGCGTGACAGATCATAGGAGAAGTATCCAATGGCGCCTCCAATAAATGGATGGAGGGCGGGTGGCAGTGGTTCTCCAAGCGCCTGACGTACCAGATCAAAGGGATCTTGATCCTGAATGATGTCCTCGCGACCGGCGCATTGCACCAGTGTCCGCAAACCTCTTGTCGTCAGCGTGCAGTGCGGTTCGTAGCTGAAAATATCATAGCGGCCTTTTTGGATATAGGGTGCACCGCTATCCAGCAGAACAGCACCTTTTCTATGCATCCAGGCAGCAAAACAGGAAGCGCTGTCTTCACTGTAAGGCAATCTAGCGGTTTGCATCAGGCTGGTTGCTCCATGCAGTCATTCCATAAACAGCCCACCGCAACAGCAGGGACGGCATCCGCAGGTGAATATCCGGTATCCGTATACAGATGGGCAGGCATGAACTCAAGGATATCATGATAAGGAAGATCAAATATCTGGGCTATGGATGGAACCAGAAATCGTCCAATGCCTGCGCCAACAAGTGCCGGCCGCTCCGTGGCCTTTGACAGCTGGCTGGATACCGCATCAGCCAGTATGCCCGCCTGCTTGTAGCGAAAATACCGTGCCAAGGATTCACCTGTCGTCCTGTCAAGTTCACAACCATCCATACCTACCATGCGCGCGATGCGTGCCAGGCTGGCTTCCAGGCTTTTGTCTTTGCCATCCGCCGTCGCTGACAGATCCATTTGTGCAGGTAGATCCCCGGTAATGCGATAGATATCTGCCATTGTGGCAAAATGTTCAGCCATGAGGTGAGTCCAGGCGCCGTGTACAGGTGCTTTTTGCGCGATAGCCATCAATGGGGTGCGTGTGCATCCGGTATAAACCAGTTCATCCCGCGTCAGTCTTTCATGATCACTGACCCCTTTATTTTTCAGTTCACCATGCTCGATCAGGATGAGGTCGGTGGTCGTGCTGCCGATATCCATCACCAGTACATTGCTGGTATGGCGGCTGCTTACCCAGTCCGCCATGGCAAGCCAGTTCGCTGATGCTATGCATGTCATGTGATATGACTGGATCGTCTGCAATTCCAGAAACCCTGATTTGCCGGCATAAATATGCATGAAATGTCCAGGTAAGGCTTCAGCCATCGTGGCTATGATCTGACGGACGCCTTCCTGTCTTGAGGGAAACAGATCAACCAGTTCTCCGCTCATGGTGATGGCATGATGGCATGGATAACAGTCTAGTGACCAGCGTTCATCTGCTTCATGAATCCGGTCACTTAGATGAATGAGTCCCTGCCAAAGGGGACATGACCATTGCATTACCTCTATGATCTGCCCAGCGGAGTTAAAGAGTGCGGCCTTGAGATTGGCGCCGCCTATATCCCAGCCAACCGTGGTGATTACTTGATCATTCAATGTTTTTATCCAGTAGATGAGGCCGTATAAGTATGGGGTACCCAATCGTGCTGCACGACGGATGCCAGGATGGCTTCGCCGATATTCCATCCAAGATCGGCTGAAAGGGTGGCATAAGAGGTTGTCATGCGCGGATTGATTTCGAGCAGAACAGGGCCATGATGCGGCGTTAGAATGAAATCGACACCAATGTAGGCAGCGAGCCCGGGGATAGACAGGGCTATTGTGTCCATCAGGTGCTGGTAAAGAGACAACGGTTGCAGTGGTGTATTGGCTTTGCAGCCAAGAAGACTGGCCTTCTGACAGGTGTCCCATTCAATGATTTGCTGGTTAATACTCAGAAGCCATGCGCGCTGATGGTGAATGATGGCTGAGATACTCAGGTTGCGTCCTTCAATCCAGGGTTGCCGTATCCATTGAACTGCTGGATCCAGTGACGCCGTATCAGCCAGTCTTTGCACGCCATCACATCCTGCGCCATCATCAGGTTTGTATACCCATGTACCTGGATATGCAGATGTTGATGGTGTTGCGTGCCTGAAACAGCTGACCACAGGTAGTCCTGTCGCTGCAAGTATTTGCAGGGTGCTGCTTTTGCTGGCGCAGATGGCTACGGCCGCAGAGCCTGAGTTGATGAGAGGAACGTGGTACATTTCTGCCATACGGCACATTTTTTCCAGAATACCAGTACTTTCTGGGGCAATAGGCCAGAAAGCATCGCAGCGCCTGATTTCCCGGTCACAATGCGTCTCAAATTCAGCAACACTGGATATCCATATCATATGGATTCTGTCATCAGGTATGCTGCTATTGCGTAGAAAAGCAGGTGGGGGCAGGCGTGCATCACGCAGCAGTATGATCTTGCTGATGCCGGTGACTGCTGCAATATCGCTAAGCAGGGCGGCCAGCATGAGATCACCCTCATGCAGCATGGATGGCGGTAAGGCCTTGTGGCCTGCCAGACCGCCCCCTGTGATATATTCGAGGATGAACAGTTTCATGAGATAAGTTAATGCAAGTCATTCCTGTGATTGATCTGATGAATGGTCTGGTTGTCCATGCCATGAAAGGAGAGCGCCAGCACTATAGGCCTATACGGCATAGCAGGCTTGCGCCTGATCCGGCGCCGGAAGCAGTGATTGATGCATTGCTGGCTTTTTATCCATTCAGGCAGATTTATCTGGCTGATCTGGATGCTTTGACGGGAGGGCTGGCGCAAACGAAACTGGTTCTCCATCTGGTGCGGCGCTATAAGGAAATTGAGTGGTGGCTGGATGATGGCGGGATTGGCATGAGCCTGACAGGCGGTCAGGTAAGGCAGGTCATTGGAACGGAGTCGATGGGCGCAGAAACCGCTCATGCCGTGAGCTGGCGCCAGAACGATGTTCTGTCTATTGACTACCGGTGCGGAGAACTGCTCGGCTGCCTGCCGTCCGGATGGCAGGAAAGGATAGTTCAGCCTGATACCGTTATCCATATGAATCTTGATTATGTTGGCAGTACTGAAGGGCCTGACTGGTGTGGTATTCAGCAGCTGGTCACTGAGCGCCCTGATTGCAGGGTTGTAGCTTCTGGTGGTGTTCGCGGAAGGGCAGATCTCGAGAGGCTCGATGCCATGGGAGTCTGGGGCGTCATGTTGGCCACAGCGCTTCATAACGGTTCACTATCAGCAGAAGAACTCAGAAGCATGAGTCCTGTACTTTGCCGTAATCCGGTTACAGCCTGGGGCTGCAACCGGATACGTTAACGATTAGTTGTGTGCTGCAAAAGGATGTGCAGCGCTACCCTTCTGGGCAACAACTTCGCTAGCCTTTGGCTCGCCATTGACAGCGCGCTTGATGGCTTCACGGGTTGCAGTGTAGTTGAAGTCCTGGATCTTGGCATCGTCTTCTGCCAGCCAGTGGATGAATACACCAACGCTGATGAACAGGTCATCAGCTTCATCTGCCGGGATCGTACCATCTTCAACGCTGTCTGCAACAGCCATGGCCACACCGCGCTGGGCAGGTCCAAACATCTGTACAGCCTGCTTGCCATTCTTGATGGTAACCTTGTTGAACATGACGGTGTTGGGCTTAACCATCAGGTTCGGTGCAACGACGGCCAGCAGGCTGGTGAATCCGTCCTTGTTGTTGGTCAGCGTGTTAGCAAATGCAGTTTCTGCAGCGCTTCCACGTGGTCCAATGATCAGGTCGATGTGAGCAATTTCATTGCCGCCACCTACCAGTGACTCACCAACCAACAACTTGTTAATCTTTGCCATTTGCTGTTCCTCTTTTATTGTCTCAGTTAGATCAGGTGTAGATATTGTAGAAATATTGTGTGCAGTTTCTGCAGGCTTCTTGGAAAAAAGTCCGCAGATTGTATCAAAAAAAGACATCTTCGCTCCCGGTTAACAGGGCCGGCCTGACTACTGCCGTCCGGTGTCCTTCTCAGGGAAAAAATCACCTACCAGCCTCTCAAGACGGACTGCCATAAGGCAGGCCACCACCAGATCAGCGGTAGTGCCTGGGTTAATTCCCTGCGCCTTAAGTGCGTTGTCAGCTTCCCACAGGTAGGGCATGACTTCATCCATATCACTGGATTGCAGCAAAGCACCCTCAACACGCTTCATATGTCCCTCTATGAATGAGGTGTGCTGTTTGCCGAACTTTCGCTCCACATGACTGTCGCTGCGATGCAGTAGCAGACCTGTGTAAACAAAAACAGCAGCCCAGAGCTCATCGTTCCAGCGGGACATGGCGCAATGATACCTTGGAATTGCGAAATCAAAAACAGTTGTGTAATTACTGGCGTATTGTAACGCAATGGTATCACGATCGGCAGCAGTTTCCATAGCGGCAGTGAGTGTTACCTCTGCGCACTGATGGACATCATTTTCAGGTGATTCGCCAAGCCCCCCGGGTTTAGCGGTGAGAATGGCGCTGAAAGCATCCGTGGCATCCTGCGTTGTCGTGTTCTGCAACACGAAAGCAAGAGCCGTTTTCAGGCTGGGGTATCTGTCCTGGGCCACCAGCCAGATTGCCTGTACCAGAGGCCCCACCAGTAGCAGTATGCCCAGATTGGTGTTACATCCCACTGCGTGTCGGGTGGCTTCAGTCGCATCCCGGATACGCCTGCCCAGCGAGACATCCGCCCGGCAGAGTGGCCATGCACTGACCTGGCTGCTGATGACAAAATCCTGTACTGTCATACCGTGGCCATCAGCGTGGTAACTGACATTACCTGGTTTGAAGGCCTGGAGCTCAACTTCGCAGGCTTCGAGATAAGCCTTGCAGATCAATGATTCCAGCGTTTCCTGACAGTGGCGTGTCATTGATGGTTTCCGATAAGCGCCAGCATGTCTTCAACCAGAAGTTCTGCCACGTTGCAGGTGGAGACGCCCTGCAGTCCTTTCCAGGCTGGAACGCTGTTGACCTCAATGACAGTCAAGGTGCCAGAGCCTGTGCTCATGATATCCACGCCGGCATAGGCCATGCCCAGTGTTCTGACCGCATCTTCGGCCAAGGCACCAAGAGCCGTATCGTCGGCGAGAGAAGCTGTGCTGCATGTTGCGCCCTGGGCCACATTATTCAGCCAGCTGTTGCCTGAGCGTTTCATGGCGGCTACGGCCTTGCCACGAATGACGAATACGCGCCAGTCATGCGAAGGGCTGTCCATAGGCGGCGGGATGTATCGCTGCAGATAGAATATGCCATTGGCGCTGGACAGACTGGCAAGATCCTGATGTGTCTGGTAGCGTTGAAGGCCCACGCCCTGCGAGCCAAACAGTGGTTTGCTCACGACCATGTGTCCATGATCCATTTCCCTGCGTGCAATGGAAAATGCTTCATCGGTCGACCCCAGAACCCAGGTGGCAGGCGTGGGAATACCCGCCTGACGCAACAGCCAGCTGGTCATGCCCTTATCGACTGTTTTTTCAATCGCACGGGCATCATTGTAGACACAAATGCCAAGGTGACGCATGGCATGAAGTATGTCGAGATAGAATGTGACCTGCTCAAGGCTGCCGCCGGGAATGCCCCGAACGAATACGCCATCGGGAAGATGCTGTTGAAATCCG
>JBEBBU010000075.1:0-2724 GCA_041158225.1 Pseudomonadota bacterium | reverse complement strand
CGATGAACACATGCAGTTCACCATAACGCGTGCTGTCTTCACCGGGTTCCAGCCTGGCTGTGTGCAGCACCATGAACAGGCTGTCACCATAAACCTCAAGTTTGGGACGCTGGTGGGCATGGCTGGCATCCTCTATAGCCAGTTCATGCAGGCTGAACTCCTCCTGAAGCTTGGCGAGTTCATCCGCCGAAGGGTCGCGGGTAGTAAACAGCACAAAAGCACCGGAGCTTTCCAGTATGTCGCTGATGGCGTCCAGGCTGGGAATGTCAAGCGGCTGCCCAAGCTGGTAAGCCTGGTATTGGAGAGGCATGCCTGACCTGTCTAGCTGACCGAGGTGCGGATGGCCTGAAGCAGGTGACGCAGGCTACCAGCATCGGCCAACCTGTGATCATGGCCAGTCGTGATCAGGTGGTCTTCGGGGGTAAGTCCACTGTGCGCCAGCAGTTCGAGGCTTTCAGGATAAGGAATGACTTCATCCTCTTCTGCATGCAGGATCAGGGTGCGGGCGGGCACTGTGGTGGCGCTTCCCCAGCGTTTCCAGGCAGGGCAGAGCAGTACCAGCGGAATCTGGCCATAGTCGAGATTCATGGCGGCAGCACCACCGCGGCTGGAACCGACAATGACGTCAATGTCATTTTCAAGCAGTGCCTGGTTGCCGATAGCAATTGTCGCCTCAAAGTCATCTGAGGGCAGGGCAGGCTGGATGATCGTGATGCCCTGCTGTTCCAGCCAGGTAGGTTTGGTGCCGCCCGGCACTGAATGCCAGCCATGCAGATACAGAACATTGATGATCATGCTTCAGTTTATCCTTGACGGTAGCGCGGTTAACGCTACTTTTAGTGGTTACTTGATGATATAACAGGAACATGTTGAATGAAGATGTGGCGCCCTGTCAATCTGGGCTGAAATATCAAAAGGGAGCGTTGATCATGAATAAGACTTTAGTCTGTCTTGCACTGGTGTTACTGGAGTTCAGGCCTGCATGGGGCGCGGATTACGCAATTGATCCTGACCATACACTGCCGGTATTTGAAGTCAATCATCTTGGATTCTCGACGCAAAGGGGGCGATTTGATCATGCCTCGGGTCACATCCAGCTGGATGTCCAGAAAAGAACCGGCAGTGTGGACTGGGTCATTGATGCTGCTTCGATCAATATGGGGCAGATGAAGTGGAATGATCACATGAAATCCTCAGATTTCTTCAATGTCGCGCAGTTTCCTGAGATCACCTACCATGCAGACAGGTTCAACTTTGAAGGTGATGTGCCGGTAGCGGCTGAAGGTACACTGACCCTGTTGGGTGTAGCAAAGCCGCTCAGGGTATCCATCCAGCATTTCAGTTGCGGCATCAACCCGATCAACCAGAAGTCGCTGTGTGCTGCTGATATCACAGCCACTCTGCATCGCGCCGACTTTGGCATGACGAAATATCTGCCGGCAGTGAGCGATGAGGTCAAGGTGCTCGTGCCTGTGGAAGCCTATCTTCAGTGATCAATCACGCCCAGATAAGGTGTCTTTCCGTTCTTGGCATTTTTGCCATCATCGGTTTTGGACCTGTTTCGATATGTTGCCTTTTGGGCGTCTATATCATTCTGAGGCGTCCTGGCTGGTTCCTGACGCTGATTAGGGATGTCTATGCCGGCAGGCATCCGCGCCGTGCTCATGTCACAACGGCTCAATCAGGCCTGATCCGGTTAAAGGCCTTCATGGTATTGCTGCTGCTGTTTACGGTTGATATCCTGCCCGTACCGGTGACAGCGACTATTGCCATTGTGATCACGCTGAACCGCCCTCAATGGTTTTACCATGCGGTCCATGGTATCTATGGCTGAGCAAGGTAAGGCTACTCCTTATCATTATCATTGACTATCAAAATGAGACTTGAGGCCATGAGTTCCGGTTCTGTTGCAATCCCCACCAGATTTTCCAAGGTGATTTGAGTTTGGGGTGCCTGAATCTGTCCCCGGTACGATTTATTCGACAAACTGGCGACGGCAAGTCTGAAGGATGGATCGTAAACAGGCGGCCAGGTGACATCTTCATAGATATCAATAGCTTTGATGGGGTCAGGACTTGATGAGCCAAACATATCTGCCATGTCAGAGTCTCCGAACTCTTTTTGTAAATTTTTCTTTTCCTCCTCCCTTTTAATCGCTTCTCTGTTCTGAATGCTATCAAATCCATTAACGATACCCTTTCTGGCTATATTCTTATGCATTTTGAATATTCCAGCCTTGTTCCTGATTTCAGAACAATTGTAATAATCACCTGTCCAACCATCAACAATCACCGCATTGCCTGGCCACTCATAAGTGGGTTTTGATTGAACGTCATCCCTTGATAATTGTCCTTTATCAGCCAGAATGGCAAAACAGTGGTCATAGCCTTCGCTTGCAACCCAATAAATCTGCTTGCTACCACGAGTAGCTTCGATCATATGGGTGGCAATAATCGCAGATTTCTCGTAACAGTTCCCAGTCTTGAACTTTATGGATTTTCTGGCCAGACGGATGCGTTGTTCATCAGGTTTAGTAGTTGTAAAATTGACCTGAATCCAGGCATCACTGACATAATCTCCGGAATTTTTCTTTCTTTCAAGAAGGCTTTTTAAGTCTGTTTTTCTTTTTTGACTACTCTGATCACTGCGAAGGATGTTCAAAATCTCACGACGGGTATCATGAATGTCATTGAGCATTTTTCTTGCCTTAGCTGTATCAATGAT
>JBEBBU010000074.1:0-49865 GCA_041158225.1 Pseudomonadota bacterium | reverse complement strand
CCGCGATGTCAACAGCAGCTATACACTGCAACACTGGACCCGGCGTGCCATGGCCAGCAATCATGGCCCCGTGATCACGGCCGTCGACAGACCGCTGCTTGAAACCGCCGCCAGCGCGCTGCTTCGCATCCCTGAAGACTTCAGTCTGCACCCCAGAACCGATGCCATCATGCAGGCGCGGCGCCAGATGACGCAGGGACAGACACCGATGGACTGGGGCTGCGCAGAAAACCTGGCCTACGCTACCCTACTGCTTCAGGGCTATCATGTCCGCATCACCGGACAGGATGTTGGACGCGGTACGTTTTTCCATCGCCACGCCATACTTCACGACCAGAATACCGGTCATCCCTGGATTCCCCTGCAGCATCTTGGCTCGAGTAGTGGACGCTTCCATATCTATGATTCGCTGCTTTCGGAAGAAGGCGTACTGGGTTTTGAATACGGTTACAGCAGTTCTGAACCGGAAACACTGGTCATCTGGGAAGCCCAGTTCGGTGACTTCGCCAATAACGCCCAGGTCGTCATTGACCAGTTCATTGCAGCAGGTGAAACCAAATGGGGACGGCTGAGTGGCCTTACCCTGCTGCTGCCTCACGGCTATGAGGGACAGGGGCCTGAGCACTCCTCAGCCCGCCTGGAGCGCTTCCTGCAACTCTGCGCCGAAGACAATGTCCAGGTCTGTGTCCCTACGACACCGGCCCAGATGTTCCACCTGCTACGCCGCCAGCATCTGCAGCCATTCAGGAAACCCCTGATTGTCATGACGCCCAAAAGCCTGCTGCGCCATCCTGCAGCCACGTCATCAGTGGCATCCCTGCTGGAGGAGGAGTTTCACAGCATCCTCCCCGATATCGGCGGCCCGGATCCGCAGGACACTCAGCACCTGATCCTGTGCTGCGGCAAGGTTTACTACGACCTGCTGCAGGAAAGAACCGTCAATCCCTATGGCAGCACCAGTATTGTCAGGCTGGAGCAACTCTACCCATTCCCCGAGCAACCCCTGCAGGCACTGCTGTTGTCCTTCCCCAATCTTCAGGATGTCACCTGGTGTCAGGAGGAGCCAGCCAATCAGGGCGCGTGGCCATACCTCCGGCAGCGCATCATGAATCTGCTGCCTGAAACCATTCTTTTCGGCTATACCGGACGCCCGGCCTCGGCCGCACCTTCCGTAGGACATTACCAGGAACACCAGCGCCAGCAGAAAACACTGGTACAACAGGCGCTCAAGGGTGAAGCCGTCGCTTTCAAATACAGGAATCCAGATCATGCACACTGAAATCAATGTCCCGGATCTTCCCGAGTCGGTCAGTTCCGGAAGACTGATGACATGGCATGTCGGCCCCGGCGATACGATCAGGCAGCATCAGGTACTGATCGAACTGGAAACTGACAAGATCATTCTCGAAATAGCCGCACCGGCCAGCGGGAAACTGCTGGAACTGCTGGCTAGTGACGGCGCCACCGTGACCAGCGGCCAGTGCATAGCGCGGATGGCGGTGGAAGAAGACACTGCTGAAACAGCACCAGTCGCACTCCCCATCACGGCGACCTCCGAGCCCCCTGCTGCAACAGGCACCATAGCTGAAGCCAGCGGCGCCCCCTCAGGACACCTGGCTGCCCCGATCAGTCCCGCGGTGCGCCGCCTGCTGAATGAGCATCAGCTTGAAGCCTCGGCAATCGTAGGATCAGGGCGTGAAGGCCGCCTGACCCGGCAGGATGTACTCGACTATCTGGAGAAAAAGGCGGCAGCGCCGCAGCCTGTGACCAGCCAGTATCAGCCGGCACCAGAGCCAGCGGCAAGGACAGCATCGCCCGATCTGGGCCAGCAGTCGGCCCCGAGAACCCAGCGCCGCCAGACCATGAGCCCCCTGCGCAGCCGCATTGCAGAAAGGATGCTGGAAGCCCAGCACCACACTGCCACGCTGACGACATTCAACGAAGTCAACCTGCAAAGGATTGCGGATATCCGCAACGAGCACAAACAGCTATTCGAGCAGAAGCATGGCGTCAAGCTGGGCTATATGTCCTTTATCGTCAAGGCAGTGGTGGCTGCACTGCAGCAGTTCCCCATTCTCAATGCGTCCATTGATGGCGAAGACATGATCTTTCATGACTTCTACGACATCGGCATCGCCGTATCAACGGAAAGGGGGCTGGTAGTTCCCATACTCCGTGACGCCGATCAGTTGAACTTTGCTGATATTGAAGCCGCCGTGGTGAATTTCTCGCAGAAGGCCCGACAGGGCAAACTCAGCATGGACGACCTGAGCGGCGGCACATTCACCATCACCAATGGAGGAATTTACGGCTCCATGCTGTCAACGCCGATTCTTAATCCGCCACAAAGCGCCATTCTTGGCATGCATGCCATCAAGGACAGACCGGTGGTGGAAAATGGCGAAATCGTGATCAGGCCCATCATCTATCTGGCGCTGTCTTATGACCATCGCATCATTGACGGGCGCGACGCCGTAAGCTTCCTTTTTACCATCAAGGAATTACTGGAAAACCCAGCTAGGCTCCTGCTACAGATCTGATGGGCGCCAGTGTCTGCAGCATTCGGCCAATCCCGCGCCTGAGTTCAGGCAGCATGGATTCTATGCTGCTCACAAGCGCAAACTGCACAGCAGCGCGCGTCAGATTCTGGTCTGGAGAGTCCACACGAAAGTAGACATTCCCCCGCAAATGATCGCTCAGGAAACGCATGCCCAGCTCCAGCGGCAGCAGTACCACAGCAGGAACCAGCAGTATACGATCCATGGGGGTGAGCCAGTGGCCCGCCACCCGCAGATAGCCTTCCATTATGGCCATGGCAATATCCAGGTCAAAGCATACGACCGCTGTATCGGATAATTCCCCCCGGCGGTTACAGGCAGAGCGCAGGCAGTCGGCAATGTCATAATGCACCAGCCCGGGCTTGACCGTATCCAGATCAACCATCGCCAGCGGCTCACGGGTCTCTGCATGAAACAGCATATTGTCCAGCTTGGGGTCGCCGTGAATGATACGCTCCGTAAGCAACCCGGCCAGTCGCGCTGACTCAAGCACCCCAATCAGGGCGCGCCGCCGCCAGACAAAGTCCAGCATACGGCGGACCTCGGACAGGGAGGCCAGACCGGGGGCTGCGGCCGCGGCCATCATCAACTCTGCATAGTAGGCAGGTGCCACGTGGAACCCTGGAAGCGTATCAAAGAAAAGCTCAGGCGCAAGCCCCGAAACCCGCTCGTGGAAGCGCCCCAGCAGCTCGCCAGCACGGACAGCCTGACAGCTTGAAGCCAGAGAATGGAGTGAGTGCCCCCCCTGAATATAACTCAGAGCGCGCCAGACCGCGGCATCGCCCTCCAGCACATGGTCTGTATCCGCATCATGCTGACAGGCAAGCAGCCGCGGCAACTGCAGAACACCAGCCGCATCAATGGCAGCATCATGCAGCTGGCGGATGTTGGACTGGATATGTTCAGGCCTTGGGAAGATAGTCCGGCTAAGACGCTGCAGGACAAAAACATATCCTCCTGAAGTCGTTACCCGCCAGGTCTGGTTGATAAGCCCATGGCCAAGTGCAGCGACGACAAGAGTCTCTTCCGGCCTGACCCAGGCACGGGCAAAAAAGGCCGCCGCCGCTGCGTCACCCGTGCTCACTCGGGCTTTCCGGAGGTCAGCCCGAGTTTTTCCCGGGTAAGCGCTTTCTGTTTCTCGCTCTTCCTGAACAGGATGTAGACCGCACCAGTTCCGCCATGCCATGGCTGGGCGCTGTGATAAGCCATGATCTCGGCGAACCGGGGGAGCCAGCGCGCCACATAACTTTTGATATAGGCAGGCTTGCCGGGCTCCCGCCCCCCCTTGCCATGCGTCATCAGCGCCAGTCTCACATCATGCTCGACACAATGGCAGACAAAATCGTAGACGGTCTTGCGCGCCTGCTCAACACTCTGTTTGTGGAGATCGACAGCCGCCTCAATCCGGTAGCCCCCCTGCTGCAACTTGCGGAATACCCCCTGCTGGACACCTTCACGCCGGAAAGACAGGGTAGACTGCGGATCGACATATTCCACAAACTCGGTGGTAAGCGGATTGAGATCCATACCCAGAGGGCGCTGCGCAGCCTCGCGGCTATACAGCTGACCAGGTGTAGCAACATCGCGCCGGCGGTGCAGCACCCGCCCATCCTGCGCCAGCGGCACAACGCCTGAGCTGATTTCCTTCAGCCAGTCTTCATCCCTTTCCTGAGTATCGGACATCCCACATCTCCATGATCATTCAGCAGTGCCGGCAAGGTGCCGTGACTGGCGCCTGGGCATCATGGCTTCAGCCCGCTCAACTGCCGGACGGTTCACCTGATTTCTTGGGCCTTCCAGACAGCGCGGAATGCGTTTGATACCGCTGGTGCGGTGGTCATCCGCCAGCGCAGCACGCACCTCACCAGCGTCCATCTCCAGCACCCCGGTCAGCGCCTCGTAGAGGGCATCATACAGCCGGTCCAGCGAAATTTCATGGGTGCGTCCGACGGTTGCATACAGCCAGTCACTGAACTGCATGAACCGCTCGAAAGGTGCCTCGCCGAGCAGCAGGCGCCGGGTCTTCTGGAAACGGCCGGAATTGGCAACCAGATCCCAGTAACGGGCAAAGCGGCCTATCCGCTGTAACGTGGAAAAATCCATGCCGTCGGTACTGACTACCGTATAAGGCGGATAGGGATGATAACGCATGGCACTACTCACATCATGCCTTGCAATGGGTGCCCCGCGCAGGCGCTTGAGTATGCCAAGCTGGATTTCGTGTGGATCCAGCGCAACCAGCCGGTTGAATCCTGCGGCAAAGCTGGCCAGATCCTCCCCCGGCAAACCGGCGATCAGATCAACATGAAGATGCGCCCGGGAATCTTGGCGTAGCCAGCGCAGATTGGCGGCCGTCCGGTCATTGTCCTGCCGGCGCTGAATACGCGCCTGCACTTCAGGATTAAAACTCTGCACGCCAATTTCCAGCTGCAGGGCACCTTCGGGAAACTGGGCCAGCATGGTTTTGAGACTTTCAGGCAGGTGATCGGGAATCACCTCAAAATGCACAAAGACACCAGGCTCCATCCGCTCGAGAAAGAAGGCAAGGATACGCTGGCTGGCAGCGATATTCAGGTTAAAGGTACGATCGACAAATTTGAATTGCCGTGCGCCACGCGCCCACAGATCCTCCAGAGCCGCAAGAAAACGCTCCTGCTGGAATGCTGTAGCCGTCTTGTCCAGCGCAGACAGACAGAATTCGCATTTGAACGGGCAGCCGCGTGAAGCCTCGACATACAGGATACGATGGGCAATATCATGGTCTGAATAAAAGGCATAAGGCAGCTGGATCTGCGCCAGATCAGGTGTGCCACCTTGTATCACACGGCCTGCGGGCGCAGAGCCAGCCAGCACCGCCAGACAGAGATCGCGGAAAGCCAGATCTGCCGCACCAGTGATCACATAACTGCACCACTGGAATACCGGCTGCTGCGCCCACTCATGGGAAACCTCGGGCCCCCCCAACACGATACACAACGCAGGCCGGAGGACACGCAACAGCGCAACCAGCTGGGTCACCGGTTCAATATTCCATATATAGACACCAATGCCCACGATATCGGGGTTGCAGGCAAGCAGTTTTTCTGCAAGCACTTCCGGCCTGTCAGCTATGGTGAACTCCAGCAGAGAGGTATCTGGCTGCAGGGATCCCATATTGGCATAGAGATAGCGGAGGCCCAGGGATGCATGGCTATACCTGGCATTAAGCGTCGTCAGGATGATACGGGACAAATCAGGTTTTCCAGTGACGTTAGCGGCTATGCATCGGTATCATCAGCAGGCAGAGGTTCACCCGCCTGCGCTTCGCCATCAGCCAGCATCAGATGCTCGGCCTCCACCACTGCGGCGACCTCAGCAGCAGCTGCAGCAGCTTCAGCCGCCAAGGCAGCTTCTGTAGCGGCTTCTGCCGCAGCATTCCTGCTTGCCTGCCTGGCCACAGCCGCCGCCCGGCGTTTATCACGCAGATAGATGTCAATCAGCGCCTGATCGTGCTCTGCCATCTGGCGGGCATGCATCTGGGCAAAGTCACCAAAGTTGTTTGGACTGTTGGACTCAAGCCGCCTGAATGTATCCGAAAGGAACCCCATTTCAGCGTGGCGCCAGCGATTCTGCAGCTCAACGCCCTCATATTCCTTGAGTCCAAGATTCTTGACCAGCGCCGAACTGCGCTCCTTGCGGATGGATTCACGCTCGGCTGCCGTGCTCAACCAATAGCTCATGATGCTTTTAAGCGCAGCCATTCTGCGCCGCTGGTCAAGCATAAGGTAGATGATCGCGCCCACCCCAACCAGACCCAGTTCAAGCGCAATAATCAGCAACAGGATATTCATGCCTTCTCCACAGTACTCAGCCGCCCTTTAAGGCATCGCTCATAGTAATCCAGCATGCGCTGGCGGCTCGCTTCCAGCTCAGCCGACCCGGCATGTCTTACAAAAAGATCTGCATATTCAGCGGATACCCGCGACAGAGTGAGTCGCGCCTCATGCAACTGGGTTGCCAGCACCTCGACATCATCAAGTGCCTGTTCAACATCCTGCCGGAGACCTGCGACCAGTGCTGCCTGATTGCCCAGCTGGCCACAATGTGAGTTCAGCGCCGTCATGGCCATCCGGTAAGGTGCCAGCAATGCCTTTAGCCTAGGCTCAAGCTGGGACCAGGCTGAGGCATCGCCACCCTGGAGCAACTCCAGCAAAAACCGGTAAAAATCGGCTTCCTGCGCGATCATACTATCCACATCCACCACGGACTGGGGGCAGGCCTGCCAGCCAGGGTCCAGATCCTGTCGCAGAGTCATACGCCTGTCATCCAGCGCCTGCCGGAAATGCTCCACCAGACGTCCGGCATCCTCGGCATGACTGCGCCGCCTGTATCTGAACCTGTAGCCCAGCACGCCGAGACAGACCAGCGATACCAGAGATACTTCCAGCAGCACCATAAACAGCAGGGAGTTGACGAATATCATACACACATACTCCCGGCTCTTATCGGCATCCAGTAAAAAAACTTAAGCACCAAGTTTGCGCTGCATCTCTGCCAGCATGTTCTTGCTGGCCTTACGCTGCCGTGCCCGCCAGAAAAAAAACAGGGCGGCCGCAACAAAATTGACAATAGCAAGCACCAACAGGTTCATGCGCAACTCTTCCGGCGCTGGCCACCGGATCAACGCATCGGCTACCTGTTCATGGACAGCCAGGGCAGGCACTGCCTCAGATGGCGGCGCATGTCCTGACTCAGCCTGCATACTGGGTGAGACGGCCTCAGGCAGGGATGAAGCACCAGGCAGGTCAGCCGCGGAAAGGGGAATCGGTGGCAGCACGGCACTGAAAGTTTCTCCCAGCAGGGAACGCCCACTCACGCGCAATGCCAGCTGCACACCGCCCCCCTGCGGCAGTGCCACATCCACCAGCCGCTCCACACCTTCAGTCCTGACAGGCAATGGACTGAATCCTGACGCCCCCTGATCAGCCACCATAGCCTCCAGCAGCCAGTCTGAAACATCCATGGCTTCCGGATGCGGCGTCAGTCGCACCGTCAGTCCCTGATGACCATCACCGGCAGGCGCGACCACCCAGCTCACCCAGTCAGGCAGACGCTCCACAGTCTGTTCCTGCTGGCGCTGCACACTCCCGCCATCAGCACGAAAGCTGACGACGTAACGGCCAGGATGCTCGGGTAATGCGACTGAGGCGGCAAAGCGGCCATTCGCGGCCTTGTCAGGCTGCAAAGCATGGTTCACAGCAGCCTCGGGATGTTCAACAGTGGCCATAGACACCGACATATCCAGGATTCCAAGAAAGCGTGGATCACTGATCAATCGCCCCCCGTCCGTGAGCCATGAGACCAGAGCGAGCCCATCCCCCTGGTGCAGATAGGCAGGCAGCGGCTGATGCTCAAGACCTAGATCCGTCACCACAATGACCTGGTTGTCGGGATCCATGTCAGCCTCAAGCTTCCAGGTGCCAGCTTCGGGCAGATGTACCGTGACCAGATCGTAGCCTGATTCATGACGCCAGTGCGCTGTTGCTGGCGCATCCTGCTGCCCCCATGCACGACCACCGGGAGGCTTGATCCGCGTTGGCCGGGCTCCTGGCCTCAGGAATACCACTACCGAAAACTCCTGTACCCTGGCATCGATACGGAAATCGTTATTGATGATAGGTACCGATTCGTGAGGTACCGCCTGCCGGTAAACCGTGAGAAAGCGCTTCTGTAAGGCAGCAGCATCATGCGCCACCTCGAACCATCCACCCGTAGCCTCTGACAGCTGGCGCAGCAGCGGAGCATCAGCCTGATCAGACAGCGCCACACTGTAAACACGTGCCTTGAGCTGCTGCAACAGGGGCACAAGCTCCTTCAGGATACGCTCCCGCGACTGGACAGCATCCTCTGGTTTGCTGGACAGATCGACTTTGCCATCAGTAAGCAGCATGATGGATCGATCTTCAGCCGCACCGTTCCAGCCCTTCATGGCCGTGCGCAGAGCCCCTTCAATGTCAGTAAAAGCGCCTCTGGAATGAATGCGGGCGGCCAACGCGCGCAGCTGTCTGGCGCTGGCCGGATCCTTGATGCGAGAAGGCATCAGTTCATGCGCCTCGCCATCAAACAGCCAGATTCCCACACGGCTTCCAGATGGCATGAGATCACCAAGCAGGCGCAGGGCGGGCACTCTCAGATTGGCAGGATCAGACTGTTTCATGCTACCCGAAACATCCACCAGAATACGCATGTCAGGCTGTGCAGAAACCCTTACACTCCAAAAGATACCGACAAACAGCAATCCCCAAAACCACCGCATCAGGCAAAACCCCATCACTGTCATCCAGTCAGGCAGAAACAGACTGACATTCTAGATTGATCCCGTGTCAATAGACAGTCACCGCAGAGACTGTGACCTGCCCTCTGGACTCTGCTATCATTACACTCCACTTTTGTAAACCGGAATATTGCCATGGCAAGCCTCGAAACCCCCATCTGCGATTTCGGCAAACCCGCCATTGACTTCAGCCTGCCGGGCACAGACGGCCGCATCTGGACACTGGATGCCTGCCGGGGCCCCCGCGGACTGTTGATCATGTTCATCTGCAATCATTGTCCTTATGTCAAGGCAGTGCATGACAGAGTGGTCAGGGATGCCAATGACCTCATGGCAGCAGGTATCGGCGTGGCAGCCATCATGTCCAACGACACGGAAGCCTATCCAGAGGACAGTTTCGAAAACATGCAACGGATTGCCGACGACTGGCATTTTTCTTTCCCTTACCTTCTTGATGCCAGTCAGGACATCGCCCAGGCCTATGGCGCAGTCTGTACTCCAGACTTTTTTGGTTATAACGCCAACCTTGAACTTCAGTACCGTGGCAGACTGGATGCCAGCCGGCGCGACCCTGCTCCTGCTGACAGCCCGAGAGAACTCTACGAGGCCATGCTGCAGATTGCAGCAACCGGCAAGGGCCCACAGCAGCAGGTTCCCAGTATCGGATGCTCCATTAAATGGCGCCAGCCCACCTGAACCTTAGGATAACGACGATGACCTTTACACGTATTACGGATCTGGAACTCAAGGACAAAAGAGTTCTGATCAGGCAGGATCTTAATGTGCCCGTTGCTGACGGCGTGATCACCAGCGATGCACGCATCCGTGCGAGCATTCCCACCATCCGCCATGCGCTTGATCAGGGTGCCGCCGTCATGGTCATGTCGCACCTTGGGCGCCCGGTTGAAGGTGAAGCCAGTCCCGGACTATCTCTGGCACCTGTTGCTGATGCGCTCAGCCATCTTTTGCAGCAGCCGGTGAAACTGGTCACCGACTACCTGAATGGGGTTGCCGTCGCTCCAGGTGAAGTCGTGCTTCTCGAGAATGTACGCTTCAACCGCGGTGAAAAAAAGGATGATGAAGGACTGGCGCGGCAACTGGCCGCGCTTTGCGACATCTACGTAATGGACGCTTTTGGTACCGCACACCGGGCTGAAGCATCCACCCACGGTGCCGGCCTCTATGCGCCCGTAGCGTGTGCCGGCCTGCTGCTGACCGAAGAACTGGACGCGCTCGGCAAAGCACTGAAAGCCCCTGCACGCCCTCTGGTTGCCATTGTCGGTGGCTCCAAGGTTTCCAGCAAACTGACGGTGCTTGACAGCCTGTCAACCGTTGTTGACCAGTTGATTGTCGGGGGGGGCATCGCCAACACATTCATCAAGGCTGCCGGTCATAATATCGGCAAATCACTGTATGAACCCGATCTGGTCAGCGAGGCGGCAAGACTCATGCAGGCCGCAGCGGATGCAGGACGTGAAATCCCGATACCAGTAGATGTGGTCACCGGCAAGCGCTTTGACCCTTCAGAACCCGCCGTTATCAAGTCTGTGGACGCGCTGGATGATGACGACATGATCTTTGACATAGGCCCCGAGACAGCCGCCCTGTATGCCTCCCTGCTGAGCAGGGCTGGCTCTATCGTCTGGAATGGCCCGGTGGGTGTGTTCGAGTTCGACCAGTTTGGCAAAGGCACGGAGACTCTGGGGCGCGCCATTGCTGCCAGCTCCGCGTTTTCGATTGCAGGCGGCGGCGATACGCTGGCCGCCATTGACAAATATGGCATTGCCGACGGTATCTCCTATATTTCAACGGGCGGGGGCGCCTTTCTGGAGTTTCTGGAAGGCAGGATTCTGCCTGCCGTCCGCATGCTGGAACAGCGCCACCAGCCCCGCTGACACCCCCATTATCATCAAGCCAGACTATCAAGGAATCCACATGGCCAGAGTCACCGTAGAAGACTGCCTCGACAAGGTAGACAACCGTTTCCAGCTGGTTCTGCTGGCAACCAAGCGCGCACGTGTGCTGGAGCGGCACCGTGAAGATGCCAGAGTCGACTGGGACAACGATAAACCGACCGTAGTCGCGCTGCGCGAGATCGCTGGAGGCGAAATCACCGCAGCCTACATCCACGAAAAAATACGTGAAGACCGCTATACCATTGAGCGTCCGCAAACCATGATCATCAGGGATGAGGATCTTGGTGAATTTGAGGACGGCATCTAGCTTGCAGCCGTGCTTACGGACTTGAAAACGGAGCTGCCGCAGGAAAAACTGCTGCAGCGACTGTGCGAACAGACCGGACACTATCTGGATCAGCCGCAAGTCCAGAAGGTGCGGGAAGCCTATGCGCTTGCCGAACAGGCGCACAGCGGCCAGTTCCGCGTCAGCGGAGAGCCTTATATCTGCCATCCGTTGTCAGTGGCCCTGATCCTCTCCGAAATGCGTATGGACGCCAAGGGTATCATGGCTGCCATCCTGCACGACGTGATTGAAGATACACCGGTCAGCAAGGAAGAACTGGCATCCCGATTTGGCAGCGAGGTTGCCGACCTTGTGGACGGCGTCAGCAAACTGACGCAACTCGACTGCAAGTCAAGAGCGGAAGCCCAGGCCAGAAATGTGCGCAAGATGGTCATGGCCATGGTCAAGGATCTGCGCGTGATCATGGTCAAACTGGCAGACCGGCTACATAACATGCGCACCATGGAAGCCATGACGCCTGAAAGGCGGCGGCGCATTGCCCGTGAAACCCTTGATATCTATGCGCCTATAGCCAACCGGCTGGGCATGAACGAGGTCAGACTGGAACTGGAGGATCTTGGCTTCGGCGCCATGCACCCGTTCCGTTACCGGGTCCTGAACAGCACTGTCCGCAGAAATCGCGGCCACCGCAAGGAAATCGTGGCCACGGTGGAAAAGACCCTGCATGCCCGACTGAGTGAGGCCGGACTGGTGCATGCCAGAGTCATTGGCCGGGAAAAACATCTCTATAGCCTGTACCAGAAAATGCGGAGCAAGCATCTGCCATTTTCCCAGGTCTACGATGTTTATGCTTTCCGTATCATTGTCGATACCATTGACGAATGTTACCGGACGCTTGGGCTCGCACACACGCTCTACAAACCCATTCCCGGCAGATTCAAGGACTATATCGCGGTTCCCAAGGGCAATGGCTATCAGTCCCTGCATACCGTACTGGTCGGACCTTTCGGCCTTCCTCTGGAAATGCAGATCAGGACGCGCGCCATGCACCAGACAGCGGAATCCGGTATTGCAGCGCACTGGCTTTACAAAAGTGACAAGGAACAGGCTGCCAACAGTCAGGCACGCGCCCATGAATGGCTGCGAGAACTGCTGGAGATACAGAAAACCGCTGGCGATTCCATGGAGTTTCTGGACAACCTCAAGGTTGACCTGTTCCAGCACGAAGTTTATGTATTCACCCCCAAGGGAAGAGTGATCAAACTGCCACGCGGCGCAACTCCTGTCGATTTTGCCTATGCTGTCCATACAGGCATTGGCAACACCTGCGTATCAGCGCGCATCGACCGCGTGCTGGTTCCCCTGCACACCCCCCTGCAGAACGGCCAGACAGTCGAAATCATCACCGCTCCCTGGGCGCGCCCCAATCCCCAGTGGCTCAATTATCTGGTAACAGCGAAAGCACGTGCGGCGGTACGCACCCATATGCGCTCCTTCCGTCAGGAAGAAGCCTCGCAACTGGGTCGACGCCTGCTGGAACAGGAACTGTCAGCGCACGCCACCTCTCTTGAACAGATTACACCGCGGGCACTGCGCGCCACGCTCAGGGAAATGAATCTGGACTCGCTGGAACAACTGCAGGAAGAACTCGGTCTCGGCAACCGGCTGCCTTTTCTGGTGGCCCAGAAACTACTGCTCAGAAACGGGACGCCATCAGGCAGTCCAGCCTATACACCGACCCCGCTCATTCTCAAGGGCACTGAAGGCATACTGGTCAGTCTGGCCAAGTGTTGCCGCCCCATTCCAGGCGACCCGATCATCGGTTTTTTCAACCCAGGGAAAGGCATCACGGTGCATCAGTCCGAGTGCGCGCAGCTGAGCGAACTGAGCAAGAAAAACATGGATCCGCTCAGCCTTGAATGGTCAACGGAGGTTAGCGGCGAGTTCACCACCATCATTCGCCTCGAACTGCTTAACCAGCTGGGTACACTGGCCAAAATTGCGTCAGCCATTTCGAGAATGAGCGCCAACATCGAAAACATTTCCATCATCAACCAGGATGACCAGACATCCACTGACATCATTACGCTCAAGGTCAAGGACAGGATCCACCTTGCCAATGTCATGCGGGAATTACGTCATCTCAAGGTCGTACTCAAAATTACCCGCGTCAAATCCGACACAAGGAAAAAAACAGCATGAATCGCGAAATCATTCATACCAGCGAAGCCCCCGAAGCCATTGGCACCTATTCACAGGCTATTCGGACGGGCAACACCATCTATCTCTCTGGGCAGATTCCGCTGGATCCCGTAAGCATGCAGATGGTGGAAGGCGACATGAGCGTCCAGATCCGCCGTGTTTTTGATAACCTTTCCGCGGTTGCACGCGCATCAGGTGGCACCCTCAATGACATCGTCAAGCTCAATATTTACCTGACCGACCTGCAACATTTTCCGCTGGTCAATGAAATCATGGCCGCCTATTTCTCTGCCCCCTACCCCGCTCGCGCGGCCATTGGCGTAGCCGCACTCCCGCGTGGCGCAGGCGTTGAAATGGACGGCGTCATGATCCTTGGCTGAAGAAGGCCTCAGCGCCGGTTATTTGCCGTGCTCCAGAACCGGCATGAACTGGGAAAAAAAGTCACCATGCCCAGACTCACGTGAGTGATAATGACGCAGGGCGGCATCCACCTGTTCTTTGAGCTTGGCATCAGAAAGTACCTGATGGGGACGTGTTGGTGCTGATTCGGCCCTGACCAGATAAGGCAATGCCTCTTCTTCACGGTCATCCTCTATCAGAAAATCGGCGAAGAAGTAGTTGGCATCCAGGCCATTGGGAAACAGCTCCAGTGCCTTACGCAGGGAATATTCAGCCTTATCATCATCGCCATAGGAAATGGGCCAGCCCGGCAGACGGTAATAGAGGTTACCAAGCGTGATATAGGCTGATCCCTCCATCGCTGCCGGATCCATTTCCAGAGACCGCTCCAGCAAAGCCCTGGCCTGATCCAGCCGGGTCAGCGAACTGAGCCCCCACTCGGCACCCGCATAGGTACAAAGGACAATAGCCTCCATGATGAGTGGCTCGGGACGGTAGGGATATTTGGCTGCCAGCACCTGCAGACGGGCGATAAGATTACGGTAACGGGCTGGTTTTTCAGCATCGGGCATCCGGTAAAAAGCCTGCTCCCACTCAGACTGGATAGCATAAACATCAGTCATGACATCGCCCGCCCATGTCACAGGCAGCCCCAGAAAAAACAGCATCCCCGCGCCGGCCAGACAGTTTCCCACTGAGCGCCACATGCCATGAAAGGTCATGCTTTTACCTCCGGATTTAAAACAAAGCGCCATCATACACGATGACAGTCAAATATTTTTTGCAAAATAGGTTTGAAATGAATGCAAGCTGAGGTAAGCTACAGCAGACTGCGTACCGGGAACGCGGCAGTGGATTCAGCGTGGCAACCCCCCCTCTGTAAGGTCTTCCTGCTCCATACACTCTCGTAACTCATAGGTACCAGTGCCGGTGCTGCTCCGTGCGGCGTGAAATATCTGGCCTTTTACCAGGCTCATACTGATCTACAGCGAGACGTTCATGACTCAAGTGCAACAAGGGACCGTTAAGTGGTTCAACGAAACGAAGGGATACGGATTCATTCAGCGCGAAAATGGTACGGATCTTTTCGTACACTTCCGCTCTATTCAGGGATCCGGCTTCCGGACCCTGAAAGAGGGACAGCGTGTAACATTTGTTGAAGTACAGGGAGCCAAGGGCCCACAGGCTGATCAGGTCACCCTGATCTAAAGCCCCGGCGGTACCCGGAAAGCGGGTCAGATGACCCGCTTTTCTCAGATTCAAATCCTTATATCGGCCAAGGATACCAGCATGAAAATCAACCTGATACTGGCTAAGTTTTTCAAATTTGTTACCTACGTTCTGTTTATGTTCATGACGCTGGTCTATTTCGGTATGCTGGTCGTATTACCTCTGGATCTGATGACTCAGGTCATCAGGATTTTTGCAGGGCTTGGATTCCCTACTGCGCTGGCCGCCATGATTGGCATGGCCGCCCTTGGCTATGTCGGGCTCCAGGTTTACCGCATGCCGCAGCTTTACCAGCTGGTACTTGAAATCGGACTGCAACTGCTTGCTTTTGGCAGGGAACAGGTCAAGCGTTTCGAACCCCTGATCGAAGAAGCGCAGTCCTCCAGGTAATGGGCCAAGGTGGCGGCGCCAGACAACACGCTTGCTGACTGGCGCCATCGCGCCCAACGTTTCGAGAAAGAAGTCGGCAAGGCCGTCATAGGCCTTGACGATGCCATCCATAAAATTACTCTTGCCCTTTTTGCACGCGGTCATATCCTGCTGGAAGGTCAGGCCGGCACTGGCAAAACCACCCTGCTCAGAGCCGTAGCCCATTGCCTTGGCGGGCAATACGCACGCATAGAAGGGAGCGTGGATCTGTTGCCGCAGGATCTGCTCTATCACGCCCAGATTGACGGGAACGGCAAACCCAGAATAGAACCAGGCCCACTCCTCCAGCATGGCGAGGATCTCTCGGTTTTTTTCTTTAACGAAATCAACAGGGCCCGCCCCCAGATCCACGCCGTACTGCTACGCATCATGGCAGAACGGCAGACCAGAGCATTCAACAGGGAATGGCTGTTTCCCTACCTTCAGGTGTTTGCGGACAGAAACGCTCTTGAGCGTGACGAGACCTTTGAAATACCTATAGCCGCCCGCGACCGTTTTCTCATGGAAATTGCCATTGAGACCAGTCATGTCCGCGAAATACAGGCAGAACTGATTTTCAACACCCGCTACCATAATACCGACAGCCTGATCTGCCAGCTTGCGACAGGTATCCTGTGTTACACCGAACTGCCAGCGATTGCTGAAAGCATCCAGAATCACATGCACGCAAGCGACCATATCCAGCAGTACGCGCTTGAGCTGTGGCAAGCCACCCATCATCCCGAAAAATTTGGCATTATCCTGTCCGACACCGGTCTGGAGAAACCGCTTTCAACCGGATTGAGCGCACGCGGCATGAGTCAACTGCTGAAAGCCGCCAGAGTGCACGCATGGCTGCAGGAGAGGAATTATCTGACACCGGGAGATATACGCCATGTATTTCATGATGCCGCCATTCACCGCATGGACCTGCACCCGGCCCTGGAACTGCAGAAGGCGCAACTGCTGCCGCGCATCATCAAAAAGATAGTGAACACCATCGTATCTCCCTGATGCAACCGTATTTCCGTTATCGCATTCCATGGCGTCCCCAAAGCCAGCAGCACGGTGGCTACTCGGGAAACAGGACAGGCGAAGGGCTTGAACTGCACAGCTTCAGCTCACACTGGCACGCAGGCGCGAGTGCCCGGCACATTGATCTGCGGGCGAGCCTGCTTGATCCTTATGGTCACTGGGTAGTGAAGCAATACCGCCCGCCTACTGGCTGTGATATCCATATCATGCTGGACACATCGGCGTCCATGCTGCTTTCACCAGATGGCAGTGACCTGCATCGGCTGTCCAGCCTGCTGGAGTGCATCATCTACTCCACATTCCTGGCCGGCGACCGCTGCGCCCTGTGGACAGCTGCCAGGCAAAAAACTGACGCCATACCACTTCTTTCCCCTGCCATCAGGCAAGGCCTTCCGCACACCGTCATCCAGCACCTGCAGATGGATCAAAGCTTTAAAGAGACAGGCAGCGAGGGACTGCTGGATATTGCCAAAGCACTTCCTGCCAGGCGTGCACTGATTTTTCTGCTTTCCGATTTTTACTGGCCTGAAGATCTTCTTAAGCAGCTGCTGCCACAACTGGCAAGACATGACACCATATGCCTACGCACCCGTGACAACCACACATGGCTGTCGCAACTGCCTGCATGGCGCATGCTGACATTATACGATCCGGAAACACGGAGGCGCTCCCCCATTCTGAGCCGCCCCCGCCTGACCCAAAAATGGCAGCAGCACGAAGATCAGTGGACAGCCAGGTTGAGCCACTATCTGGCACAGCATGGTTGCGCCATGATCGCCATGACAGGGCCGCTTGACCCGCGGCCAATCACCCGGCATTTTTACCCGGACTGAAGCAGTGCATCCTGTCATCGCCATCATTCTGCTAAGCGTCCAGTTCCGTGTACTGGCAGAAGAAGCCATGACCGTCATACGTCTTGACGAAAAGCAGCAGATCCTGCGCACTGGAGATCAGTTTACCAGCGTCATCAGGATGCAACTTCCACCCCATAGTCATATCCTGCAGGACAGTCTGCCAACAGCTGGTTTGGTCAATCAGCAACTGGCCCTGACTGATTGCATCTGGCAGGCTGCAGGTCCTGATGCAGAGCAGGGCGAACTGGCACTGCACTATCAGTGGCTGGGTGGCGCCAGAAACGCTGAACCAGTGATACTGCCCGAAATCATGATCCAGATTGGACGGGATGGACAGAACGCCATGGAAATCAGGATACCTGAGGGACAGATCAGGACCACACCGCGCCTTGCACCAGACATCGACGACGCCATGATACATCTGGAACCGCTACATCCATTTGAGGATGAACCATCCTCACAGGCAGCCAGCATCATCAGATACGGCCTGCAGGCGCTTGGCGCCCTGATGGTAATGGCAGGCCTGCGCCTCCATGCCATATCAGGACGGCCACGCAGCGCCATGAATTTCCAGTCCCTGCTGAAAATCATGAAGCAGCGTCCCGCCCATACACATCTGGCTTCCATTTTTTTCAGCAGACTGCATGAAAGCCTGCATCACCTTGCAGGCAGAAATCTCGGACCAGAAGACGTCACTGCATTCGTGGCAGAATATCCGGCTTTCAGGCCTCTGGCAGACGAACTGCAGGCCTGTCTGCAGGCGGCTGAGCACTACCTGTACCAGACTGCAGCAGCATGTCCCCACGGTGCTCCAGCTTTCGATCAGCAACGATGGCTGCAACTGGTACGCCAGTGCGCCCGTATCGAAAAAAAGCTGCCGCCATGACCACATGGCTATCCCTGCAGGATCCAGTATGGCTTTTGCTTCTGCCTCTGGCGACAGCACCATGGTGGCCACGCGTGCACGAACCAGTCATGCATATATCCATGTCGATACTTCCTGCAGATAAACTGTCCACGCAACTGCACGTGACGCTCAGATGGATGACCTGCCTCGGTATCATCAGCCTGATCACGGCGCTGGGCAGTCCCTATACTGAAGACACGCCCCGAAGCATTGAAGGTGAAGGGGCTGATATGGTTTTTCTGCTGGATCGTAGCAGCAGCATGAATGAAAACTTTTCCGGACGCTATCTTGGTGGAAGCGCTTCTGAAACCAAAAATGCTGAAGCCCGGCAACTGCTGGATGCCTTTGTGCGCCAAAGACCACACGACCTTTTTGGCATGGTCGCGTTCAGTGCAGCGCCTATGTATGTCATGCCCCTTACCGATAAACGAAGCGCCATACTTGCGGCCATTCACGCCTCATCTGACCGTGGCCATGGCGCAACAAGGATTGGAGAGGGACTGCTGGCGGCACTCGACCTGTTTCCAGACCCTGATCCAGAACAGGGTAACCGTCGTGCCCTTATTCTGGTTTCCGATGGCGCCGCCGAAATTGAGCCACTGACACAGGCGCTGATCCGGAAGACCGTAGAGATCAAGCAGAGCAATCTCTACTGGCTTTATCTTCGCAGCAGACTTGGTGCCCATCTGGATGCAGTCCCCCGCCAGGGAGAAACGCCATCCCCCGAGTTTCTGCTCGACAGCTTCTTCAGAACCATGGGAGACCGCTATCACGGCTGGGAGGCAGATAACCCTGAACAGGTAAGAGCAGCATTAAGCCAAATGGCCACGCTTGAATCACATCCATTCCGGCACACGACGGTCATGCCAAGACGCGATCAGTCATCATGGTTCGTTCTGGCAGCAACCATCCTGCTACTGCCACGCTGCCTGACCCTCTGGATGGAGCCATGATCATGCGTCCAGGGATACTGACAGGCTTTGGCATCCTGATACTGCTGACGGCCACGGCGTGGCAGCAACTGGCACTAAACACCATGGAAAAAGATCTTGCACAGCAACAGGTAGCGCTGGCTGCCTACCAGCAGCAGGATTATCTGGCCGCAGGAGAAGCCTTGCGAAAAATAAGGGCCCAGGCCACAGAAGACCATGATACAACGCCCCGGCAGCTGAGCGAGATTGAGTACGATTTAGGCACAGTCTATCTTGCTGAAGCCCGCCAGCTATGGATACAGTCAGGTGTCCTGGAACACGCCAGGATCCACACCCTTCTCAATCTTGCCCGACAACACCTGCGTGCCTGTCTGCTGAATGATCCGGATCACAGGGATGCCATCCTGCATCTTGAATATGCATGGCGCATCACCCCTCCCCCCAGAGAAATGCCAAAATCAGATATGCGGGGGCATAAGGGCAGCCTGTTCTCCACGACTCCTGGACTGACAGGAGGCGGACCGTGAGAACGCGATCGCTGGCAAGAAAACTGACAGGCACAGCGTTGCTGGCCTGTCTGGTACTTGCCATGATCAATCCCCGCTATGAACGGCAGTCACTGCAACTACGGGCGCGATTCGTGATCGACATTACCCAGAGCATGAATACCCGTGATTACAGCATTGCCAGTGCGCCAGCTGACCGGCTTGGTTACAGCCGCTGGGTATTGGTTCAGGTTTTCCCCAGACTCCCCTGTGGCTCTGAAATTGCGCTTGGTGTATTCAGCCATCATGCCGTTGAATGGCTGTTTGCTCCCATAGAGGTATGCGAACATCTTGACGTGATTCAGGATGTCCTGGAGCATATTGACTGGCGCATGGCCTGGGCTGCTGACAGCCATATAGCACAGGGCATTCAGGCTGCAATACGGGAAATTGACCACATGCAGGAATCTTCGGCACTGGTTTTCATGACAGACGGCCAGGAAACTCCCGAAGCTCCTCCAGAAACAGCGCTTACGACGGCCATGACGCCTCACCACGGCCTCCTGCTTGGCGTTGGCAAAACCAGCCCCAGCCCCGTTCCCCTGCTGGATCGCAATAATGTCCATCAGGGATTCTGGGAAAATGGTGACCTTGGCCTACCTGACCCCCATGCACTTTATATGTCATGGCTGCACGAGACTGAACTGCGTAGCATAGCCAACCTCACAGGCATGCAATACGCCCGGCTGACTGATCCCGAATCTCTGCTAACAGCGCTCGAACACCCGGAACTGCAAACAACAGTTCATGGATCTGGCAATACCCGCTGGATTTTTCTGCTGGCTGGCGTGATACTCAGCGCCCTGTTACCATGGATTACCTGAATCATCGACATCATCATGCACGAGCAGCCCCCCCAGCGCCGCATACGCAGCTTCGTCCGCAGACAGGGACGACTGACGACCTCACAACAGCAGGCACTTGAATCGCTCTGGCCACACTATGGCCTTGATCCTGAAGCCGGCATGTTAAACCCGGACACACTGGTACCTGCCCAGGGAAAGCTGACACTGGAAATTGGCTTTGGCAACGGCGCAGGCCTGGCACAGATGGCTGACGCTGACCGTGCATCCAGTTTCATCGGCATCGAGGTCCACCGTCCCGGCGTAGGCCATCTGCTGCTTGAGATCCAGCAGCGCAAACTGGACAATGTGCGCATCTACTGCGCCGATGCCATTGATGTACTCAGAAACTGCATACCGGCTCACTCCCTTGACCGTGTATGCCTGTTCTTTCCTGATCCGTGGCATAAAAAAAGACATCACAAACGCCGCATCGTCAATCAGGATTTTCTTGAACTGATCACCAGCCGGCTGGTGCCTGGTGGCATTTTTCACGCAGCCACTGACTGGGAGGATTATGCCTGGCAGATGCTACAGACGCTGGACGGCTTTGCCGGCCTGCATAACAGCCAGCCGACAGGCGGCTTTACCCCACGCCCGGGCTGGCGACCACTCACGCGGTTTGAACAGCGCGGCCAGCGTCTTGGCCATGGCGTCTGGGATCTCATTTATATGGCAGAGTCATCTGAGGCATCCAGCCCCTGACGCTCCCTGTGCTGCGCCCAGGTCTGCATACCGTGCTGCTGACCTGACTGCATGACACTGTGCAGCTGTGGAATACGGTTTTCGCGTACCATGTGGCGCACAGCCTGGGTAGCCACCAGTATTTCCCAGAGCGCACGACGACCACCAGCAGCATCCGGCTCCAGCCGCTGTGCTATCACAGCCTTCAGCGCATCAGCCAGCAGACAGCGCACCGCATCACGCTCTCCGGCCGGGAACACATCAATGATGCGCTGGATAGCTTGCGGGGCAGAACGCGCATGCAGGCTTGCCATGACAAGATGCCCGGTTTCAGCGGCTGTCATGGCAAGACGCATGCTCTCAATATCGCGCATCTCGCCTACCATGATCACATCGGGATCCTGCCTTAAGGCAGCGCGCAGTGCCTCCACAAATCCCGGGCAGTGATGACCGACCTCACGCTGACTCACGATACTCTTACGGCTTGTATGCCGGTATTCGATGGGATCCTCAATGGTGATGATGTGACGCTGCTGATGACAGTTGATATGGTGCAGCATCGCAGCCAGCGTCGTGGACTTTCCCGAACCGGTAGCACCCGCCACCAGGATCAGTCCATCGCAGGCATCCAGCAGGGACTCGAATACCGGGGGACACGCCAGCTGGACCAGCTGGGGTGGATCATCGGGAATACAGCGGAATACAGCCCCTGCACCATTGGCGGTCTGAAACAGATTCACCCTGAAACGTCCTACATCCGGAAGATCAAGCGCAAAATCTACATCCTCGCCACGCAGGTATTTCTCCCAGGCAAGGATGGAAAGCAGCGGCTGCATCGAACGCTCAAGCTGACAGCATGCTTCCTGAGCATGACCATCAACCTGCCTGATTTCACCATGCAGACGGATACGTGGCAAGCGCCCTTCCATCAGATGAACATCCGATGCGCCCTGTGAACGGGCATACAGCAGTTCAGCGAGTATATCCATCAGCAGGCCTCATCAACAGTGTAGAATCTCCACCATTGAAGTATAGTGGACACGCCAGCATGACCATGAACAGCCGTTATGACGCCGTCAGCAACAGGATTGCGCAGGCCGCACTATCTGCAGGCAGATCCGCAGACAGTGTCACGCTTGTCGCCGTATCCAAAACCCAGCCTGCCGGCAACATACGCCTGCTTTATCAGCTCGGCCAGCGTGATTTTGGGGAAAATTACCTGCAGGAAGCCCTGGAAAAGCAGAAGGCTCTCAAGGATCTTGATGCGCTCATCTGGCACTTCATCGGCCCGATACAGTCCAACAAGACGCGGGCGCTGGCCGAACATTTTGACTGGGTTCACAGCGTCGACCGGCTGCGGATTGCCGAACGCCTGAGTACACAGCGCCCTGCCGGCAGGCCACCACTGAATATCTGCCTGCAAGTCAACATCAGTCATGAAGACAGTAAATCCGGGGCGTCCCCGGAAGAGGCAGAAAAACTGGCAGACGCCATCAGCCAGCTACCAGGTCTGCGCCTCCGCGGGCTTATGGCCATACCCGAGGCCAGTGACGACCCGCAGCAGCAGGCGGCCGCTTTTCTTGAAATGAAACGATTGATGGAGACACTGCAATGCCGGATACCTGATCTTGATACCCTGTCAATGGGTATGTCCGGCGACCTGGAACAAGCCATCAAGGCTGGCGCCACACATGTAAGGATAGGCACCGCTCTCTTTGGTAGCCGTCACCAACCGCTGAACAATGGAGATCAGCATGAACAACCTTAAAATCGGCTTTACAGGCGGCGGCAATATGGCATCCAGCCTCATTGGTGGCCTGATCGCTGATGGCCACCCTCCTCATCTCATCCGCGTCTCGGAGCCCGACGGGCAGCGCCGTAGTATGCTCGCCGCCCATGGTGTCGAGTCCATCAGCGACAATCAGGGCATAGCCAGCTGGGCAGATGTGCTGGTACTGGCCGTCAAACCGCAGATCATGAAGGCAGTCTGTCTGGACATCGCACCCGGCGTAGCTGCATCCAGAGCGCTGGTGGTATCAGTCGCAGCCGGCATTCCTGTCGCCAGCCTGGAGCAGTGGCTGGGACAGCAAACCGCCATCGTGCGCTGTATGCCCAATACACCTGCCATGGTCCAGAGTGGAGCCACCGGGCTTTTTGCCAACGCAGCCACCAGCACAGACCAGAAAAATGCTGCCGAATGCCTGCTGAGATCCGTCGGCCTTGCCTTGTGGCTAAAGCATGAATCGCTCATGGATGCGGTCACCGCTGTATCAGGCAGCGGCCCTGCCTATTACTTCCTTTTCATGGAGGCCATGGAACAGGCAGCCGTTGATCTTGGTCTTGATGAAGAAACCGCACGTCTTCTGACAGGACAGACCATACTCGGCGCCAGTCGCATGGCCATGGAATCTGATGTATCACCAGCTGAACTCAGAAGACGGGTAACCTCGCCGGGTGGCACGACCGAACAGGCCATACGCGTATTTGAGGAACATCATCTGCAGCAGACCATCAAGACCGCCATGGAAGCCGCCTACAGGCGCGCCAGAAGCATGGCAGAAGAACTTGGAGCATGACATGAACGCAAGCTACTGGCTGAATCCACTCATTTTCACGGTGCAGACACTCACCGGACTTTACACGTTCGCCCTGATTCTGCGCCTGCTGATGCACTGGGCCGCCGCCGACTATTACAACCCCATATGTCAGTGGGTGGTCCGCATCACCCAGCCCCCTCTTAAACCGCTGAAGCGCATCCTGCCGGCGGTTGGACGTATTGATACGGCCACCATAGTCCTGATATGGCTGATCCAGATGGCTGCGACTGCATCACTGGTACTGCTACAGGGCGGAGGTGTATCACTGCTTCCCCTGTCCATATGGGCACTGGCCGACATACTGAGCGCCGTGCTGGATGTACTGTTCTTTGCGGTCATGGCCAGAGCCATGCTCAGCTGGATGAATATGGGCTACAACCCTGCGGTATCACTGCTATACACCATTACAGCCCCGATGATGCGCTTCGCCCAGTCACTGCTGCCGGCTACTGGAGGTATCGATCTTTCGCCTCTGCTCCTGCTGTTCGCCATTCATATGTGCAAACTGCTTGCCGTCCCCCCGCTGCAGCATCTTGCGTCAGGTCTGAACTAGGTGGCGCTGACAACCGGGGTGTCCTCAAGGCCACCCCACTCACTCCATGAACCGTCGTAAACTGGTACCTGCCTGATACCACACCGATAGAGAGCAAGCGCCAGTGTGCATGCGGTCACACCCGTGCCACAGCTGGCAACCAGCGGCCTGGCGACATCCACGCCTGCAGATGCAAACAGCGCCAGCACATGTTCGCATGGCAGCATTTCATGGGTATCATCACGCACCAGCGTGCGAAAATGCACATTGAAACTGCCAGGCATGCTGCCCGACCGGACACCTGGCCTTGGCTCAGGCTCCAGCCCCAGAAAACGCCCCGGTGAGCGTGCATCCACAACCTGCCCCCCAGCCGCCACCCATTGCCTGATCATCGCAAGATCCCAGACCAGATCGCTCCCCGGCTGGCCTGCGCTGAAAACAGGCCCGGTTGCCTGTACAGGTGGGGGTACCTGCCCGGCCACCACAGGCAAACCGCATTGCTGCCAGCGTGCAAGCCCACCGTCAAGTACACGCACACGCTCGTGTCCAAAACAGCGGAACATCCACCAGACACGTGCAGAAGCCATGAATACATTCTGGTCATAGACCACAACCTCTGTATCCGGGCCTACCCCCATCTGCTGCACGGCCAGTGCAAACGCCTCTGCGGAAGGAAGCATATGTGGCAGCGAAGACGCCTGATCGGCTATCTGATCAATATCGAAGAAAAGACTGCCAGGAATATGGGCTGACACAAAGGCAGATTCAGGATCGATACCCTGACCTGGGAGGAAAAAACTGCCATCAAGCACGACCAGATCCTCCTGATGCAGACGGGAAGCAAGCCAGTGGACATCCACCAGCGGAGAATCATCCTGCAAGGTCAGCCCCCTCTGGCAGAAGCCGGTTCATCACCGACTGGTAAACCCTGGCGAGTGGCTCCAGATCAGCCACCGGCACACATTCATTGATCTTGTGGATGGTGGAATTCAGGGGGCCAAGCTCAACCACCTGAGCGCCTGTCGGCGCAACAAAGCGGCCATCTGAAGTGCCACCTCCCGTATCTGGTCTGGCCTGATAACCAAGCTCTTCCTGCAGGGCCGCCTGGACGGCATCCAGCAGTTCTGGCTGGGTCGTCAGAAAAGGCGCCCCCGAAAGCCGCCAGTCCAGTTCGAAACGTACACCGTGCGCAAGCAGTATCGACTCAACCCTCTGCTGCAACAATTCCATGGTCACGGCGGTGGAAAAACGGAAGTTGAACACGACTTCCAGTGTGCCGGGAATAACATTCTCGGCACCTGTACCTGCATGGATATTAGAGATCTGTAGCCGGGTCGGAGGAAAATACGCATTACCCTCATCCCAGATCTCGCTGCAGAGTGCCTGCATGGCTGGGGCAAAAGCATGTATGGGATTATCAGCAATGTCAGGATATGCCACATGCCCCTGGATACCCAGCACCCTGAGACGGCCATTCAGGGAACCACGACGCCCGACCCTGACAACATCCCCTACCCTGTCAAAACTGGAGGGCTCCCCTACCAGACACCAGCGGATAGTACGTCCCTGTGCCGCGAAAACATCCATGACACGCACCACACCATCTCTGGCAGAGCCTTCCTCATCACTGGTCAGTAGCAGGGCCACAGTTCCTGGATGATGCGGGCTGCTAGCGACAAAACGCTCAAGGGCCAGCACCATGGCTGCAACGC
Source organism: Pseudomonadota bacterium (assembly GCA_041158225.1). GTDB lineage: Bacteria > Pseudomonadota > Gammaproteobacteria > Methylococcales > Methylococcaceae > JBEBBU01. Next base: position 23,913 of record JBEBBU010000074.1, on the reverse strand, counting down.
CCCCCTTCATGTCGGCAGCACCGCGACCATACAGCATGCCATCCCGCACTTCAGGCACAAAAGGATCGCTCACCCAGTGCTCATAGGGCCCGGTGGGAACCACATCGGTATGTCCCAGAAACGCAAAAACGGGACCATCGCCTCCGTGATAAATCCAGAGATTGCGCGTATCACCAAAATTATAGTATTCGTGCTGGAATCCTAGTGCTTCCAGCCGGCCCACAATGATGTCCATGCAGCCGGCATCATCAGGCGTCAGTGAAGGACGGGCGATCAGTGCCTGCGCAAGGCTTAATACTTCGTTGTTCATGACTGGAAATCGATGTGGTCAAGACCGCTGATACGTGGTTCCTTGCGACCATCAGGCTCAGCCACAAATACCGGCTCACGTCTGACTTCGTCCATGATTTTCTGTTGTATTTCGGAGACTTCATAACAGGGGCTTGCAATAATACGCACCAGGGGCAGGCCTACCTGGGAACAGATTTCAATCAGTGGATCCAGTGGCGCATCATGCGGTCTGCGATGATGGCTGCGCTCCTCCATCTGGACAACACCGGCCACTGACAGATCAGCTTTATGACACAGCACGAACTGGAACCGGCGCCCGGAAAGCTGGCGCAGCAGCGGCTTCAGGATGGCTTTGTCAGCATGCCGGGAAGGATGAAGGATATCAGCAACCCTGAGCTTGCCAAAAACGGCAAAATCGCCTGCGACAGCCTGCTGTAGCACCAGAAACAGGGCTCTCTCCTCAGGTGTAAACAGCTGGGTATGTTTTTCGAAGGGGGGCCTGAGTGCATGCAGCCTTCTGTCTGGACTGCGTCGCAATACAAACAGCATCAGCAAACCGGCGCCAGCCAGCACCAACCCCAGAGAAAACGCATCCATGGTGCCTTTATTCCATCAGCAGTCAATATCGTATCTAGTGTACGCTAAATGCCCGGAGAATGCGCACACCTCTGGTGGCGTGTTGATTATTTCCTGCCAGCCTGTACGATGCTATCCACGGCCCACAAGGAACGCACCATGTCCCGACCGAACGCATCACTCATCACTCGACTGGCAGTTGCCCCATGCCTTTTGCTCCTGTGGGCTGGCACGCTGTCACCTGCCATTGCGGCCACCGCGATCACCGCGCCAGGAGCCCCCCAACTGCTTACCATCACAGCCGGCAATCGGGCAGTCACACTGGGATTTATCCAGCCTGCCAGCAATGGTGGGTCAGTACTCACTGGCTATCTGGCAAAATGCCAGACAGGTAAAAGCATCAGAACGGTCACTGGCAAAACCAGCCCCCTCAAAGTCAGCGGCCTTGTGAATGGCAGCAGCTATAGCTGCACTGTCAGCGCAGGCAACAGGAAAGGTTACGGCAGCGCATCAGCAGTTCTGACAGCAACCCCTGCCACGACGCCAGGTGCGCCTACCAAGCTCGTAGCCGCCCAGTCATCCAGCATTTTACAGCTCAGTTTTACAGCTCCAAGCTCCAACGGCGGAAGCGCCATCACTGAGTATACGGCCAGTTGTACATCATCCGGGAATACCACACTGACAGGATCAGCCACAACATCCCCCATCCGTCTGTCCCCCCTCAAGACGGCCAGCTATACCTGTAAAGCCTACACCCGAAACAGCGCAGGCCTCAGTGCTGCATCTAACGCCGCCATCATCAAATGGACTGCAGACACTACGCCGACACCACTCCCCTCCAGCAGCTTTACCCTGAGTTCTGATGCAGGCATGGAAGGCGGCGAGATGGCCAGCATCTATACCTGTGATGGCCCCGGAGGCAACCCCGCCATGACCTGGAGCAATCCTCCGGCAGGCACAAAAGAATACGCCATTCTGATGACCACACCGACACCAGAAGGCAGTACCAAATGGAACTGGGTACTGTGGGGCATCCCAGCCAGCAGCAGCGGAATCAGCAAAGGCAATTTCGGCATAGGCTACAATGGCAGGGGAAGCGATGGCGCACAGCTTGGATATCAGGCGCCATGCTCTCAGGGCACCGGCACCAAAAGCTATACATTCACCCTTTATGCACTGTCAGAAGCGCCGGCCTTTGACATCCCGGCAGCCAATGTCACCGGTGACCTGCTACTGGCCGCCATCAGCAGAACAACACTGGGCAAAACCAGCCTCAACCTTAAGTACACACGAACCGCAAACTCGCCGGGTTACAGCACTCCCTGCAAACATATCAGCGACTCAATGAAAGCCGGTGGTTCAACCTCAACCAGTGTAGGCTGTGATGCCAATTACGCCTATATCAATAGTAACGGACTGCCTGACCACATCATGATGGATGGCATCGCGGCAACCAATCTGCAGGTTCCTACTGCCCAGAACTTCCAGGGCAGCAATGCCTGGAGAATTCCACTGGCCCCGGTATTCGCGACAACCCCAACTTCCGCCATTGATGGCCCGATTGGTATCGCGGTGAATGGTGTCCCCATCTTCAACCCCTGCAAACAGGGTGGCTGCCAAAACGGCGACACCAAGGTTCAGGGAGAACTGGATATCTGTAATGGCCATGCAGGCCGGGCTGACGATTATCACTACCATGCGGCACCCGTCTGCCTGATGGCAAAACAGACGGGCAGTTACTGGGATACCAATCCGCTAGGCTGGGCGCTGGATGGCTACGCCATCATGGGCTACCACGGGACAGATGGTAAAACAGCTGCGCCACGGGATGCCATCTGCGGCGGTACGGACACCCTCAAACTGGACAACATCCCCGCAGGCTACAGCTACCATGTCACCGAGCAGTCGCCATATATTCTTTCCTGCTTTCGCGGGGTACCCAGTCCAGATCTGGCAGGTCAGGCCAGCAAGTATGCCCCCATGCGCCAACCACCAGTGACCCCCTTCCCTATCAGCAGAATGACCCTGACCACAGACAGCAGTGACGGTTATCAGGTTCTGCAGTTCACCTCGACGCAGTCCTTTGTCACAACTGAAACCGGTAGCGACCAGTACAACAACAGGCCTGGTACCTACCGCATACGCTACAAGGCAGTGACGGGATCGGCACTGACAGCACTGCTGGCACAGAACCAGAACATAGGAAAAACCGCCTGCTGGTCATTCATTTTTACCGATGACCTGAATGGCATTACCCAGCCCGGCACCAGCTACTGCCGCTAAAACGGACATCATGAGAAAAAAACTTCTGCTGCTGGCCTGGCTGACAGGCCTCACATACGGCACCAGCCAGGCCCACGAGCTTGAGGCTGACCGCATGACACTGGTACTCCGTGACCAGACGCATCTTTCCATTTCACTCTACATCAACTACACCGAGGCGCTGGCCCGCCAACTGCTGCCCGGCGCCAGCCCTGAAGCCTTTGTACTGGAATATGCGGCCATGGCTCCCGCTCCCTTTGCGCAGGCCATCCAGAAAGCCCAGCAGCATATCAGCGAAGGCATCGTGATCAGCCAGCCCGGAGGCTGGCGTTTGCCACTGAGTCATTGGGTCTGGCCGGATACCGGACAACTGCATGAACAGTTCCAGGAAAAAGCCATGCAATTACTGGTAGATCCAGGGCATCACGAACACCTGCCCATACAGGAGATTCATGCAGAGGGTGTTGCAGGTCGAATGCTGGACAGGATTTCCGTGCAACTGCCTCCAGCACTACCCAGAGTACTGGTCGTATCCTACCGGCCCCAGCAGAACTGGGTCACGACTGGGCTGCCTTCACCGGAAATACGCTTCTGATGGAAGTACTGCAGCTGCCAGTGCTTGGCGACAACTATAGCTATCTGCTGCATGATCCTGACAGCGGGGATACGGCAGTGATTGATCCAGGTGATGCAGACGCCGTCGCCGAAACCCTCAGACGGCGGCAATGGCGGCTGACGCATATTTTCAATACCCATCATCACAGCGATCATACCGCAGGCAACCTGTCACTCAGGGAAGCATTTGGCTGCGACATTTATGCAGCATCCAGCGAGGCTGGCCGCATTCCTGGTGTCACCAGGACGCTGGTTGACGGGCAGTCGGTAAGCATTGGCTCCCTGCAGATACAGGCTATGGAAGTACCAGGACACACCCTTGGACATCTGGCTTACTACATGCAGACCAGAATACCCCCCCTGCTTTTCTGTGGAGATACCCTGTTCTCACTGGGATGCGGAAGACTGTTTGAAGGCGACGCTCACACCATGTGGCACAGTCTGTCAAGACTGTGCAGCCTGCCGGATGAGACTATTGTCTACTGCGCTCATGAATACACGCTGGGTAACGCTGCGTTCGCCGTGCAGATTGACCCGGGCAATAAAGCCCTGGAAGCTTACAGCCATCGCATCAGGCAGCTGCGGGAATGCGGCATGCCATCGGTACCCTCGATGCTGGGGGACGAAAAAGCCTGTAACCCGTTCCTGCGCGCCGACCAACCCGCCATCAAGGCGGCTGTCGACATGACAGAGGACACGGAAGCCTGGGAGGTATTCGCCCGCCTCAGGCAACTCAAGGACAGTTTCCGCCAGTGCTAGTAGGTACGCTGTACTGAATAATGGGCAAGATCAATCAGTGCACTGCGGTATTGTGAAGCGGGGAGACAGTCAACAGCGGCAATGGCCTGTTCTGCCATTTCACGCGCACGCTTCTCGGTATAGGCAATGGCACCCGTTGCCAGAATGATGCTGTGAGCCCTCTCAAAGGCATCCTGACGCCCGTGCTCGATTGCTGATCTCAGAAATGCGGCATCATCGTCGCCCGCCTGGGAGAGCGCATGAATCAGCGGGAGCGTTGGCTTGCCCTCGGCAAGATCATCGCCAAGATTCTTGCCAAGCTCATCCTGGTCTGCCGTGTAGTCAAGAGCATCATCAATCAGCTGGAATGCCGTTCCAAGATAATCACCGTAGGCCTTGAGCGCATCCTCGGTAGCCTGATCGGCCCCCACGAGCACCGCACTCAACTGGGCAGCGGCGCTGAACAGGATAGCGGTCTTGCGGGATACTACCCTGAGATAGGCAGCTTCATCTGTCGCGGGATTATTGCAGTTGAGCAATTGCAGCACCTCGCCTTCCGCTATGGCGGTCGTCGAAAATGACAGGATATCCATCGCACGGATATTGCGGGTACGCACCATCATTTCAAACGATCTGGAGTACAGAAAGTCGCCAACCAGCACACTTGCCGAATTCCCCCAGAGGGCATTGGCAGTATCCTTGCCCCTACGCTGCGATGATTCATCCACGACATCATCATGCAACAGAGTGGCGGTGTGGATAAACTCAATAACAGCAGCAAGGACGATATTATCCTGCCCCTCATAGCCCAGCGCTTTGGCGCCAACCAGGTGCAGTAGTGGCCTCAGCCGCTTACCACCGCTATTGACGATGTAATGACCGATCTGGTTAATCAGCACCACGTCAGAATTAAGCTCCGTGAGGATTAGCTGATCAACCCTGCGGGCATCCTCGCCCACAGACTGACGGATGGCTGCAAAGACTTCTCTCGCGCCCGGTTCCCCAGACTGCTGATACGAAGGAGCGTAACTCATGGTACGGTTATCCCTGTGAACACACTTGTTTCCCGTTGTTTGGGTTAATCCTAGAAGCCTGATGAGGCCCTGTCAATAAGCGCCTAACGCAATCTCAATCCACTGCGGATATCACGAATCGGTGTCGGCTGCGCCAGACCACCGACCCGGCCTGGAAGAATGAAAGGGCAGGCACGCCCCAGTGAACGCCTGAGCGCCAAGGCGCTTCTGGCCGGCCTGGCCGAACTGCGATTGGCACTGGTGGAAACGATACACCCCCCCCAGGCTTCAGCAAGCGCGGCAGCTACCGGATGGTCGGTAACCCTCGCCGCCAGCGTATCGTGCTGCCCTCTGAGCCAGCGGGGAATATGCGGCAACGCGGGCAACACCCAGGTTTCCGGCCCTGGCCAGCGCGATTCCAGCATCCGTCGGTAACTGGCTTTATCCCCCCAGTTAATCCATCCATCAAGCTGTTCAATCGTAGCAGCCACCACAATCAATCCCTTGCGCCAGTCGCGCTGCTTTAATGCCAGCAGGGACATCACCGCCAGCCTGTTGGCAGGGTCGCAACCAAGACCAAAAACAGACTCGGTGGGATACGCCACGATACCACCACGATCAAGGATATGACATGCACGCCTCAACTGAAAAGCTGAAGGCATCAACTGGCCTCACCCTCTGCCGGCACCGCATAGCCACACTCCTTTTGCGGACAGACCTTTTCAGTGCCCTTGCGCTTGGTAGTCTTCAGCGTCAGGATAGGCCAGGCACAGGATGGACAGGGCTCGGCAAGCGGCGGGTTCCAGACCGCATACTTGCATTTGGGATAATGCTGGCAGGAATAGAAGATTTTCCCGAAACGCGATTTGCGCTGGGTAAGATTACCTTCCCTGCATTCAGGACACTGTACGCCCGTGTCAGCAGGCTTTTCCAGTGGCTCGATATGCTTGCAGGCCGGATAGCCACTACAGCCAATAAAACGTCCAAAACGCCCAGTCTTGATCACCAGTGGTGACTCACAAGCCGGGCAGGTTCGCCCCTCGACCACCTCGGGCTCCTGCTGAGCCTCATCCTTACCACCAAGATTACGCGTATATTTACATTCAGGGTAACTGTTGCAGCCGATAAAACGGCCATTGCGCCCCAGCCGGATGGATAACGGCCCCCCACATTGCGGACAGGCTTCATCTATGGATTCATGGGTGACATCTTCGCGCTTGAGACTCTCATCCTTGACCTCGATCAACGCCCCGAAATCACCCCAGAAATTCTGCATCAACGGCAGCCATTCCTTCTCACCCCGGGAAACTGCGTCAAGATCATCTTCAAGATTGGCAGTAAAATTATAGTCAATATAACGGGTAAAGTGCTCCGTCAAAAATCTATTGACAATTCTACCAACATCTGTCGGATAAAACCGCTTGCTTTCCAGCTGGACATATTCCCGCTGCTGCAACGTTGAAATGATGGCAGCGTAGGTTGAAGGACGCCCAATACCGTACTCCTCAAGCGCCTTCACCAGACTGGCCTCAGTGAAGCGCGGAGGAGGTTCAGTGAAATGCTGCGTGCCAGCAACATCCAGCAACCCCAGTTGCTGCCCCTCCTGCAGCGAGGGAAGATAGACTTCGTCGCTTTCTTCCGGGGCATCATCACGGCCCTCCTGGTAGACTGCCATGAACCCTGGATGAATCACACTGGAACCTGTGGCCCTGAACTGATGATCAGCTCCCGCCAGAAAATCAACAGTGACCTGACTCAGGGTTGCATGCAGCATCTGGCTGGCCACTGTACGCTTCCAGATAAGACTATAGAGCTTGAACTGGTCAGGCGTAAGACAGGATTTTATTTTCTCCGGAACACGCATGGAAGAAGTAGGCCGGATAGCCTCATGCGCTTCCTGAGCATTCTTGCTTTTGGTTTTGTAGACGCGAGGCTGCCCGGGAAGCTGATCCTTACCATAGCGTTCAGCAATCAGGGTGCGCAATTCCTGTACGGCTTCTGAGGCCAGCGTCACCGAATCCGTTCGCATATACGAGATAAGGCCTACCGTCTCGCCTCCAAGATCGATGCCTTCATAAAGCTGCTGCGCAACCGTCATGGTACGCCGTGTCGTAAATCCAAGCTTGCGCGCAGCTTCCTGCTGCAGGGTAGACGTCGTGAAGGGAGCGGCAGGATTACGCTTGCGCTCTTTTTCCTCGACCTTCGCCACGGTAACCTGCCCTGCAGCTGCTGCACGTATAGCGGCACAGGCAGCGCCAGCAGCAGCCTCATCCGTAATCGAAAACTGCTCTATTTTCCTGCCGGCAAGCTGGGTAAGCCTGGCCTGCAGGAACTGGCCATCAGCATCAAGACGCGCCTCAATGGTCCAGTATTCACGGGTAACAAACTGCTCGATTTCCTGCTCTCTCTCCACAATCATGCGCAGTGCCGGACTCTGCACACGGCCTGCGGAGAGGCCTCGCCGTATTTTTTTCCAGAGGAGCGGAGAAAGCTTGAAACCCACCAGATAATCCAGCGCCCGCCTGGCCTGCTGAGCATGGATCAGGTCATTGGAAAGCACCTTGGGACTGGCAACCGCCTCGGTAATGGCACGCTTGGTAATCTCATGAAAAACCACGCGATGGACTGGCTTACCTTCCAGCAGATGGGCTTCTCGCAGCAGTTCACAGAGATGCCATGAAATAGCCTCACCTTCGCGGTCTGGGTCAGTTGCCAGAAAAAGGCTGTCGGCCTTTTCCATGGCTTTGGTAATAGCCTGGATGTGTTTGCGGTTTTTTTCCACGACCGCATATTTCATGGAAAAATCATGAGCGGTATCCACCGCACCTTCCTTGGGAACCAGATCGCGCACATGCCCGTAAGATGCGAGTACCTGATAATCCTTGCCGAGGTATTTTTCAATGGTTCGCGCCTTGGCCGGCGACTCCACGATAACCAGATGTTGTACCATACCTGCTGCTACCCTTACTAACAATCAGTGCAAATAACCGGCAAAACTGTCATAGACGAGCGTTTCCATGCGCGCGAAAGCAACGTCTTCGGTCGGCTGGCTGAACAGCACCATCAGCACGACCCACTTGAGGTTTTCAAGCGAAATAACTTCATCCTGAAGCACCATGAGACGATCAATGACAATTTCACGGGTTTCGGATACCAGAATTCCCATCTGCTCCAGATAAAGCAGGTATCCACGGCACTCGATATCCAGTCTCTGCTGCTCTTCAAGTGAAAAAATGCGGAAGGATCTGGCGCCAGCATACTGCACCGGCCTCATTTCACCCAGTGTTTCCAGCCAGTCAAAAGCCCTGTTCACCTCAGACTGAGGAAAACCTGCTTCCAGTAGTTCCAGCCGGACTTCATCGGGATCCTGACAACCCTCTTCGTCTGCATCCAGATAATTTTCGAAGAGATAGATCAGTACATCCATAACATTCTCTTTCATTTGGCTTTGCGCACTCCCATACCACCCAATCCGCTCCTGATATAAGCACCACCCTGCACTAACGTGACAAGCCCCTCAAGCTCCAGCCGGGTGAGCCACGGCCCGAGCAGGGAAGCTGGCAATCCTGTTCTGGTGACTAGAGTATCCACTGTGGTGGGACCATAGGCAATATGTGAAAGCAACTCGATTGCATCAGCATCATCCGGAAGGTGACCTGCATCTGTCAGCCCCGACGCACTGACTACAGCCGGACGTGTCAACTCCTGCAGGATATCATCAACGGTTTCAACCAGTTTGGCCCCCTGCCGGATCAGCCAATGGCAGCCTCTGGACCCAGGATGCTGGATAGGGCCGGGAATGGCAAAAACTTCTCTTCCCTGATCGGCAGCCATGCGTGCGGTAATCAAGGACCCCGACCTGAGAGCCGCCTCAACGACCAGAGTGCCTTGTGCAAGCCCACTTATGATCCGGTTACGGCGGGGAAAATGAGAGGGTAATGGCGGTGTACCAGGCGGCATTTCACTAACCAGCGCACCACCGGCATCCAGTATGTGACGCGCCAGAAACTCGTGACCTCGCGGATAAATGTGATCGACACCACAGCCAAAGACAGCAACAGTCAGCCCTTTTCCGCGCAGCGCCCCCTCGTGTGCAGCAGCATCAATACCCTGGGCAAATCCACTGGTAATACAAATCCCCGCAGAAACCAGCGCCTGGGCAAACATATGAGCCAATCCCTTGCCCGCATGACTTGGATGACGCGTACCCACCACCGCCAGTTGCGGCAACTGGAGTACATCTGACATCCCACGAACATAGAGCGCCACTGGCGGATAAGCTGTTTCAGCAAGCAGCCAGGGGTAGCTTTCATCTTCATACCAGAGCAACGCCATGTTCATGGCTGCCAGCATGTCGGCATCGCGACGGACAAGATCCCAGTCAGGCTGGCTCAGCCAGCTTGCATCCCGATCTTTTATACCCATATCCGTATAAAGGGTCATAGGCAACCCCAGCATCTCAGGCGGGGCATGGCGTACAAGACGCTGATGCAGCCGGATGCTGGCACCTGGGGTTCGGGAGAAACACAATCGCTGCAACTGTAAGGCAGAATCTGTCATCACGCGCTCCCTACTGATCTTTACAGTTAGCAAGTCTAGTCAGATTTCGCTAGAATCCACATCAGAAGTACAGATGAAGAGAAGGATCCACATTGGCCCTGCTAGAAATTCTCGAATTCCCTGACGAGAGACTGCGCCAGATCGCAAAGCCGGTTGTAGCCGTGGATGCCAGCATCAGGCAACTGGTAACCGACATGCTGGAAACCATGTATAAGGCTCCAGGCATCGGACTGGCGGCCACTCAGGTGAATATGGCACTGGAAGTTATCGTCATTGATATTTCCGAAACCAGGGACCAGCCGCTCTGCCTGATCAACCCATGTATTGTCCAGCGCGAAGGACGCGCAGAAGCGGATGAAGGCTGCCTTTCTGTTCCCAGCGTCTTTGAAAAAGTTACGCGTGCAGAATCTGTTACGGTGCGTGCTCTTGACGCGCATGGCAAGGAATTTGAACTTGAAGCCAACGGCCTTCTGGCAGTCTGCATCCAGCACGAGATGGATCATCTGCAAGGCAAACTGTTTGTTGACTACCTGTCACCACTCAAACGCCAATTGATACGCAAAAAACTGAAAAAACACCGGAAAGAACGTAGCGAAGCTGCACCTTCTGGTATACCCAGACATCGCAAATCGCCTCCTTAAGCCCAGGACACAGGTGCATAGCATCCGATGAACATCGTCTTTGCCGGAACACCAGATTTTGCCGTACCCGCGCTGAAAAGCATCATTCAGGGTGGCTATACCATCAGCGGCGTATACACCCAGCCTGACCGGCCGGCGGGACGCGGCCGCAAACTTACGCAAAGTCCAGTCAAGGTACTGGCACAACAGCACAATCTCCCTGTTTACCAGCCGGAGACGTTTCGTTGCGAGCAGGCGCAGGCTACGCTGGCCTCTCTCCACCCAGATATCATGATCGTTGTAGCCTACGGACTGATTCTTCCTGCCGCCGTACTACAGATTCCAAGACTGGGTTGTATCAACCTGCACGCATCACTCCTGCCCCGCTGGCGCGGGGCTGCACCTATCCAGCGCTGCATCATGGCCGGCGACAGGGAGACCGGCGTAACCCTGATGCAGATTGAAGAACGCCTTGATGCGGGACCCATGCTTTTCAGTGACCACTGCCCAGTCGATGAAAAGGATACCGGCCAGACATTGCACGATAAACTGGCCGAAATTGGCGGAACACTGCTGGACAACCATCTCTCCAGCATTCTTTCTGGCAATCCCTTGCCCAAGCCTCAGAACGAAGCACTAAGTTGTCATGCGCCTAAAATCGGGAAAGCCGAGGCTCGTATTGACTGGCAGGATAGCGCCACCGCCATCGACAGGAAAATCAGGGCGTTTAACTCATGGCCCGTAGCTGAAACCATGCTGGATAATATAATTCTTCGTATCTGGTCAGCACATCCCGCCCCCCCTGCTGTCCCGGAAGGAGAACCTGGTGAACTGCTGCGCACGACTGATCACGAACTGGTGGTGCATTGCGGCGATGGGTCGCTTTATCTGGATGAAGTACAACTCCCTGGTGGACGTCGCATGCCCATCCGTGACTTTCTCAATGCCCATCCCCTGCTCCCATCCCATCTGAAGTAGACCTATGCGGACACGACAGGTAGCAGGTCGTATCCTGCAGGATGTACTCGAAGATGGCAAATCACTGACATCAGCGCTTGCAACACGGTTGCCAACCCTGGATGAACCCAGAGATCGGGCGTTTGCACAGGCTTTGAGCTATGGTGCTCTCCGGCACTACAGACTACTGCAAGCCCTGCTGGATCAACTGGCCAGCAAACCGATCAGGGACGAAGAAATCAGGCTATTGGCCCTGCTTGGTATTTTTCAGCTGAGAAACATGACGGTCAAACCTTACGCCGCCATCTCCACCACCGTAGAAGCTGCACGCAAAAAGAAATGGGCCCAGCCCCTACTCAATGGTATCCTGCGAAATTACGACCGTCGCCGTGATGAACTGGAAGCCTCACTGAAAATCATCCCTGGCATCACTTTCAGCTACCCCGACTGGCTGGTGGACATGATCAGCATGGACTGGCCTGCACAGGCGGCCTCTATTCTGGAAGCTGGCAACGCCCCCCCGCCCATGACACTGCGTATCAATACCCGCGCAAAGACACGTGAAGACTACCAGCACGCCCTGCAACAGGCATCCATGGAGTCAGTCTGCGGCTACCACAGTGTTTCAGCTATCACGCTCACAACAGCACGCCCAGTGGAGCAGCTTCCCGGTTTTGCAGACGGCCAGGTATCTATCCAGGATGAAGGTGCCCAGCTTGCAGCCCCACTACTGAATGTGCTCCCCGGTGAGCGCATACTGGATCTCTGCGCCGCCCCCGGAGGCAAGACCATACACCTGCTGGAAAGTTACCCCGAACTCGGAAGCCTTGATGCGGTAGACATCTCTGCAGACAGGATAGAAAAAATACAGACATCGCTGGATCGTTGCCGCCTGCAGGCACGCTGGATCTGTGGCGATGCGGCGCGCCCGGAAACCTGGTGGGATGGCCAGGCCTATGACCGCATACTGCTGGATGCGCCCTGCTCGGCCACAGGCGTCATACGCCGACACCCAGACATCAAATGGTTGAGAAAGCCTTCAGATATTGAGCCGCTGGCAGCCATGCAGGCAGCCATTCTGGAGTCTGCATGGCATATGCTCAAACCTGGTGGCACACTGCTCTATGTCACATGCTCGATACTGAAGATCGAGAATGAACAGCAGGTTTCAGCCTTCCTTGCACATCACCCCGATGCGAGAGAATCCGTCATTGATGCCGCATGGGGCATCGCCGGAAGCCACGGACGCCAGATACTGTCAGGCACTTCCGGCATGGATGGATTTTTCTATGCGAGGCTCGTCAAAGCATCATGAAAAGAGGGGCCGCCTGTCTCTGGCTGTTCTCTGTCATGACCAGCAGCCCTTCAGGTGCTTACGAAAAACCAGCCGGCGAGCCTGGATTTGATATCACGCAGGCACAACTGAGGCTACCGGCACAAACCGGACACCCCCCCCTGCTTGATACACACATGGATCTCCGCTTCAGCGAAACGGCAGTGGAAGCCCTGCACAACGGCATTCCGCTCATACTGCAGTTAACACTGGAAACCCGGTCGGCACACGCCTTGCCATGGACGCCTGGCGTCAGCACACAGTCCTGGCTACTCTTGCTGCGCTACCAGCCTCTGGAACGTCACTATGAGCTGGAACTGCCATTTCCTCCCTATCGCACCAGCTACCTCAGGTGGGAAAGACTGCTGGAGAAACTGGAGGATCTCAACGGCATTCCTGTTTCCATACCACAACAGGCTGGTACTGAACCGCTGGTTCACCAAATCAGGCTGGCGCTCCTGATTGAGTCACTTCCTCTTCCCATGCGCCTTCAGGCCCATTTCTCGCCTGCATGGCATCTGGCCAGCCAGTGGTTCGTGTGCGCTTCAGCAGACTGAGATTCGCTGCGCCCATGGGACTGATCGCCGTTACCCTGTTTTCGGCGATCCTGTTCTCGCTGCACATGATGAGCTCAGCGACACAGAGTTCGCATGAACTGGGCAGCATGTACTCACTGCTGGTTGCCATCAATACTGCTGGCTCCATTCTTCTGCTGGTGCTGGTCAGCCTCAATTTTTACTGGCTTTACAAACAGCTGAAACGGAGGGTAGCGGGCTCCGGACTCACCACCCGAATGATCACCCTGTTCATGCTGCTGACCCTGGCACCTGCTTCCGTTGTCTTTTACTACTCAACCCAGTTTCTGGATCGCAGCATCGATAGCTGGTTTGACATCCGTATTGACAGCGCCATGGAGGATGCTCTGCAACTCGGCCGGGCAGCGCTGGATGAACGCATGCGGGGACTGCTTCACCAGACAGAACAGGGCGCACAGATCCTGCAGCAACTCTCCCCCGAAGACTACCCATTCCAGCTGGCAAGCCTGCGGGACAGCTGGGATGATGGTGACTTGACCCTTTTCACGGCTCAGGGGAGGATTCTAGCTTCGGGCGGCAGCGCCCTCAGCCAGATGCTGCCCGACCTTCCTGAAGCCGGCGTGGTACTACAGGTTAAACAGGGCAAATCCTACATTGCCCTGGAATCACCCGGCAGCCAGAGCCAGCAGATACGTGTCGTTGTGGCCGTACACGGCAATGAACTGCTGTTTCTGCAGGGGCTGTTTGCGCCCCCCTTCCATCTGTCCCAGCTGGCACACAGGGTTGAAGATGCCTATGTCCATTACAAGGAACTCAATTTCCTCAGATCAGCACTCAAGCAGACCTTTATGATCACACTGTCCCTGATACTGCTGCTAAGCCTGCTGGCTGCCATGTGGATGGCCTTTATCAGCATACGCAGGATTGTAGCTCCGGTAAGGCGGCTGGCGCAGGGAACACGCGCCGTTGCAGAAGGACGCTATGAAAAACGCCTCCAGGTGCATCAACGCGACGAGCTGGGCGCACTCGTGGCATCGTTCAACATGATGACCGAGCGCATCGCCCAGGCCCGGGATGAAGCCCATGCATCAAGACTGGAGGCGGAAAAACAGCGGGCCTATCTGGAAACCCTGCTATCCCAGCTTTCTTCGGGCGTTCTCAGCTTTGATGCTTCCAACCGTCTTATCATGGCAAACAAGGCTGCCGAAAATATACTGAGCGCCGCGCTCAGCCATCATGTGGGCTCTTCTCTGGAGGGCTTACGCCTGCGCTTTCCCCATCTGTCAGGACTGTTGACCAGTCTGGAAAGCAGCCTGATGGATGACTGGCATGACAAAATCAGTTTTCATGGCCCTGAGGGCCACAAAGCACTGCTCTGCCATGGCACACGCCTGATGAACGCCCAGATGCTACCCGAGGGCGCTGTCGCACTGGTGGAAGATATCACCGCCCTGCTGGATGCCCAGCGCCAGTCGGCATGGAGCGAGGTTGCCCGCCGGCTCGCCCATGAAATCAAGAATCCGCTGACCCCTATACAGCTTTCTGCAGAAAGACTCGCTTACAAGCTCCATGATCATCTGCCTCAACAGGAGGCTGGCATACTGGATAATGCAACCCGTACCATCATCCAGCAGGTAGAAGCCATGAAAACCATGGTCAACGCCTTTGCCGATTACGCAAGGCCTGCCCAGATGCAGATGAAGTTCATGCAGCTTGAAGCGCTGATTGCGGAAGTTCTTGCGCTTTACCCACCGGGACACGGCATCCAGTGCGTCCTAAGGGCAGAAAGCAACCTGCCTGGGATACGAATCGATCCTATCCGCTTTCGTCAGGTCATCCACAATCTGGTCAAGAATGCTCAGGAAGCACAACCATTCAATGAGAAAAGCAGAATCGATTTTCTTCTGGCCCGGATAGTCAAAGGCAAAAACGAGTATCTGCAACTCAAGGTCAGGGATAATGGCCCCGGCATCCCTCACGAGCAGATGGAGCGCATATTTGAACCCTATGTCACCACCAAAAACAGGGGAACAGGACTGGGGCTGGCGATCATCAAGAAAATCATTGAGGAGCATGGTGGTACCATAAGGATAGATCATCTTTACACCGATGGCGCCGGACTGGTGATACGGCTGCCACTCGACCACCCGGACGGAACCTTCAGAGCTGTTGTGGCATGACCTGCCACGAGGAAGAAAAAATGAGCAAGCAGCATGTCATGATCATTGACGATGAACCCGACATCCGGCAGGTCATTGCCGCCATTCTTACCGAAGAAGGCTATGATGTCAGTACGGCAGACAGTGGGCAATCGGCAAGGCGGCTCCTGGCACATACACAACCGGACATCATCCTGCTGGATATCTGGATGCCCGATGAAGACGGCATAAGCCTGCTCAAGGATGGGATGAATTCGGGGCAGATATGCTGTCCGGTACTGATGATGTCAGGGCATGCTACGGTAGAAACCGCCATAGAAGCCACGCGTCTTGGTGCCCATGACCTGCTGGAAAAGCCGATTTCCATGCGCAAACTTCTGGACTCAGTCAGACAGACCCTGAGCAGCAGGCCAGCCATACATGACACCACTGATCTCAGACAGCGGGGAGCGGGTATCTGTATCGAGCCCGTAGGGCGTAGTGCGGCCATGAAAACGCTCAGGGAACATGCGAGGAAACTTGCGCATCATGACACCCCCATCCTTCTGGTCGGCGAATCAGGTACGGGCAAGGAAACTTTTGCCCGCTACATTCACAGCCTGAGCACCCGAAGCAACGCTCCGATCATGGAATTCAATGTGAATGCCATTGATCCCGAAGCCGTTTTGCCAGAACTGCTTGGACAGGAAACAGACGGCAATATCATGCCCGGCATACTTGAACTGGCCCGAGGTGGAACGTTACTGATTGAGGAAGTCACTGACCTGGATGCAGAAACACAGGCCAGACTGAACAGCATACTGGAAAGCGGCACCTATTCAAGAACCGGTGGTACTGAACTGTTGCCACTGGATATCCGTATTATCGCAACGACATTCAGAAATCCGGATGAAGAGATTCATGTCGGCAATCTGCGCCGGGATCTGCTCGACCAGATCAATGTGGTGACACTGAGACTCCCCCCACTTGAAGAACGCGCAGAGGATATACCTGAACTGCTGGAACAGATCGTCAATGATCTCGTCAATAACTCGCTGTCCAGTCGTCAGGAGCTGCGCTATCGCAAGTTCCCGGTTTCGGTCCAGAACTATCTGCGCAACCTTTCATGGCCTGGGAATATCCGCGAACTGCGCAATCTGGTACAACGCCTGCTGATACTCGGTGGCACAGAAGCCGTTAGCATTGATGAAGTCAAATCAGCGCTGGAAGAAAACCGCGCGGCCTTTCGAAGAAACAATCCATCTGATTTTTTTGAACTGCCATTAAAAGATGCGCGCGAACGCTTCGAGAAAGCCTATCTGGAGTACCGACTGGATAAACTCAATGGTAGCGTATCCAAACTGGCGGGAGATATTCAGATTGAAAGAACACATCTTTACAGAAAACTGAATACGCTGGGTATCAAGTTCAAGGATAAACGCTAAATGAAAATCATCATCCTGGGAGCCGGACAGGTTGGCGTCAGTGTTCTGGCAAGTCTCGCCAGTGAAGCCAACGACATTGTCGTAGTTGACAGTAAATCGGACATTCTTAACGATCTGCATGACCGTTTTGATATCGGCACGGTGCAGGGACACGCATCGCACCCTGATGTGCTCAAACGCGCCGGTGCAGAATCAGCAGAACTGCTGATTGCAGTGACCAGCGATGACGAAACCAATATGCTGGCCTGCCAGATCGCCCATACGCTGTTCAATGTCCCGAAGAAGATTGCCCGCGTCCGGGCTATCGAATATCTGGCCTATAACCAGCTTTTTGGCTCCTCCGGATTGACGATCGATGTCGTCATCAGCCCTGAACAGATCATTACCAACTTCATTGAGCGCCTTCTGGAACATCCTGGAGCAACACAGGTACTGGACTTTGCAGAAGGACGTGTGCGTCTGGTATCTGTGCGCGCCCTGAAAGGCGGCCCACTGGTTGGACGCGAAATCCGCGAACTGCATCTGCATATGCCCAGCGTTCATGCGCGGGTCACCGCTATTTTCCGCGACGGCAAACCGATTATTCCCAATGGCAAGGTTACGATAGAAATCAATGATGAGGTTTTCTTTGTGGCTCCTGCTGAAGAAATCAAGGATGTCATGAGTGAACTGCGCGAACTCGAAAAGCCTTACAAGCGACTGATGTTTGCGGGTGGCGGCCATATTGGCAAGCGGGTAGCACGAGCCCTGGAAGACAGGTATCAGGTCAAGCTGATTGAGCTTGATCCGGGACGGGCACGAAAAATTGCTGAGGACCTGAGACAGGCTGTCATTCTTCTGGGGGATGCATCAGACAAGGAACTGCTGGTTAACGAGAACATTGAGAGTACGGATATCTTCTGTGCCATTACCAACGATGATGAAGCCAACATTCTGTCTGCCATGCTGGCAAAAAAACTCGGCGCACGCCGCGTCATCAGTCTGGTGAACAAATCAGCCTATGCTGACATTATTGATCCCAACCAGATTGATATGGTCATATCTCCCAAACAGGCCACGATTGGCGCCGTACTGCGCCATGTACGTCGCGGCGATGTGGTCAAGGTACACTCGCTGCGGCAAGGCGATGCCGAGGCTATTGAAGCGGTGGCGCATGGCACTCCCGGGCACTCAAGGGTGGTCGGGATACCCATCGACCGTATCAGCATGCCTCCCGGTGTTGTCATGGGCGCACTGGTGAGAGGCAATGAAGTCATGCAGGTTCATCATGATACTGTCATAGAAGAAGGCGATCATGTCATCATGTTCCTCCTGGACAAGAGACTGATCCCTGTCATCGAAAAAATGTTCCAGCCACTCACCAGTGATACGGCATGATTTTGTATCTTCATGCGGAAGACTGGCATAGTGGCGCATGTCAAGCGATAATGATCCATTTTACCTGATGCTCTCTTGTCTGGATGCCACCTATGATCATACAAATCTCCCCCCATGAAGCCTGGCAAATGCTGCAGGATAATGACCAGGCCATACTGCTTGATGTTCGTGACCCGCTTGAATTCCAGCTGGTTGGTCATCCTGTAGGTGCCATCAACATTCCATGGAAGTTTGCCCCATCATGGCAGGTTAACAGCCTGTTCGTGCAACAGGTAGAACAGCAGTTTCCATCGCCCCGAGGGCCCATGCTGTTACTCTGCCGTAGCGGCCAGCGCTCCCAGGATGCAGCCCTTACACTGGAAGCTGCCGGTTTTAACCAGCTCTATAATGTGCTTGAAGGCTTCGAAGGCCCGCTTGACACAGAAAAACATCGTAGCTCCATCGGTGGCTGGCGCCATCTTGGCCTGCCATGGATCCAGTCCTGATACTGTACTTTTTACAGCCCATTCACTTTTCCTGTAGACTCAATGCGCACCCAACTCAGAAATATTGCCATCATCGCTCATGTTGATCATGGCAAGACCACGCTTGTCGATAAACTGCTACAACAATCCGGTACTTTTGCCGCTCATGAACGAGTGGAAGAACGCGTCATGGACTCCAACGCTCTTGAAAAGGAGCGCGGAATAACCATCCTTGCCAAGAATACGGCCATACGCTGGGGCGAATATCATATCAACATCGTTGACACCCCAGGTCATGCCGATTTTGGCGGAGAAGTAGAACGCGTCCTTTCCATGGTGGACTGCGTACTGCTGCTGGTAGATGCCGTTGACGGCCCCATGCCGCAAACACGTTTCGTAACACAGAAAGCCTTTGCACTTGGCCTGAAGCCCATCGTGGTCATCAACAAGATTGATCGCCCAGGCGCTCGCGCTGACTGGGTACTTGACCAGACCTTTGACCTGTTTGACCGGCTTGGCGCCACTGAAGAACAGCTGGACTTTCCTGTCGTCTACTGTTCCGCCCTGAATGGTTACGCCGGAGATAACGCGGAGGTACGTGAGGGCAATCTGGATCATCTTTTCCAGACCATCATCGACCGTGTATCCCCCCCTGATGTTGATGTGGACGGCCCGTTCCAGATGCAGGTGACCAGTCTGGATTACAATTCTTATGTGGGCGTCATAGGCATCGGACGCATCAAGCGTGGCACCATCCGGCGCAATACGGCTATTACCCTGATCAAGGCGGACGGTCGCGAACAATCAGCCCGTGTCCTGCAGGTACTCGGCTTCCATGGTCTCGAACGTATTGAACGTGAAGAAGCAAGCGCTGGTGATATTATTGCGTTTACCGGTATTGAAGGCCTTGGTATATCAGATACGCTCTGTGCACTGGGCATGCCTGAGGCTCTGCCGCCACTTAGCGTAGATGAACCTACAGTCAACATGACCTTTCAGGTGAATAACTCACCTTTTGCCGGCCGTGAAGGCAAGTTCCTGACATCCAGACAGATCAGGGAGCGCCTGCAGCGCGAACTGATTCACAATGTCGCACTAAGGGTTGAAGATACAGCTGATCCGGACAAGTTCTCAGTATCGGGCCGGGGTGAACTGCATCTTTCCATCCTCATTGAAACCATGAGGCGCGAGGGATATGAACTCGCGGTTTCACGACCGGAAGTGATCGTCAGGGACATTGATGGTGAAGCCTGCGAACCTTATGAAGTGGTAACCATTGAGGTTGAAGAACAGCATCAGGGGTCCATCATGGAAAAGATGGGAGAACGCAAAGGTGACCTGCAGAATATGGTTCCCGATGGTCAGGGGCGTGTTCGTCTGGAATACGTCATTCCATCGCGTGGTCTCATTGGCTTCCAGACGGAATTCCTGACCACAACTTCAGGTACAGGCCTTCTGTATCATGTATTTGACCATTATGCACCAGTCAAGAAAGGATCTATTGGGCAGCGCATCAACGGCGCCCTGATTGCTAATACTTCAGGCAAGGCACTTGCATTCTCTCTTTTCAATCTTCAGGAACGTGGTCGCCTGTTTGTGGAACCAGGCAATGAAGTTTACGAAGGCATGGTCGTTGGCGTGCATACTCGTGGCAATGATCTCGTCGTCAATCCCACTAAAGCCAAGCAGTTAACCAATATGCGCGCTTCTGGCAGCGATGAGAACATTATCCTGACCCCATCCATCCGTTTCACTCTGGAGCAGGCGATTGAGTTTATCGATGACGATGAACTGGTTGAAGTAACACCCCAGAACATTCGCCTGAGAAAGAAACTGTTGCTGGAACACGAAAGAAAGAAAGCTGGAAGAGCAAGCGCAGCAGATTGATCGAATCAGCTCAAAGACTGAAAGCCCGCCCCGACCTGCTCAAGAGGTCAGGGTGGGCTTTTTATTCCAGACAGATCAAGGATTTTCTATGACAAACTTCTTGGTCTTTCTTATATGATTGAAAATAAACCAACCGACAAAAAGCATGAACAGCGCAGCCATGCCAAATGCAATTTTCTTGGGCATATCTCCACTTTTATGAGGGCTTTCAGCGCCAACACTGAATGGTATTTTCAGCTGGTCATCTTCACCAATAACTTCATCCTGTCCGAATGTGGCGATCACTGCATAGTGCCCTGCACGGGTAATCTCAATGTGGGTATCTGCAGTTCCACTTTTGTAAATCCGCGCGGGCTCTTCCTTGAGCGTTTCACCGCTCTTATATTTTCCAGTCGCCGGATCAAGAACATCTTCTACCACTCGCAGGGCGATCGGGGTTGTCCTGACATCCCTGTCCAGCATGTCCAGCGTGAGGTACAGCATGCCAGTTGAAGGAATTTCCCTGCAATATTTAACAAACTCGGTTTTTTCCCCAGTCTGCTTGCCTGGCTGCAGCGCAGTGAAGTGAACCGCATAGAAATCATTGGCAACCAGACACTCCATGGATGAACCATTATAGGCCAGCCGTTTGTTGCTATCTCTTGGATCACCAGCTGCAACCGCTATTGATGCTGACATCAGCATGACAGCAGTCAGCACCCATTTCATCGTCCAACCTTTCAGCATCACGGATTTCTCCTTATTTGATTGTGAAGTAATACTTGCCGCTTATGACATGGCCGTCTGCTGATAATACACGATATCTGACCAGATATTTACCTGAAGACATATCCGATACTGAAGCAGACAGATTGGCATGGTTACCAAACTGAAGACTCGCATCATGCCCGTCAACCCGCTTGCCCTTATCATTCTGAACTGCCAGCGCAAGATACTCTTCTCCTACTTCCTCATTGAATGTCAGCTTGATTTCGGAAGGGGGTTTATCGATAACTGCATCTTTGGCAGGCTCAGCATGTACCAGAATGGCATGCGCATGTACCGGCCCATGACTCACCAGCATGGCAAAGGCGCACATGAGCAGTGTACGGTTTTTTTTATGCTTGTCCGGTGGATTTGCATTGATCATCATTGTTTTTTTACCTGCAATCCTGATAGTTTTTTTTCTTTGTCACCATCTCTTTCAGTCCATAACACGATGAACTGGCCTGAAGCATAGATGACTTCTGGATGGTCTGCATTGAGGCTGTCTGTGCCTACCACGCTACTGTCGGACCAGTGCGCGCCCCCATCTCTGCTGATCGCTATTGTAACCCGATTCCTGTTATTGACTCGCTGAATCCAGGCTGCCAGTACTATCTGGCCGGTTTCATCAACGGCCAGATCACCATCTTTACCATTGGGATCGAGCATCTTATCCGTTGTCCAGTGCTCCCCCTTATCTGTACTTGCCAGATAATGAAGTCCAGCATTTTCTTTTTTGCCGGTCCAGACCATTGCGTGAATGTTCTGGCCAGCAATAGCCAGACCACCACCAGTATGCGGGCAACCATTAAAATCCCATTGATATGATCCAGCCGGACCTTTCCTGCTCCAGCTGCCAGTAACCGGATCACGATAGGCAAGCGCCATATCCTGAGGCTGATGATCACGGTAAAGCAGCCAGCCCCCTCCCCCCGCATCCGCTACCATACGCGTCCAGCAACAGGTACAGGTGGCATCATCAACGGTTGTTTCTGCCTGCCAGCTTTTCCCTTGATCAAGACTGACTGCGGTTCTCAGCCCCTGAGTATTACCGTTCTCTTCCCTGTCATCCAGCCATGCAAGAAGATAAGCCCCGTTGCTATAAACAATGTCGGCATATCCCTGATTTCTGGTTTCATCTTTTTTTACCGGCAGCCCCTGATGCTTCCAGTGGCGACCTTGATCTTCAGAGGTATAGATATGCAGTGGTCCATTACCTGGGATATCTTCCTGCTGCTGTACCACAGCAATCCGGTGATGTCCCTCTCCGGCAAGCTTGACATCATTGCCACGCATGGAAACGATTTTACCTTTGCCAACCGGCAATTCACTGCGGATAGTCCATAGGTCAGCATCAGGTTTTCTGGTGACCAGTACCAGCGAAGATTTATTGCCGGTTTTTTTTCTGGCAATCAGCAGTTCAAACTGCTCACCGGCACCCCATGCATCATAACTCTGAATATCCCCAAGGGTCGCCAGCCCCTTTATCTCGGTATAGTCTGGCAAAGCCTCAGGGGAGCCTGCCCTGACAGCAGGTATTGCAAATGTCATTATGACCAGCACGAGCAATCGGCTTTGCACTGAATTTATAACATTCATGACACATCCCCCCTGAGTTATGACATAGCGTTCTTTATTCTGGCTTGGCGTCCTGAGCCTGCTGAGCCTCTTTTGCCTGCAGTTCCTGCTGCTTGCGTTTTTCAGATTCCTGCATCCAGCCTGGTTTTTTCGGGCCTACCGTATTACCAAATGGGCCTACATCCCCTTCTTTGCCACAGGCAGTTATCTGGCTTACCAGAACAATGGCTGACATGGCTATTAATACTTGTTTCATGAGTTCATCTCCATATTCTCTGAATATGCGCTTCATATTCACTCTCCATTATAAACACCCATCATGCCCGTACAAGCGTATCTTGATGATCGCAGATTGGCTTGTGAGCAAGCGCACAATAAAAAACCCCTGACGGTTTCCCGTCAGGGGCTGCTTTCCGAGCTTGATTCAGGCTCTCGAACCAGGCCGCCTGTCTGACAGACGGCCCGAGGCGATTACATGAAAGAAGGAATCAGAGGAGCGTCGATGTAGGCAACTGAACGGTTACCGCTAGCATCGAGGAAGAACAGCAGACCAGCGAAACGGCTGTCTGGATCATAGATGATGTCAGACAGACGGTATACTTCCCAAGCTGCGTCAGAAGCCGTAACTTCTACAGTGCGGGTTTCACCTGGCTTGATTGGGCTGTTGTCGCTGTTGGACAGACCGTCGTCAGCCAGCAGGTCTTCTGGGTAACCGGTGTTGTCGACCAGTACGTCAGAATCCAGGAAGCGGACAGAAGCGGTGTAGAACTCAGCCAGAC
>JBEBBU010000073.1:0-8030 GCA_041158225.1 Pseudomonadota bacterium | reverse complement strand
GGCCTGGCGGTAAGGATCAGCCTCAGCCCATGCTTCAGCCTCTTCAAGACTGGCAAATTCGGCCACGATCAGGCTGCCTGCGTAACCAGCCTCACCCGGATCTTCAGCGGCGATGGCGGGAAAAGGCCCGGCCAGCAGCAGTCGCCCTTCATCCTGCAGCCTGACCAGACGCGCGACATGATCAGGTCTTGCCGCCAGGCGTTTTTCAAGACTGCCTGGGGTATCTTCACATACAATTGCAAACCACATGGGTAATCCTTAGCGGGTCTCGCTCACATGACGTGAAATGAAAAAAGACTGCACCACCACAAACACTAGCGTCAGTCCCAGCAGTCCGAACAGCTTGAAATTGACCCAGGTTTCAGTGTCAAAGTTGTAGACAACATAAAGGTTGACGCCAGCAAGCAGCAGAAAGAATAGCGTCCAGGCATCATTGAGTTTGCGCCATATGGCCGCAGGCAGAGCAATCTGTTCGCCCATCATGCGCTGGATCAGGGGCTTTTCGCCAATCCAGCGACTGGCCAGAAAGGCCACGGCAAACAGTGTATTCAGCACCGAAGGCTTCCACTTGATAAACATTTCATCCTGAAAAACCAGCGTGGCGCCGCCAAATACCACGATCAGCACCAGCGTCACCAGAGGCATGGCCTCAAGACGACGCAGACGCCACCAGCCGATACCTACCTGTATGACGGTTGCGGCGATAACCACCGCTGTCGCCGGATAAATACCGAGATACTTGTAAGTTACAAAGAACAGGAGGATGGGGAAAAAATCCAGAAGAAGTTTCATGCAGACATCGAACCGGAACAGAATGTCTTAGCTTAACAGCAAACCTTAGGATGGCTCAAGCATAGAAGTCGACCCCCATCATGCGACTGACATCCTGACGCTCCTGGGCAAAGGAAAAATCCTGCTGACGCTGGTACGCAGTAATTGCCCGGCTGGCACGCCAGTCCAGCTGCTGGTCAGGTATGGCAGCGCTGACTTCAAACCTCATCCGCTGCACCAGTTCCCCCATGGCATCGCTGACAGGCTGGCCGCTCCCCCCCGACTGCGGATCAGACCATGCCTGCCTTTCATCTCCGGCGTGTCCGGAAGCAGCCTCCTGTAGAACCTGAGGAACAGCAGCATCAGCAACATCGCCAGACAATGCATCCTGTCTTGGCAGCTGTTGCGGGATAGCCGGAAACCAGACTCCTGTCGTACTGATTTTCATGCGCAAAAGAAAAGATTATACGGCTGGGCCGCGCTCATCGCTTATAGTAGCACCTCAGCTTTTTACTTTGCCAGAGGTATCCACCATGACATCAGAGCCCGACACAACACAGATTGAAGCCGCCGTATTCCGCAGACTGGTCACGCATCTCCAGACGCATCCTGATATCCAGAATATGGAACTGATGCTGCTTGCCCGCTTCTGCCGGAACTGTCTTGGCAAGTGGTACCATGAGGCTGCCGCAGAAGCTGGACTTGCAATGGACTATCCCGAAGCACTGCAAGCCATCTACGGCATGCCTTATGAAACATGGAAACAGCAGCACCAGCGACCTGCTACCCCTGAGCAGATGGAAAAGTTCAAAGCCATGCAGTCGGAAAATGGGGCGTGACCCGTCAGGCAGCACCCAGTACGCTACGCACACGCTCCGCAAGCTGTTCGGCCAGAGGGTAGACCTGTGAACGGTCACGGCCTTCCACCATGACCCGCACCAGGGGTTCGGTGCCAGATGGCCGCAACAGCACCCGCCCCTGATCACCCAGCATGGCTTCAGCTTCAGCCACCGCTTCACTGATAGCCGGATAGGCTGCCAGATCCACACGTTTTTCCAGTCTGACATTGATCAGTCGCTGCGGGTATTTCTGCATGCCCTCTCGCAACTCGCGCAGACTGCGCCCGGTTCTCCAGATCTCGGCCAGCACCTGCAGGGCCGATACAATGCCATCACCAGTGGTGGTACGGTCAAGACAGATAATATGACCAGAACTTTCACCACCCAGCACACTGCCATGCTGCTGCATCAATTCCATCACGTAGCGATCACCCACGGCGGCCCTGAGCAGCGGCAGCCCCAGATGGGCCAGTGCGTGCTCAAGTCCCAGATTGCTCATGAGCGTCCCCACCACAGGCCCATGCATGTCACCTGTCGCCTGGCGTGAACGGGCCAGAATATAAATCAGTTCATCACCATCATAGATATCACCCTTGTGGTCGGCCATGATCAGACGGTCACCGTCACCATCAAGTGCGATACCGAGGCTGGCTGAATGATCAAGCACCGCCTGCCGTAGTGTTTCCGGCCGGGTAGCTCCCACACCTTCATTGATATTCAGGCCGTTGGGACTGGCACCAATGGTAATAACGGTTGCACCGAGCTCCGCAAAGACATGCGGCGCAATGTGATAAGTGGAACCATGAGCGCAGTCTACGACGATACGCAGCCCGGTAAAGTCAGCCTTGTAAGGCAGGCTGCTCTTGCAGAACTCAATATAACGGCCATCAGCATCCTTGATTCTTGATGCCTTGCCGATCAGTGGCCCATCCACGGTCACCAGCGGCTGTTCCAGTTCTTCCTCAATGCGTCTTTCCATGTCGTCAGGCAGTTTCATGCCATCGGGCCCGAAAAACTTGATGCCGTTGTCGTAATAGGGATTATGGGAAGCACTGATGACCACCCCGGCCTGCGCCCGGAAAGTACGGGTAAGATAGGCAATGGCTGGGGTAGGCATTGGCCCCAGCAACTGGGTATTGACCCCCGCTGCAGAAAGACCCGCTTCCAGTGCAGATTCAAGCATATAGCCCGATATACGGGTATCCTTGCCAATCAGCACACTGTTGCTGTGCCCATCCTGCGAAAAAACACGGCCGGCCGCCCAGCCAAGCTTGAGCACAAAATCCGGGGTGATAGGATATTCACCCACCCTGCCACGGATACCATCGGTACCAAAAAAAGCTCGGGACAACGCAGTTACTCCTTACGTTCAGCAATAGGCACATAAGCATGTAGCGTATGGCCGGTATAAATCTGGCGTGGCCTGGCGATCTTCATGCCAGGATCCTCAATCATTTCCTTCCAGTGCGCAATCCAGCCGGGCAGTCTGCCAAGCGCGAACATGACGGTAAACATGTTGGTCGGAATCCTGAGCGCCCTGTAGATGATACCCGAGTAGAAATCAACATTGGGGTACAGTTTTCGCTCGACAAAATAGCTGTCCGTCAGTGCAGCTTCTTCAAGACGTTTGGCAATTTCAAGAATGGGATCATCAATGCCAAGATGCGCCAGAATCTGGTCGCAGTATTTCTTGATGATGGTCGCGCGCGGGTCGTAATTCTTGTAAACGCGATGTCCGAACCCCATCAGGCGGAAGGGATCATTTTTGTCCTTGGCCTTGTCGATGTACTTGCGATAATTGCCGCCATCCGCATGGATGGCTTCCAGCATCTCGATGACGGACTGGTTGGCCCCACCGTGCAGCGGCCCCCACAGGGCGCAGATACCGGCAGAAATGGCAGCAAACAGATTGGCCTTGGAGGAACCGACCATACGCACGGTAGACGTCGAACAGTTCTGCTCATGATCGGCATGTAGAATGAACAGTACATCAAGCGCGCGCCGGATCACTTCATCCGCGACATAGCCCTTCATGGGTGTCGTGAACATCATGTGGATGAAGTTGGAGATATAGTCCAGTTCAGGGCGCGTATAGACGAAAGCCTCGCCCACCGAGCGCTTATAGGCAAAAGCTGCGAGAACGCGAACCTTGGAAAGCAGGCGGG
The DNA here is from genome assembly GCA_041158225.1 of Pseudomonadota bacterium. Lineage (GTDB taxonomy): Bacteria > Pseudomonadota > Gammaproteobacteria > Methylococcales > Methylococcaceae > JBEBBU01. The sequence continues at coordinate 4,255 of JBEBBU010000073.1, read as the reverse complement.
TAATGGTCTCATCACGCTCATCGCCACTCTGGTCAGGCTTGAGCAGTTCAGGATGATAGACACTGAGTGAGCAGACCATGGCAGACAGAATCGCCATGGGATGGGCGTGTCCAGGGTAAGAGGTAAAGAAGCTTTTCATGTCCTCGTGTATCAGGGAATGAAAATGCACTTTTTCCTTGAAACGCGAAAACTGCTCGCTGGTGGGCAAGGCACCATAAATGAGCAGGTAGGAAACCTCCATGAAAGTTGATTTCTCACAAAGCTCGGCGATGTCAAGTCCCCGGTAACGCAGGATACCCGCATCACCGTCAATGTAGGTAATCGCAGAGGTACAGGAACCCGTGTTGCCGAATCCCGGATCCAGTGCAATGTATCCACTCTCCGCACGAAGACGGGTGATATCGATGGCTTTCTCGCCCTCGGAGCCTGTCATTACAGGCAATGACATGCTGCTCTCTGGCAGCACGATGGAAACCGTTTGGGTCATGGGCAACCTCTGGCAATAGACGTAAGATCGGGTTCATGGGATACGGAATGCTTCCTAATGTATCACAGTCGCCCTTTCATGAGCTTGTATTGGCGGCATCTGCAAGATTTCAGCGTGGCCGGAATCTATGATGCCGCATGAAAAAAGCGTATGCTGACGGCTATTTACACACTACCCGAAGCGCCGGAAGAAGCGGTCAACCATCATGCATGCCAGAAACCATGAAAAAACCACGCCAACATTTAGCCTTGACCGGGAAACACGCCTGCGTGTGCTGACAGGCATACGTCTGCTATTCACATCTGAATACCGCTGGCAGGCTATTTTCCTGTCATTCGCGCTTATTATCCTCTCCCTCGCCATCAACTCGCTGAATGTCATCAACAGTTATGTAGGGCGGGATTTCATCAGCGCCATCGAACTGAAAAACACCCCCGAATTTGTCAGTCAGGCCGCCATTTACATCACGGTATTCATACTCTCCACCATCGCCGCAGTATTTTTCCGTTTCTGTGAGGAAAAGATGGGGCTGCTCTGCCGTGACTGGCTCACCAGACGCATGGTCAGACTCTATCTGAACAACCAGGTCTACTACCGCATCATTAATGACAAAGGCGTGGAAAATCCTGACCAGCGCATTGCCGATGACGTCAAGACTGCCACCACCACGACCCTGTCCATACTGCTCATGCTGCTCAACAGTTTCTTTGCTGTCGTGGCTTTTTCAGGGGTATTGTGGACGATCAGCCCTACCCTGTTCATTATCTCGGTGGTCTATGCCATGGGAGGATCAGCCGTTACCTTCCTCCTTGGCCGCTCCCTGATCAGACTGAATTACGCACAACTGGACAAGGAAGCCAATTTCCGCTCGGATCTGATTCATGTACGTGAACATGCCGAATCCATCGTGCTGCTCGGACGTGAAACCCGCCTGAGCACGCGCATCATGTTCCATATCGATGAACTGATCAGCAACTTCCACCGCATCATCCTGATCAACCGTAATGTCGGTTTTTTCACGACAGGCTATAACTACCTGCTACAGATCATTCCCGCTCTGGTCGTAGGGCCGCTATTCATTGCCGGCAAGGTTGAGTTTGGTGTGGTCACCCAGTCAGCCATGGCCTTCGCCCATCTGATTGGCGCCTTCTCCCTCTTCATCACCAATTTTCAGTCCATCTCCAACTACACAGCAGTACTGGCAAGATTGACCGGACTCTTCCGCTGCATGGAACAGGAAAGCGAACACGGCAAATGCAACCCGATATTCCATAACCGCGAGTTCAGGGTTAATGAAGCGCGCATCATGGGTCTGGAAGAAGATAGTGCAGATGAAGGCGCGGCATCGACAGAGCATGTCATCAATATCAAGTATAACTGTAACAATGAGGCCATCCGTTACGAGGATCTGACGCTGCATGGCAGCAATCAGGAATGCCTGCTGAAAAACCTGAATCTGACACTGCATGAAACTGAGCGACTGCTGGTCATAGGTGCCAGTGAATCAGCCAAACTGGCGCTACTCCGGGTGACGGCCGGTATTTTCGAAGACGGCAGTGGCACGGTACATCGCCCGGATGCGACCAATCTGGTATTTCTGCCAGAGCGCCCTTACATGCCGCCTGGTACTTTCAGGGAACTGATTGTTCCCAACGAGCAGGGCTATGGCGCAGAAAGTGACCAGCGCATCCTGGATTTACTTAAAAAAATGGAAGCAGAACATCTGCTGGCAAGAGTGGGTGGACTGGATGCCAGCGGCACCTGGGATGAACTGTTTTCGCTGACGGAACAGCAGCTATTGGCCTGTACACGCCTGCTCTACGCGGCACCCCGATTTGCGATACTGGACAGGACGAATACTGCGCTCCCTCCTGAGGATCTGTCACAGTTTCTCGAACTGCTCAGGAACCATGGTATTGCCTATGTCATGATAGGACGCACCCGACATGGTAAACGCGATACCGATGACAAGCTCAGTGATTACGATCATGTTCTCAGTATCGAGGACAAAGGCGCCTGGCATTATTATCCGGTGAATGAAATGGATCCCTGAACATCTGTCAGATAATCAATACCATGAGGATCAGCACACAGGCCGCAAAGAAACCATAGATGCCTTTCCAGTACCACGGAAGGGCAGCAAACGCCATCTTCCTTTCGTAGACTTTTCCCCTGAATTCATTGTAACGGGCCAAAATACGGCGCTTGATGCCGGGCCCGAATACCTTGCCTGCAATCAGCAGGGAAAGGATAAAGCCTATCATGGTAGTCCATGCGGCACGGTGTTGTGCCAGCTCATGATCCATATCAAAAGCGTGCTCGTAGAACTTCATCAGGGCAGCCTGGGTAATCTCCAGCAGCAGATCAGCAAGCTCAATGATACCTTCCAGTATCAGCTCACCCGCCAGCGCAACTGCGGCAACGGAGCCGAGCAATAACCCCCATTTGACTTTAGGACTGTTTACGTATGCCATAGACGGAGTAAGATGGTTGAAACAATAATCAGGTTATATCCGGTAGTATACAGCCGCATCAGCCATACTTACAGTTCAGGAACGGTGATCCCCATGATGAGAAAAGCCCAGCTGGCGTTTGATTACTTTCTTATAGGTGTACTCGGACTGTTACCCGTGGTACTCATATCCCAGCTGGTACTCTACGTGGAGGAACTGTTACGCGCCTTCATTGTAGAAATGTACACGCTCTCTGAAAGCTTCCTGATGACCACAACGCTTTTTCTGGTGACGCTTGGTTTCTTCATCTGGTTCGGCTACCTGCTGAAAAACGATAAAGCTTATCTGGTTTACTACATTGAATCCCTGATCCAGCGTATACCAGTACTGAGTACCATCTACCGCGTATCCAAGAAGCTGCTGTCACTGTTCAGTGGCCACGATGATGAGGAACCCAACGAAGTTGTCTATGTTGAGTACCCCAAGGATGACATGTGGGTACCAGGATATGTTACCAATCACACTGGTGAATATTGTGTGATCTATATCCCAACCTCACCCAACCCTACCTCCGGCTTTACCGTCCTGGTGCATGAATCCAGGGTTAAACGCACCAAACAGAGCATGGAGCAGGTCTCCAGTTTCATCATCAGTCTTGGCTCGGATTATCCTGGCAAGGAAGAAATGCCAGCACTGCTGGGAAAAACAGGACACGATGACACATGATTGCCCTGTTACAGCGGGTAACCCAGGCTTCTGTCACGATCGATGGCATCTGTGTCGCAGAAATTGGCTGCGGCCTTCTGGCTTTTATTGCGGTCGAACCTGCCGATCATGAACGCCACCTCATAAGAATGGCTGACAAACTGCTGGGCTACCGCATTTTTGCCGATGAGCACGATCGCATGAACCTGAACGTCATGCAATCAGGTGGAGGCGTCCTGCTGGTGCCGCAATTTACCCTTGCCGCCAATACGGATGACGGGCTGAGGCCCAATTTCAGCACAGCAGCGCGGCCGGAGATGGCAAGAGATTACTTTACAAGGCTAGCCACCCTGATTAAAGAGCGCCATCAGCCAGTTGCCTGCGGCGTGTTTGGCGCAGATATGGCAGTAGCACTGGTCAATGCCGGGCCTGCGACTTTCCATATCAGGATTTCATGATATACAGGGCTGATACTGCTTTTGGCTAGTCTGAGATAATCATCAGGCACAAAAAAACCCGCTTTTGGCGGGTTTTTTTGAGGTGTTAGGAGTCTGGCAGTGTCCTACTTTCGCATGGGTAACCACACTATCATCGGCGCTAAGCGGTTTCA
>JBEBBU010000072.1:0-7064 GCA_041158225.1 Pseudomonadota bacterium | reverse complement strand
GTTGAAACCGGAGCCGTACTGGTGATGGCGGATGTTCCTGAGGTCAGGATCAGTCTGGTCGCTACAGGGCAATCCTGCGTGGCGCATTTTTATGGCTTACCGGAGCACCCGTTTTCCGGTGTATTGCGAAGTCTTGCGCCTTCACTTTCCCCCGAGCGCAGAACCTTGCGGGTATTTTTTGAACTGAATGATCCCGAATCACGCCTCAAGCCGGGCATGTATGCCGAAATAGGTCTTGGTACTGATGCCAGAAGCGCCTTGCTGATACCGCCTGACGCGCTCCTGCATATCGGTCAGCAGGACTTTGTCCTCGTTGCTGATAGTCATCAGGATGAATGGAAAGTGACCCGCGTCCGTGCTGGTGACCGTGCTGGTGATCGTGTCGAGATTCTTGAGGGACTTGCTGGTACAGAAACCATCATTGCGCAGGGGGCGATACTGCTGAAACCTCTGGTCGTTCAGGCTTTGCTGGCAGCGGAGCGGGTTCCGGTGGCAACGCCATGATCGTACGGGGAATACGGCTCTCTGTATCGCACCCATGGGGAGTCGTTCTGCTGACGGGGGCGATTTTCCTGCTGGGTTGCCTGGCTTATTCGCGTATGCAGATCGATGCCTATCCTGACATATCGGCTCAGATGGTTCAGGTGATTACCACTTATCCAGGCCGGGCGCCAGAAGATGTTGAACGGCAGGTGACTATTCCGGTCGAGATTGCCATGCGGAATGTGCCAGGCGTCGATACCATCCGTTCCCGCACCATTTTTGGTCTTTCTGTGGTTCAGCTTATTTTTGTTGAGGGAACAGAGAGTTACTGGGCAAGACAGCGTGTTCAGGAAAAGCTGGTCTCTCTGGATCTTCCCGATGCAGCCAATCCTGAGATGGGGCCGCTGGCTACGGCGTATGGTGAGGTACTGCGTTACGAGCTGGTTTCGGATGGCCGTTATGATCTGATGACGCTCAGAACGGAGAATGACTGGACAGTCATTCCGCGTCTGCTGAGGGTACCTGGTGTTGCTGAGGTTTCCAATTTTGGCGGTTATGCCAAACAGTTCGCTGTGATGATGAATCCTTTGCAGTTGCAACACTACGGACTGTCAGTCGCTGATGTGGTCACTGCCATCAAGAGCAATAATGCCAGTGCTGGCGGATCTGTCCTTTCCCGGGGAAGCATGTCTTTTGTTATCCGGGGAAGGGGAGCGCTGCAGGATCAGGAAGAAATCGGCTCCATTTTTATCAGGTCAATTGGCGGTACACCCATTACGGTGGGTGATGTGGCGGATGTCATGCTGGACAGTCATACGCCTACGGGAATATTCAGTCACAACGCAAGCGATGAATCTGTTGAAGGTATTGTGTTACTGAGAAAAGGTGAAAATCCTTCACTGGTGCTGGCGGGCGTCAAGCAGGCTATCGAAGAAATCAATGCGGAGTCTTTGCCGGAAGGGATGCAGATCCGGCCCTACTATGACAGGAGTCAACTGATTGAGGCAACGCTGCACACGGTCGGTCATAGTGTGCTGCTTGGTATAAGCCTTGTGCTGCTGGTATTGCTGGTTTTTTTTGGCCAGATAAAAATGGCAGCTTTGGTTGCGCTGACTATTCCTGTGGCGCTTCTGACCGCTCTCATGCTGATGTACATAAGCGGCATCCCTATCGGGCTGCTGTCTATCGGTGCCATTGATTTTGGCATTCTGGTCGATGGTGCCATCATCATGGCAGAGCACATAGCCCGCCGTCTGCAAGCGCGCGAGTCGGCGCCGGCATCCACACGCAGAACCACGGATGATGTGATTCTGGAGGCGGCTACAGAAATCCAGCGTCCCGTTTTTTTTGCCGTTCTCATGGTAGTCGGCGCTTTTTTGCCACTGTTGACGCTGACTCATATTGAGGGTCTTCTGTTCAGACCCATGGCGCTTACGATCGTGTTTGCCCTTATAGGCGCCATCCTGTTTGCTCTGTTTGCCCTGCCTGCCTTCGCAGTACTGCTGTTCCGTCATGGCTATCATGAATGGCAGCATCCCTGGCTGAATCAGATGAATAGCGGTTATGAACATCTGCTCTTATGGCTTAACAGACATCAGCGCATTTTATTGATAGCGACTCCTTCTGCCCTGCTGATGACGCTGTTTTTTCTGCTGCCACGACTGGGTACAGAGTTTCTGCCCTATATGGATGAAGGTGTTATCTGGGTGAGAGCCAACTTTCCTGAGGGCACATCGCTACAACAGACCGCCCTCTTTGGCAAGCGTCTCAGGGAGTTGGCGCTGAACTTTGATGATATTGAATTCGCGGCCGTCCAGACTGGTCGAAATGACAGTGGCACAGATCCTTATCCTCCCAGCCGGATCGAGATGATGCTGGGCCCAAGGGAACGCTCTCAATGGACGCAGTTTTCCCGCAAGCAGGAACTGGTCGCAGCACTTGCGCAAAGTTTTCGTATGGAGTTCCCTACCACGCGTTTCAATTTTACCCAGCCGATTATTGATAGTGTGACGGAGGATACTAATGGCACATCGGCGCATATGGCTGTTGAGCTTTCAGGGCCTGATTCCGATGTACTTCTGACACTGGCCAGGCAGGCAGAAAAGCTTCTGAAGACAGTGCCGGGCGCCACGGATGTCAATATTGAACAGGAGGGACCCCAGCCGCAACTGGTCATCCGTCCAGATCGTGCGCTGTGTGCCCGTTATAATGTCAGCATTGATGAGGTCACCGAACTCATCGATACTGCTATTGGTGGTGCACCAGTCGGTACCATTTACGAAGGGGAGAGACGTTTCAGTATCGTAGCCCGTTTTGCCCCCCAGTTTATTGATTCGCCGCTGGCAGTAGGAAGGCTTCCTGTCTATAACGAGGATGGCATTCCTATTCCGCTGGCTCAGGTGGCGCATATCGACATCATTGACGGACAGACACTGATTGCACGCGCTGATGGTCGCAGGCGACTGACGGTCAGGAGTGATATTCATGGCCGTGATCAGGGGGGATTTGTGCGGGAGGCCCAGGATCTGCTGGCGGCCAGTATGTCGCTGCCATCAGGTTATCATCTGACCTGGCTGGGTATGTTTGAGAATCTGCAGCGTGCAGCAGGGCATTTCAAATGGCTGGTTCCAGCCAGTCTGCTGATCATTTATGCGCTACTGCTGCTGACATTCTCTTCACAGCGTGCGGCCATCATCCTGATGCTGGGGATACCCTTTGCCCTTGTGGGTGGATTGGCGGCTCTGCATTTCAGGGGGATGAATCTGAATGTGTCCTCGGGTGTCGGTTTTGCCGCAGTGTTCGGGGTATCCATCATGAATGGCGTGCTGATGGTCAGGAATATTCAGGAGTTCCGTCTGGCAGGCGAGGTTTTGAGTGCTGCAGTCATTAGAGGCGCCGTACAGAGCCTGAAGCCAGTGATGATGGCTTCACTGGTTGCCATTTTGGGGCTATTGCCTGCGTCACTGGCTTCAGGGCTTGGATCTGATGTTCAGCGTCCGCTGGCCACTGTGATTGTATGGGGGCTTTTCAGTTCTACGCTGGTAACATTGATCATGGTGCCCATGCTGTATCAGGTGCTGCCGCCTGAAGTTGAACCGGCAGAAGAAATGTGCTGAATGGATGACAGCAGTTCGTAGAGCGTTTCAAGTCTGGGCACGCTGATATCAAACTGTCGCGCCTGCCTGAGCATATTGCCCAGAATCGCCTCAACTTCCATGGGATGGCCGGCCTCATGATCTACCAGCATGCTGGTTTTGTAAGCTTTCATTTTGCGGGTACCCGCAATGGTTTTTTCAATCATGGCGTCAATATCGGATGCCAGTGTATATCCGGCAGCTTCTGCAATAGCGCAGACCTCTCGCATGACCGTTTTTAACAGTGCTTCATGATGTTCAATCAGGTATTGGGTGTCTACGCCGCCAGCCAGTACTGAAAGCGGATTGAATGCCCCATTCCAGACGCATTTCTGCCAGCGGGATCGGGTGATATCGCTGACGGCCTCCGATTCTATCCCAGCCTTGCTGAATACGCTGGCGAGATATTCCGCTCGCGGTGACATGCCACCTCTGGCGTGGCCCAGTAGCAGTCGCCCGAAAGACTGATGCCAGATTTCTCCGGGTGATGTTCTGGTGACACCGACAAAAGCAAGACCACTGATCACTTCATTGTCTGGAAAGGCGCTTTCGATTTCATCCTCAATACCGATACCATTGGAAACCAGCACAATAGTGGTATTGGGGCCAATGCTTCCCTGAAGCAGGGCAATCCGGTCAACACCGGGTACCAGTTTGACGCAGACCATGATAACGTCAGGAGCCTCAGGCATTTCGCTGGCGTGGCGGAAAATACGGGCGGGTCTGAAATGACTGTCTCCAAGAGGAATGCTGCGAATGTGGATGCCATCAGCCCTGATTTTTTCGTAATCGGAACGGGCTACCATGGAGACGGTTTCCCCCTGTCTGGCCAGTAATGAACCGTAAAGGCTGCCTACAGCGCCACTGCCAATAACGAGAATCTGCATTCATGACTCCAGAAAAGATTTGATGAATGGGACACTGATATCCCTCTGCGCGGAAAGGCTGGCCTGATCCAGTTGCTGCAGTAGATCAAGCAGGTATCGGGGTTCGCGTGGACAGTGCGTCAGCAGATAGCGTATCACGGCCGGAGACAGTTCAATACCAAGTTCAATGCCACGCTGCTGCAGGATCGATGTCAGGGTTGTATCATCGGGTGCCTGCATTTTCAGGGCAAGTCCCCACCCAATCCTGCTACGCAGATCCGGGAGGAAGAAGTTGAGCTGGGAAGGCAGGGCAGAAGCAGTGACCATAAGGTGGTGGTGATTGCTGTGTATCCTGTTGAAGAGATTGAATATGGCGACCTCCCACTCTGGGGACGGCAGGATGCTGTCCAGATCGTCAAGGCACACCAGATCATGTTCTTCGAGATTATCCAGAACATCATGCCGGTAAGCCGCCAGTGTTTTCAGTGGAACATAGATAGCTCTGAAGCCCTGAGCGAAGGCCCATTCGCAGGCCCCCTGAAGCAGATGCGATTTACCGGTGCCAGCATGACCCCAGAGAAATAGCAGCCATTCACCCTGCATGGCTGCGGTCAGTCTTGCTGCAGCCAGAGCTTCAGCATTGTGGCCCGGAAAAAACCTTGACAGGGATTGGTCGCTATCAATGGTGAAAGGCAGAACCTGCTGTTTCCATGTCAGTGAACTGTTTACAACCGCTGTCACCGGGATCATTTTCAGGCTGGCGAATATTTGAGCGCCTGTGCCATTCTGGCAAGCCTGGTACCCAATGCCCGGCAGAGTATACGCTCATCGTCTGACATGTCTGCCCCTCCTGCTGTCAGGCGGCTTGGGCCATAGGGGGTGCCACCGGAGCGTGTCTGCTGCAGGGCAGGTATGCTGCTGGGTATCCCGACAATGACCATGCCATGATGAAGGAGTGGGGGAAGCATTGATAGCAGTGTGGCTTCCTGGCCGCCATGCATGGAGGATGTTGCAGTAAAAACACCGGCTGGTTTGCCAGTCAGAGCGCCCGAAAACCAGAGCTCACTGGTGTTATCCAGAAAATATTTCATGGCACCTGCCATATTGCCAAAGTGGGTTGGACTGCCCAGAGCCAGACCATCACAAAGGCGTAAATCATCCAGCGTGGCATAAGGGGGGCCTGACTCCGGTATGGCTGGGGCAATCTGCTCACAGTTTGCCGAAATCTCGGGTACGGTACGTATTCTGGCGGTTGCTCCGGGAACTTCTTCTATGCCTCGGGCAATCATGTGCGCCATGTCGCTGGTAGATCCGTAGCGACTGTAGTAAAGCACCAGTACTTCAACCTGATGATCTGAAGGTGTCGTGCTCATGACTTATCCCCTCTATGAATGAGCGCGACGGCATGACAGGAAATACCCTCACCCCTTCCTTCAAATCCCATTTTCTCAGTGGTTGTGGCTTTGACATTAACGCTGTCAGTCTCAAGGCCGAGATCATCTGCAATGAGCCTGCGCATCTCCGGGATATGTGGTGCCATTTTGGGGGCCTGTGCCACAATGGTGACATCGACATTCGCAATGGCGTAACCTTTCTGCCTGATCTTCTCCCATACCTGCCGCAGCAGGATACGGCTGTCAATGCCGCTGTAACTGTTGTCGGTATCAGGGAAGTGCTGGCCAATATCACCCATAGCCGCAGCGCCAAGCAGTGCATCACAGAGTGCATGCAATGCGACATCCCCATCCGAATGGGCTGCAAAACCATAATCATGGGGAATGCGCACACCACCGAGCATAAGATGGTCGCCTTCCTTGAAACGGTGGGCATCGTAGCCCTGACCTATACGATACATTGTTGCTCCAGATAAAAGGCCGCTAGGGCTAGATCTTCAGGACGTGTGACCTTGATGTTGTCGGGTCTGCCCTCAACAATAAGAGGGCGTTCGCCGGCAAGTTCAAATGCACTGGCGTCATCTGTAACTACATATCCTTCCTGCCGTGCAGAAAGCAGTACTTTTTTCAGTGCCCCAATCCTGAACATCTGGGGAGTAAAGGCGCGCCAGATATGACTGCGATCCGGTGTGTCAGCAATGGTCAGATCATCACCCACCTGCTTCAGTGTGTCACTCACGGGTACCGCAAGGATTCCACCAGGAGCTGACGCATGCGTCGTTACGACGGTAATGAGATGCCGTATGTCATCAACCGTAATGCAGAGTCTGGCAGCATCATGTACCAGAACCCAGTCGTTCTCATGCGCGAGCGGTGATAAGGCCTCAAGCGCGCACAGCACCGAATCAGTGCGTTCAGCGCCTCCTGTGGTGGTCATGATTCTTGGATCATGGCGAGCGGGAATCTGATCCTGCCAGTATCCGTCTTCGTGTCCAAGTGCCACCATAATGCCGGCCAGCATCTCGGCTTCCAGCAATCGTGTCAGCGTATGTTGCAATATGGGCTGTCCCAGAACCTGCAGATACTGTTTGGGTACGGCGCTCCCCATGCGTTTGCCTGCACCTGCTGCGGGCACCACGGCCCAGTATCTTGTCATGGCCGTCACTACCTCGAACCTGGTTGGGCGG
>JBEBBU010000071.1:0-6073 GCA_041158225.1 Pseudomonadota bacterium | reverse complement strand
CCATTATTGGCCTGGGTCTGGGTACCGTTATCATCAGGTACGACACGGATGTCATAGTTGTTGGCGGTAGTTGAACTACCCACCAACGCCGTCATCTGGCTGGTAATATCAAAAGTTGTGGTATTCCAGGTATTGTTAAATCCGGTAAGAAAACCCACCCATTTCCAGTTGGCAGAGGTGTCAGCAGCTGAACTGAGTTTGATATAAACGCCGTCCCACTCCGAACCTGCATTACCAATCGCATAAGGAACCCCACCACTGAGCATGCCATAATCAACGTCATACGCATCGATGATCATGGAATTGGTAGCACCCTTGATCAGACTCACATTCGTCAGCGTGATCAGTTTGCCTGCGCCTATCAGACCTGTCGTCGAGCGGGTGGTATCAACATTGGTGCCGGAAGTTGCAACAACGGTTTGAGGATAGGAAGGCAACAGACCAGCGTAATCGGGAACGATGACAGCTGCAGTATCAATAGGGCCAGTCGATGATTCCAGCGCCCAGTTACCGCCCAGATCCGCCGCACCCGTGGCATCGACTGACGCCGCCACATCGGCTCCAGTCAGCAGCGCCAGCTGACTGATAAAGGCATCACCCTGTGGGTCCTGGGCGATATTACAGCCATAAAGCAGGATGTCGGCATCTGATGTCAGGTGCGTACCCAGAGCCGATAGTTCATTGGCCCGCTGACGCAGATAGGCAGTATCCAGAGTGGAGGATCCCAGACGTAGCAGAGCATCTGCACCGTGTGAAAAAATATGCAATGCTGCGATACCCTGTCTGTCGCCGAGAATCGACAAAAGCTGATCCAGGCCATCGACATCACCATTCAGAACATGAACTTCAGCGCCTTCAGGAAGCGCCGCAAGAATGGCCGCGTTATCAGCAACGCTGCTGTCAATGAAATACAAGGAAACAGCATCAGACATAGGCAGGCACTCCACGGAAATGAGGGGGATAAATTGACGAAACCGCCCAAAATGGGCAATCGCAACTTATACCACATTTCTAGTGTGGTAGTGTTCGTCTACAGGCTAACTGTAACAATAAAATATAAGGTTCGAATCAGACAGATAAAGCGCGCTTCCGTCAGCCGTCTTCTTCCTCGCACACCTCACTTACAGGCATCTTGCGATCCTGCTGTGAGCGCACATAGCCGATTCCCACAGTAGCAGCAGCACTGAGAAAGGCGATGACCGCTCTTGGCGTGGAATCGGGTTCGGTCAGGGCCAGTCTGCCCAGCGCCCATTCCCACCGCCATCCGTGCCTACGTAACCATGTTTCCATATCAAACGGAAGGGCGCCAGTTTTCAGCGCATACTGATAACGCCCTGTCTACGCGCGTTTACAATCTTGACAAACAATACCCAATCCCATTACGCTTCAACATCATAGCCCTGCTGACGATGCACGGAGCAAGCCGTTCTTGAGTTCGCAAGGACAAGCCGCCAGTTGCGCCGGTGCAGCCAAGGCCATCCAGAGTCATACGTGCCGCCGGTCTCTCACCGAGCATTTATCTCGAAACTGAAGCCGATGTCGAAGCCTTTGTGTCCAAGCTGAAGGCTGAGTTACTCGCTACCATCCAATCCGGCAAGCGCGCACGGATCCAGTAAAGTCCATGAACACCATCCATTTCAGACAAGAGGACATCGACATGCAGCCTGTACGCCTGATATACGAAGATGCGCCAGCGTTCATCCCGGTTCCTCCCGACTTTCAGCATCACCGGATCGAAGTCACCCTGTGGCCGCTAGCAGCGGAAGCAACATCTTCTGGGAAACCTCGCCGAACCCCTCCACCTCAGCTGGCCGGTAAGGCCCGAGATCTGGGTGATGTCATGAGCACCCTTCCGGCAACTGATTGGGGCCAGTCGGAATGATCGTCCTCGACACCCACGTCTCAGTTTCCTGCCTATCAGGAATTGCAGGGCCGTCTGATTGGCCATGAATGACCATTAACCCATTAACAAAGCCAAGCTCAAGACCTACGCTCCCCAGGCCCGCAAGGACTTCATTGCCGCCGTCACGGCGAGAGCCAACCTGCTCGGTATTGCAGAACAGAACGGCGACCTGGACATTGCCCCCAGCGAGAAAAGCGGTGACATGATCCTGAGCTGGTCAACCATGGCCAGCCAGAATCCATACGCAGCGGGAGCGACTGATCCGGCGCATGCAGAAAGAAGGTTTTGTCCAGACCATCGAAGCTCTACGATGTTAAGAGTCCACAAGATTAAGCTCACGCCCAACAAGGCTCAGGACGAATACTTCCGCAAGTCTTGCGGTGTGGCCCGTCATGCGTATAACTGGGCTTTGGCTGAGTGGAAACGCCAGTATGAGGCTGCGCCGGTTGAATCAATCGCTGTCCAGAAAGACCAGAGGCAGTGTCAATTTTCGGAAAGCGAAAGCCAAACTTTCCAGTCTCCACAAAAGGATTGCTGATATCCGGCAGGATGCCATCCACAAGCTCAGTCATCGCGTAGCGACTGAATTCAGCGTCATTGGCATTGAAGATCTGAACGTCCAAGGCATGTCCCGCCATGGGATGCTCGGACGTTCGGTTGGAGATGCTGGTATGCGCATGTTTAGGACGCAAATCGAGTACAAGGCCGACATGACCGGAGCCTTTTTATATACCCATCCACGATTCGCACCCAGCACCAGGGTTTATTCTGGATGCGGTCAGATTCACGATATACCACTCGGCAAGGAGTGGTTGACGTGCCATTGCGGATTAGTCATCGACCGCGACCTTAATGCAGCGTTGATACTGAGTCAAACCGCGGCAAGCTCTGCCGTGGCAGTCTGTGGAGAGAGTGTAAGTCCTGCGCCGCTTGCGGCTTAGGCTGTTCTCTGTGAAGCAGAAAGAAACGCCTGGATTATCGAGATAATCATAGGCATTTCAGAGCGGTTGAATAAAAATCAGCCGTCTTCTTCCTCGCACACCTCACTTACAGGCATCTTGCGATCCTGCTGTGAGCGCACATAGCCGATTCCCACAGTAGCAGCAGCACTGAGAAAGGCGATCACTGCTCTTGGCGTGGAATCGGGTTCGGTCAGGGCCAGTCTGCCCAGCGCAGGATCGGTCAGCAGCATTTCAGCCGCCACATAGGCCAGCAGGCCAGCCCCCAGCACCACGGCAAACGGGTAGCGATCCATGATGCGCAGCAGCAGGCGACTGCCCAGCATGACCAGGGGGATACTCATGGCAAGCCCCAGCCAGAGAAGCAGGGCATTGCCACGGGCAAATGCCGCCACCGCCAGGACATTGTCCAGACTCATGATGAGATCGGCCACCACGATCATGCGTATCGCTGCCAGCATCGTAGTCGTGCCAAGCCGACCTGCACTGCCATCCGCGTCTTCGTCCTGCGGCAGCATCAGCCGGTAAGCAATCCAGAGCAGCAGCCCGCCTCCCAGCAGCTTGAGGTAAGGCAGTTCAAGCAGATAAAGCGCCAGCGTGGTCAGGACTACACGCATCACCACCGCCACCATCGACCCCCAGAGTATGGCCCTGCCCTGCTGCTGGGCCGGCAGTGAACGCGCCGCCATGGCGATCACCACAGCGTTATCACCGGAAAGCAGAAGGTTGACCAGCATGATCTGACTGATGATCAGGACGAATGAAGCATCCACGGGTAATGCGGTCATAGCTGGCCTCTACGGATATTTTTGGCCACAATGTAGCAGTTTATCCGGACAATGAAAGCCGTGAGACCATAAAAACATGAAAAAGAACACATCATCAAGGCCAGCCATGCCCGGCGGCATATGGGTACTGGGCCTTGTCAGCCTTTTCATGGATATCTCATCAGAAATGATCCACAGCCTTCTGCCCGTATTCATGGTAACGGTGCTGGGCAGCGAGGCCCTGACCATCGGCCTGATAGAAGGCGTGGCCGAATCCACCGCCATGATCGTGAAGATCTTTTCCGGCGTGCTCAGTGACTATCTTGGCAGGCGCAAATGGATCGCCGTCGCAGGCTATGGACTCGGTGCCATCACCAAGCCACTGTTTGCCATCGCCACATCAGCCGACATGATTCTGGCGGCAAGATTTCTGGACCGGACAGGCAAGGGCATCCGCGGAGCACCACGCGATGCCCTGATTGCTGATCTGGCGCCACCTGCCATACGCGGTGCTGCCTTCGGCCTGCGGCAGACGCTGGATACCGTGGGGGCATTTACGGGTCCCCTGCTGGCCGTGCTTCTCATGCTGGTTTGGCATGACGATTTTCGCCTGATTTTCTGGATAGCGCTGCTACCAGGCCTGCTATCGGTGGGCCTCTTGGCACTGGGTATCCGCGAACCCGCAGATGCCGGACATGGTGAGACCAGACGGACTCGGGAAAACCCGCTGACGCTTGCAAAGCTGGGACAGTTAAACAGGGCCTACTGGTGGGTGGTCATGATCGGTGCGGTCTTTACCCTGGCCCGTTTCAGCGAGGCTTTCCTGGTACTGCGCGCCATGGAATCCGGTATTCCTGCCGCCTGGATCCCCATGGTCATGGTCTTCATGAATGTAATCTATGCCCTGTCAGCGTATCCCATGGGTGTCCTGTCTGATCACATGGATCACCGATGGCTGCTGGTCACAGGACTGCTGCTACTGGTTGCCGCCGACCTGCTACTGGCCGTATCACCCGACTGCCTGTTCCTGTTCTCAGGCATGACGCTATGGGGGCTGCATATGGGCATGACTCAGGGCCTGATGGCAAAGCTGGTCGCTGATACCGCGCCAGCTACCCTGCGTGGCAGCGCCTATGGCTGCTTCAATATGGTCAGTGGTATTGCCATGCTGCTGGCCAGTACGCTGGCAGGTGCCATCTGGGATGGTTGGGGAGCCGGCTATACCTTTCATGCAGGTGCCGGCTTCTGTGTGCTGGCACTGCTGCTGGTCCTCCTGCAACCGGCGGTTGCCAGCAGTAAAAACCAAATCCGTTCAGGCTGAAAGCAGGCCCAGCAGCGTGGCGGTCTCATGCAGGGGGAGCCCCATGATGCCGGAATAGCTGCCTTCAATACGGGTAATGAACATGGCGGCCCTGCCCTGCACCGCATACCCGCCCGCCTTGTCACAGGGTTCACCCGTTTCCCAGTAATCCAGTATCTGCTGATGACTCAGGGGCGCCATGGTCACCAGACTGCGGCTGAGTACAGTACGAGCATC
Source organism: Pseudomonadota bacterium (assembly GCA_041158225.1). Classification (GTDB taxonomy): domain Bacteria; phylum Pseudomonadota; class Gammaproteobacteria; order Methylococcales; family Methylococcaceae; genus JBEBBU01. The sequence continues at coordinate 907 of JBEBBU010000071.1, read as the reverse complement.
TTCATCTGCGGATGTCCTGAGACAGACGGCAGTCAGCACCTCATGGGTGCTGCCGGCAAGACTGGCCAGCATGGCCATGGCATCATCACGATCACGGGGCTTGCCCAGTATCCGTCCTTTAAGGATGACGCTGGTATCCGCTGCCAGCACCCTTGCTGTATCAGGACTTCTGGATAATGCCGCCCAGCAGGCGTCTGCCTTTTCCAGGGCCATGCGCTGCACATAATCGACAGGATCTTCCTCTCTGCGCGGGGTTTCATCAATATCCACAGCATGGATCACATGGGCTATCGCCAGTTGTCTGAGCAGTTCACTTCTACGCGGTGATGCCGAAGCCAGCACAACAACAGGATGCGGATCAATAATTGGTAGCATGGCGATGGCAAGTCAATAAATTGCAGGGCATAATGAGAGAGTCTCAACCATAATCAGGGATGTTCCAGATGTTCAAGCCAGTTTCCACCTTTTCTACCCGTACTTTCAAGACCCTGACCGCTGCTGCGGTTGCCATGCTGGTCACCGGATGCTCGGCCATCACACCCGAGCTTGATGTTGACGAGCAGACTGAAGCCTATATCAGTGCCGCGCGCGCTGACATCCGTGAAGAAAAGGTCGTGATCATCAATCAGGCCATGCGCCTGAATCCTGACGAACATGACAAGTTCTGGCATCAGTACTACCAGTATCAGGCAGAACGCAAGCTGCTGATGGACAAGAAAGTCAAGCTGATCCGTGACTATGGTTATAACTACGACCGCATGACCGATGATATTTCAGCTGATCTTGCCACGCGCTGGCTGGATATAGAACAGCAGAGCCTTGACCTGCTGCGCAAATATTTCTCGCGCATCAAGGACGCCACCTCCGCTGCAACTGCCGCACGTTTCCTGCAGGTTGAAGACCAGCT
>JBEBBU010000070.1:0-7312 GCA_041158225.1 Pseudomonadota bacterium | reverse complement strand
AAATGGCGGAAGCCAGTGCTTTCTTCTACAGAGCACCAGAAAGTTACGACGAAAAGGCCAGCGCCAAATTCCTCACCATGGCCAGCCTCCCGGTGCTGGGCGCGCTGCAGCTGGCATTCCGTCAGGTACCCGAATGGCAGCAGGCTGTGCTGCATGCCGTGTTAAATGAGGTAGCTGAAGCCTGTGGTGTCAAGCTGGGTGCGGTAGCCCAGCCGTTGCGTGTGGCATTATCCGGTACATCAGTGTCGCCACCCATGGATGTCACGCTTGAACTCCTCGGCGAGGCGGAAACCCTGCGTCGGATTGAGGCTGTCATTCAGTGGATAGAGAAAACATCAGCAAATCATTAGAAAAGACTGGACAAGGCCGAAGTGATCGCATAGAATAATCAAATCACTTCGGCAGGGGGCCATAGCTCAGCTGGGAGAGCGCTACAATGGCATTGTAGAGGTCAGGAGTTCGATCCTCCTTGGCTCCACCAAGTCGAAGTATAATTTTAGTCACGTCCTTGTCCCCATCGTCTAGAGGCCTAGGACACCGCCCTTTCACGGCGGCGACCGGGGTTCGAATCCCCGTGGGGACGCCACTCCTTGTGAGTGCACGAAGATTCCATAAAAAAGTCATATCTGCATACCATGTATGCCAGTCCATCTTCCATGCTTCGTCTTTCCTTTTCATCCATCGTGCAAAAAAACGTAGCGCTTCGCTGATGGTTACAGCTTTCACCCGAAGTGAAACCAGCCGCAATCGGTTCTTGTCATTCTATTTCAGCGATTGGCTTCCATGGCAGCGTACCTGCCTTGATCCAATGCTGTCCAGCCACTTCCATGACCGTAGTGGTTTCATTGACTGACACCGGACGCGTTTCAGGCAGGCTCTGCAGTATATCCTCCAGTCTGGCAGTGCTCATGGGCTGAGCCGTCATCTGTTGCACCAGATCGGCCAGGGCCAGATAGCTGCTGGGCTTGCTGCTGGTTAACTGGGTGGTGGGTTTCATCCGAGGCATGCCTATGAATCTGATGGCAAGGGGCACACGGGTAATGGAGGGTAGCGGGATCTCCCGCATGCCAGCCAGGGCATGATTGTCGGCATGCATGGCCGCACCGTGTTCTGCCACCAGCACCAGCATGACCGGTCGCCCCGACTGTTTGAGGATATCGGCAAAAGATTCCATGTCGCTCATGAGGCGGCGAACCCGATCCGGATAGGTTTTCATGCTGCTACCTGCGTGCTCGCCAATCCTGACATTGCCATCATGCAGGCTGATGGTGTTGTAATATAGTGCTACGGCCTGTCCGCCGGTAGCTGTCCGCTTTTGCCACCATTTTTTCAGGATATCGAGATCATCGTAAATAGGGGCGTTGTCGAAACTGTGCATGCCAATCCTGGCGTTCAGGGAGCCAGCAGGCGCAACATTGAGACCACCTTCACTCCGGTTGCTGATATTGCCGATGAAATTACCAAAATGGCCATCATGATTCAGTAGCACTTCACGCTGGTAGCCACGTGAGGCGAGATTGTCGAACAGAAAGCATTGCTGTGGCGGTGCAACATAAAGGCGGTCTGCCTTTTCCTGGCCGCAACTGGCGCGTAACAGGCGTATGGCTGCCGGACCACTATAACTGGCGGCTGAGTTGAAGTTGTCGAAGACAATGTCAAAGTTACGGAAAAGAGTATTTCTGTCCTCCGGTTCCATATCGCGCCAGGCCAGTGAGCAGACATGGAGTAGCAGGATGTCAAAGTCAGGAGGCGTCCCATGGTCCGGAACCGGGAACCTGACTATTCGTTGGGATTCCCGGTCGTAGAATTCAGTCAGCACTGCATTCAGACGTTCTTCAGTCAGTGCGGCTGTGCTGAGTGCTGTGGAGGCTGATCCATCGGCTGTATTACAGACTTGCGCTGGCGTTTCCTTGGCAGCGCTGGGCGAGGAGGCACGCTGCAGCGCTTCCTTCACTGGTGGCAGAATGAGCAGGCCAAGAAAAACCAGGGTAGAAAGCCTGATACGTTGGCCTGCCAGATAAAGCATGAGGGCAGCTGAGCCAGCCAGGGCGATCTGCTGGGTGGAGATCATGCGCCCGAGCAGTTCGAGCATATAGCCTGGACTGAAGTTTTCCAGATCGGGTGCAACCTGGCGGATACGATCCAGACCAGGCAGGGATGAGTCGTGATAAAGCAGTACCACAGCTGCTGGAATGGCCAGTATCCACCGCGAAACCTGCATGAACCTTGCTGACAATGGCCAGGCAACCCCAACTGCAAATGCAAGGTTGTAGGGCAGGTCAAGTGTCATGTCACCCCTCCAGAAGAGGGCGAGTTTCAAGGTAAAGAAATAGATCCAGATGCCCAATCAGTCAGCTCCGGCGGTAGGCGGCCAGAGGCCGCAGGAGATGATGGCCAAGGCGCCTGTAGCCTTGGCCAGAGTGCATGATGATGGTCGCTATGCTGGCAAGCACAGATGTTGGCAGCATGGCGGGTAGCCAGTCATACCAGGCATCAGGACGTGCATGAGTACAGAGAATATAGCGCTGTTCTTCTTCCAGGCTGCTGAATAGCAGCTGGATGCTGATTCTGCCATTCATGGCGGCCAGGACATGTCCCGTAAAATAATGTGTCTGATCATGCGTATCATAGAGTCTGATGCCCAGTAATGAGGTCACGGCGATGCTGTCTGCCGCCGGGTAGCCTAGCACCAGATCTTCCGATGAAAAACTCAGGGTCTGGCATGGAATACTCCGGCCATCTTCAAGATCAATGACGGCCTTGAGGCTGGCGGTTACTCTTGGTGATTTGCGCAGGCGTCTGGATTCTGTGGCAATGCCAAAGACGACGCCGAGGACGACCAGGTTATAAAGAGTCCAGAACAGGTTCATGAGCAGTACCTGGGATTCCGGATGTTCTGTCCATAACAGCCGGTAGACACCCAGGCCAAAGCCAGTCGCATTCAGTGCCAGGATGATCATGAAGGGAGTGGCGATACGCCAGTCGAGAAAGCTTTTCGGAATGATGCCACCCTTGGGGGTGACATTGAACTGGCCTATGCCAGGATTGATCAGTGCCAGTGCGGTGGGTATGGCGATATAGGCTGCCAGTATGGTTTCGTAGACTTCCGCCCAGAAAGCATGGCGGTATTGTCCCTGTATCTTGTTATTGGTGAGATTTGCGAATGCGAGATAGGGAAACCCGTACATGAGCAGGAGCAGGGGGTCGGCATTGATGAAGTGCAGGTCAAAGAAAAGATACCCCATGGGAGCGGTCAGGAACACCAGCCTCGGCAGGCCAAAGAAGAAATGCATAGAGGCATTGGTATAGCAGAGGCGCTGGAAAAAATTGAGGCCTTTACCTGAGAGTGGATTATCAATCCGGAAAATCTGCGCCATGCCGCGCGCCCAGCGGATGCGCTGGCCTATATGACTTGCCAGGCTTTCGGTGGCCAGTCCTGCGGCCTGAGGCTGATTGATGTAAGCACTGTGCCATCCCTGTCGATGCAGTTTCAGTGCGGTATGGGCATCTTCTGTCACGGTTTCAACGGCAATCCCGCCTATGGCTTCCAGCGGCTGGCGTCGTAATACTGCGCAGGATCCACAGAAGAACGCTGCATTCCAGAGGTCATTGCCATCCTGGACCATTCTGTTGAACAAATAGCCTTCATTGGGGATGGTGCGGAACGTGCCAAGATTGCGTTCGAAGGGATCGGGTGAAAAGAAATGGTGTGGCGTCTGTACCAGTGCCAGTTTCGGATCAGCCAGCATGCAGCCCAGTGTGGTTTGCAGAAAAGACCGTACCGGAATGTGGTCACAGTCAAAAACGGCAATAAACGCTGCCTGGGTCTGTTGCAGTGCATGGTTCAGATTGCCGGCTTTGGCGTGAAGGTTATCTTCACGGGTGATATAACCCACGCCCGCCTCACGCGCGAAGCTGCGGAAATGCTCACGTCTGCCGTCGTCCAGCAGGTAGACATGCAGGCGCTCCTGCGGCCAGTCCAGCCCTTGGGCGGCAAGCACCGTAAGCCTGACAATATCCAGCGGTTCATTATAGGTTGGAATATAAATGTCAACATCAGGCCAGCAGCTGCTATCGGATGGCAGTGGTGAGGATGGGCGCTGGAGTGGCTGCATGCACTGCAGGAAACTGAGGGCCGTGACCATCAGCGAGAATCCCTCGGCAAGAAACAATGACGAGGCATAGATGTTGTTGCCGATACCATCGACATCCAGTGTGTGCAGGCTACGCCAGAAAGCATAACGGAAGATAACCATCAGCGAGAGTACGATCAGGAACAGGTTGGCTATGCCGTGTCTGACAGGTCTGAAAAGGATGGCCACGGCATAAGTCAGCAGAAAAAAGATCAACTGTCCATGGATATCGAGTGGCATCATGGCTAGCGCTAAGGCAAACAGGCCTGAGATCATCACAAAAGGTGATTGCAGCCATATTGTCTGCGTGATTGCATCGGAAGACCATGAGTCCAGCCAGTGCTGGATTTTTCTGCTGATGGCGGCCAGATAATAGGCAGACCAGCCTGTATGGGTATGACGCTGGCTGGCGGGAAGCAGGAACAGTCCCAGCATCCATTGTGGCCAGCGGTCGCCGGACTGTAGGCCAAGACCGATGCGAAACTGTTCCAGCAGCACGTGCAGCCATAATGATTCTGGTGATGGCTGGAATGCAGCGCGGGCATCACGCGGGGGCAACAGCAACAGTCGCAGACACCACTCCAGGATGCTGCCCTGACGTTCGACACCCAGAGCTGTCTGCAGGGTGAGCAGCAGATTGCCCTGCCGGTTTTTATGGCTGGATATGCCTGGGATCATGACTCAGTTTTTCCCGTCATCCATGGCATGAAAGTAGGGATTATCACGTTTTCTCGTGACGCGCAGGCGCATACGGGCCAGCAGTATCAGCAGGGTCAGGCGCAATCTGGACAGGAGACGACCGGAAGCAGGCAGGTAGCGTGAGAGCACCAGCAGACCCAGCCCCAATGCAAATCCGCCCAGTAGCCACGGACCTATGGCAGCAAACGATGCCATAGCAATAGTCAGATTCTGTACAGTCATGTCGCAATTAGCGATGAAGCTGGAGTGGGGGGGGCCTGTTCCCATGTGGCAAGCCAGTGGGCTGCCTGTTCAATGATGCTGGTAGTCTGATACCAGCTGGCTTCGATATGCAGGCATCTGGCGACATCCACAGGAAAAGATTCAAGCATGAGCGTCATCATGCTGCTATGCCCACCACCGAAAAGAAACACATAAAGTTGTCCTTCGTAGACCGTGATAAGGTCCCCCTGCTGGGCCGGTTCAAAACTCTCCAGAGCGGCATTGACGCTGACACCAGATAGCACCTGGATATGGAGCAGCCGATGATCAATGGCAAAAGCACTTGAGCGTTCCAGTCCCTCCATGATGGTCCTGCAGAATATCCGGGCTGGCAGATATCCCCTCAGCGGAAGTGGCCGGGTGACCTCAAGCAGCCTTTCAAACGCCACCGGATCAAGGCTGGACTGAGGGTAAGATTCATCCAGTGCCTGAATCAGGCTGATCAGTGAGGAGGTTCTTTCATAAGGGTGAATGACCAGATTCAGTCCACTGACCTGCAGGATATGTTCCTGATAGGCACGGATACGCACATCCGTTTCCCTCAGCATCAGCCTGACTCCCCGGCCAAGAAAAAGGCGTATCTGGGTGACCAGTCGCGCCAGTGCTTCAAACTGGCTGTTGCGGCTAAACGCAAGAATAATGCTGGGAGCAGAGGCACCAGTCAGATACTCCTCGAAATCATAAGGATCATCCACGATTTCCCAGTCTGGGGGTAGATGCCGGTCATGCTCTGCAACCTCTCGTGCCACAATGATCCTGTCAGTATCCGCTGCCCTGAAAGGGCGATGTGTGGCGTCATCAACGGATTGCGGTGGTGTTTCCAGGCGTTGGGCGGTTTCGTTATAACGGACATCCAATACCGCATGCTGGATGATGGCACCGTTGGGTTGCTGCCAGTGCCGGATACGCCAGTGATAACGTCCCCAGTCCATAGTCAGCTGGGCTGCGCCTCCCATCTGCTGGATCAGGTTGGGCTCATAGGCGTTATAGCTGCCCGACAGGTGCCGGATACCCACTACGGTATGATGCCACGTCCGGGTCCAGAGCATGAGCTCCTTTGCAAAATGGCCTCTGGCCAGTTCAATGCTGCGTATATGGGACTCCGGATCTACCAGTAACAGGATGCTTCCCGGGGTAAAACCGGCCGCTTCAAGCTGGCTCAGGAGTCCAGCCGTGCCGTGGTGCAGAAGGTAGTTGATTTCCTGCTGACCCATCCTGAATGACAGCCATGATGAGGGCATGGCCAGTTGCTGCAGGAGCACAGACTGTCCTGTGCTGTCTACCAGCAGCAGACAGCCCTTAAGCCCCGTGAGTACTGCATTTCTCAGCATGGCCTGTATGAATATGACACTCAGCTGTTCACTGACGGTACTGATGGAATAGCAGGCACCCTTATAGAACTGTGACGCCCCGTCCGGGAGTCCTTCAATGGGCACTCTCAGTGCAGGCATTGATTGTGCGAGGCCAGCCATATTCCAGGCTGAGCGGATTTCATCCAACATGCTTTGATACCTGTATTGAGATCAGCATGTCAGAAACGGTAATAGGGCAGCGGGTTTTCAGGGGGAAATTCCATGGGAAGATCACTGGGCTCGAATGCATAGCGAAAATAGATGCCGCCATAGTTCGGGTTATAGTAAGGCGACTGGGCTTTTTCAAAATGGGCTCCCAGATAAAACTCAGGGCTGACCCGGTATTCAACCTTGCCACGGATACCGTACGCAAGTGCTGCACCGCTGCTGGCAGCATAACTGGCATTGCTGTTGAGTGGTGAAAGTTGCAGGGCTGAACTTGTCGGATAGTAGGCGCCACCATCTTCCTGAGAGTAGGCGAAGCTGGCGTATCCTCTCAGCATGTAAGAGAAATCCCTTCCTGAGCGTCCAGACCATTCCAGTGGCGGGGCAATAGCCAGATACTGCTGGGGACTCCAGTAGCCACCATAACCATAAGTATAGTGTCTCTGGTTATTGTCGAATCCAAAGTACATGCCGGTGATGCCTAGCGACAGTTGCATATCCTTTTCGTCAATAAAACGCCATGCAGCGCCAGTTCGTACCATCAGCGATGTGTTGCCACGGACATGATGGCCTTCCAGCCAGGCCGCATTGGCCTGCAGAAAAGTACTGAGGCTGCCACTCTCGGTGCGGAGGACATCGGCGCCTGCATAGAAACCGGCGCCATTACTGGTGACGCCTCCCCATACCGATCCTGTGACTGGA
>JBEBBU010000069.1:0-10184 GCA_041158225.1 Pseudomonadota bacterium | reverse complement strand
GAATGGGACGCCTGGCGAGGTTTATACCATTGGCGGACATAACGAAAAAACCAATCTGCAGGTAGTCGAAACGATCTGTGGACTGCTCGATGAGATGCTGCCAGATTCGCCGCATGTACCGCATCGCCAGCTGATCCAGTTCGTCACGGATCGTCCTGGACATGATATGCGCTATGCGATTGATGCGACACGTATGCAGAAAGAACTTGGATGGTTGCCGGAAGAGTCGTTTGAATCAGGTCTTCGCAAGACTGTCCGCTGGTATCTTGATCATGATGTATGGATCGCCAGTGTGACCGAGGACAGTTATCGCGGAGAGCGTCTGGGTCTCAGGGAGACCTGATTCTGTCTTTTTCATTTGTACATCTGCGGCTGCATACGGAGTATTCCCTTTCTGACGGCCTGATCCGCATCAAGCCACTGGTCAAACGGGTTGCTGCTCTTGGTATGCCTGCGGTGGCGGTCACAGATCAGGGCAATCTTTTCGGTCTGGTCAAGTTTTACAAGGCGGCCATGGCAGGTGGGGTTAAACCCATTGCGGGTGCGGATGTCTGGATTGATAATCCTGCTGCGCCTGAAGCACCCAGCCGCCTGACATTGCTGGTGCAGAATGTTGAAGGGTATCGCAATCTCACCGAACTGATTTCCAGAAGTTATCTGGAAAACCAGCATCTGGGGATCCCCCGGTTGCGCCGGGAATGGCTGCCAGATCTGTCGCGTGGCCTTCTTGCGCTTTCGGGTGGAAGAGCGGGTGACATCGGCCAGAACCTGTTGCGTGGTCAGGATCAGCGCGCACGGCAGTTTCTGGATGCATGGCGCGAAATCTTCGATGACCGTTTTTATCTCGAACTTACCCGTACTGGCCGTGCAGACGAAACAGCCTATCTGGGGCATGCATGCGAGCTTGCGCTTGCAACCGATACGCCAGTCGTGGCCACCAATGATGTCTGTTTTCTGGCGCCGGAAGATTTTTATGCGCACGAGGCCAGAGTATGTATCTACCAGGGGCGTACCCTGGATGATGAGCGTCGTCCGCGTGACTATTCCAGCCAGCAGTATCTGCGTAGTGCCGAAGAAATGGTGGAGCTTTTTCGCGATCTGCCGGAAGCCCTGGCCAATACGGTTGAAATTGCCAAACGCTGCAATCTTGAGGTAGAAACGGGCAAGAACTATCTTCCCGAATTCCCCGTGCCTGAGGGCATGACGCCTGAGCAGTTTTTTCAGGAGGAGTCCAGAGAGGGCCTAAGGCAGCGCCTGATCAGCCTGCCAGGTGGTCAGGAGCCTGCCCGGGCGGCAAGCTACCATGAAAGGCTGGAACTCGAGCTTTCCGTGATCATCAATATGGGTTTTACCGGTTACTTCCTCATCGTGGCTGACTTTATTCAGTGGGCCAAGCATCAGGGGATCCCGGTAGGTCCGGGCCGTGGATCAGGCGCAGGTTCTCTGGTGGCCTATGCGCTCAAGATCACAGATCTTGATCCCATCAGTTATGACCTTCTGTTTGAGCGCTTTCTGAATCCTGAGCGTGTTTCCATGCCTGATTTCGATATCGATTTCTGCATGGAGCGTCGTGATGAGGTGATCGACTATGTGGCATCCAGGTACGGGCGTGAGCGCGTATCCCAGATCATTACCTATGGCAGTATGGCAGCCAAAGCTGTGGTCAGGGACGTGGGGCGCGTGCTCGGCCATCCTTATAATTTTGTAGACCGTATCGCCAAACTGATTCCCTTTGAATTGGGGATGACGCTTGATAAGGCGCTTGAAGACAGTCCTGACCTGAAGCGCCTCTATGAGCATGAGGAAGAGGTGCGGGGACTGCTTGATCTTGCAAGACAGCTTGAAGGCCTGACACGTAATCCAGGCAAGCACGCTGGTGGTGTGGTCATTGCGCCATCCAGACTGGTGGATTTTGCGCCGCTCTATTGCGAGCCAGGCGGGGATAATCTGGTCACGCAGTTTGACAAGGATGATGTTGAGGCCGTGGGCCTGGTCAAGTTTGACTTTCTGGGACTGCGTACACTGACCATTATTGACTGGGCACTGCGTGACATCAATGCCAGGCGAACTGCCGCCGGGGAAGTGGCTGTAGATATCAATGCGGTACCTACCAATGATGCCGCGACCTACCGCCTGCTGAAAAACTGTGCGACCACAGCCATTTTTCAGCTTGAATCACGCGGCATGAAAGATCTGATCAGGCGTCTGATGCCTGATTCTTTCGAGGATATTATCGCTCTGGTGGCACTGTTCAGGCCAGGGCCTCTACAGTCTGGCATGGTAGACGACTATATCAATGTCAAACACGGGCGCATGAAAGCTGAATATCCGCATCCCGTGCTTGAGCCTATCCTTGGCCCTACCAACGGTGTCATCCTCTATCAGGAGCAGGTCATGCAGATTGCCCGCGACATGGCGGGTTACACCCTTGGTGGTGCTGACATGCTGCGCCGCGCCATGGGCAAAAAGAAACCTGAAGAGATGGCAAAACAGCGCAGCAGTTTTGTGACTGGTGCTGTAGCCAAGGATGTGTCGGCTGAAGTAGCCAACTACATCTTTGACCTGATGGAAAAGTTTGCCGGTTATGGCTTTAACAAGTCGCACTCGGCGGCTTATGCCCTGCTTTCTTACCAGACAGCCTGGCTCAAGGCCCACTTTCCTGGCGAGTTCATGGCGGCAGTACTGTCTGCTGACATGGATAATACGGACAAGATTGTTGTGCTGATCGAAGAGTGTCGCGAACTCAGGATTGAAGTACTGGCGCCTGACATCAATATTTCTGCTGCACATTTTACCGTGCCTTCTCCCCGGTCGGTACTGTATGGCCTGGGCGCCATGAAAGGTGTCGGCCTGTCGGCCATTGAGGAGATCCTGGCTGAGCGTCAACGGGGCGGTACTTTTGCCAGCCTTGGTGATTTCTGTCGCCGAGTGGACGGACGCAAAGTCAACCGGCGCGTGATTGAGGCACTGATACGTGGCGGTGCCATGGATGGTCTGGATCGCAACAGGGCGGCACTGCTTGCCGTATTGCCACTGACCATGAAAGCCGCTGAGCAGCACGGTGAAATGTGTTCTGGGGGGCAGACCGACTTTTTTGGCGAACTTCTCATGGATGTCGTTCCTGAGAAACCTGCTGATCCTGTACCTGGTTCCCAGACTGAGTGGACGGAGTCAGAGCGTCTGGCCCATGAAAAAGCCACACTTGGCCTTTATCTCAGCGGTCATCCCATTACACCTTATGAGGCAGAGTTGCGGCAGTGGACACCGCATCGTCTTGGCGCATTGGGCGGGGAACCACCTGAACGCTCAGGGCGTCATAATGAGACACGGGTTTCGCTGGGTGGACTGGTACTGGAAATTCAGGAGCGGTCACTGAAAAACGGTAACAAGATGGCATCTGCCCTGCTTGATGACCGTACCGGCCGCATGCAGATTGTGCTTTATGCCGAAGTTTACGACAGGTTTCGTGCCCTTCTGAAAGAAGATGCCGTGGTATTTGTCGAGGGTGTTCTGGGTTATGACGATTTTGCTTCGCGCTGGCGCGTCAATGTAGAACAGTTCATGCTGTTCGAGCAGGCTCGCGAGATTCGTCTGAAAAACATCGAACTGGACTGGCAGGTGCTGGCTGCCCGTATGGCACCGGGCGCGCACATTGCCCAGATACAGAAATGTCTGTCGCCTTTTCTTGGCGGCAGGACTGCCATACAGCTGGTATTCAGCAATACAACAGCAACGGCCAGCCTGCAGCTTGGCAATCAGTGGCGTGTGCATCCCACGGATGAGCTTATCGCAAGGCTGAAAAGGCTTTATGGGGCTGGCGGGGTTCAGCTGAATTATTCTGCCAGCTTGACAGGAGGTGGTTAATGGCAGTGCTTATGTATAGCAGTGGCTTGTGTGGTTATTGTCACGCAGCCGAAACCCTGCTCAGGCAGCGTGGTGTCAGTGAAATCGAAAAAATTTTCATTGACCGGCTTCCGGACAGGCGTGATGAAATGATCAGGCTTACGGGCAGGCGTACGGTACCGCAGATATTCATCCATGGTCACCATGTGGGCGGCTATGATGATCTGGCAGCGCTGGATCGCCGTGGGGAATTACTGCCTTTGCTGCAGAAGGAGTGAAAGCATGCCGTTGAGCCGGTTCTGGATGCGCTGGGTTCTTATTGGGCTGCTACTGGGCGCTGTTTTATGGGCGTTCACCGTACTACGGACGCCCCAGGCACCAGTACAGGGAACCGCGGCTGCTGCGATGCCCGAGCGCCGCTTCAAGGTACTGCTAGCACCGGTTTCCTCTGCCGCAGTCAACGACAGTCTGACTGCTGTTGGTACCCTCGCGGCTGATGAGTCCGTGCTGGTCAAGCCGGAATATCCTGGGCGTATTGACCATATTGGTTTTACGGAAGGGCAGGCGGTGTCCCGCGGCACGGAACTGTTTCATCTGAATGCCGATGAGCAGCGGGCCAGCCTGGCGCAGAGCAGGGCAGAACTGGAGCTCGCAAGAAATAATTACCAGCGTGCGCAGCTCATGTATGAACGGCGGCATATTGCCCTGCAGGATTTTGAGGAAACTTTCTCGAAGATGCGCTTTGCCGAGGCGACTGTTGAAAAAAACCGTATCATCCTTGAAAAAATGTCGATACGCGCCCCTTTTGCGGGTGTCATGGGCTTACGCCAGGTCAGCATGGGTGATTATGTCGATAAAGGACAGGCGCTGGTCAACCTGGAATCCATACATCCACTCAAGCTGGACTTCAGGGTGCCGGAAAAATATCTGCCACTGGTCAGGGCCGGTCAGCCAGTGACGGTATCCGTTTCTGCATTCCCAGGTGAGACCTTCACTGGCGAGATCACAGCCATGGATCCAAAGCTTGATGAAGCCAGCCGTACCCTGAAGGTCAGGGCGCAACTGCCCAATCCTGACGACCAGTTACATCCTGGCATGTTTGCCAGTGTGGTGCTGGTGCCTGACAGTCTCCGTCAGGGTTTATGGATTCCCGAAGCTGCACTGGTGGTCAAGGGAAGTACTGCATCGGTATTCCGTTATCTGGATGGGCGGGTTCATCTGGTCATGATCCAGACAGGACTCAGACAGCATGGACAGGTGGAAGTGCTATCCGGTCTGGCCGAGGGTGATCAGGTCGTCGTTGAAGGACATGCACGTCTCAGGGAAAATGCGGCGGTTGATATCCTTCAGGGTGGTGGGGGATAAGGCCGTGGGTCTGAGTGAACTCTGTATCCGCAGGCCCGTGCTGGCTCTGGTGATGAGCCTGATGCTGCTGCTGGTGGGCTTCATGTGCTTTGACAGATTGCCAGTACGCGAATATCCGGATATTGATGTGCCAGTAGTATCGGTCAGAACCGTCTATCGTGGCGCCAGTTCCGAGGTGATGGAAAGTCAGGTGACGCGTCCGCTGGAGGATTCTCTTTCGGGTATTGAGGGTATACGGACGCTGAAATCCGTGAGTCGGGAGGAGGTGAGTCAGATCACCATCGAGTTTCTTCTGTCACGTGATCAGGATTCTGCCGCAGCGGATGTCCGCGACCGCGTTTCCCGTATCCGCGCCCGTCTTCCGGAAGAAATTGATGAACCTGTGATCAGCAAGGTGCAGGCAGATGCCCAGCCCATCCTGTGGCTGGCACTTTCGAGTGAGCAGCATTCTGCGCTTGAAATTACCGATTATGCCGACAGGGTGATACAGGACAAACTGCAGACGCTGCCGGGCGTCGCCAGCGTGCTGATTGCGGGCGAGCGCCGTTATGCCATGCGTATCTGGCTGGACAGGGAGCGCATGGCTGCCAGTGGTATCACTGTTCAGGACGTGGAAAATGCACTGAACCGTCGCAATGTCGAGATGCCTGGAGGCAGGCTGGAGAGCCAGCAGCGTGAGTTCACGGTCTTCAGCCCCACGGATCTGAAGACAGTCGATGAGTTCAACCAGTTGATTCTTGCCAAGGTCAATGGCTATCTGATAAGGCTTGCTGATGTAGGGCGGGCTGAGCTTGGAGCTGAAGATGAAAGAAATATTGTGCGTGTCAATGGTCTGCCTGCGGTGGGGCTGGGCATCGTCAAACAGTCGACAGCCAATACGCTGGCGGTAGCTTCAGCAGTCAAGAAGGCGTTGCCGGGGTTTGAGTCCAGACTGCCGGAAGGCATGCAGCTCAGGGTATCGTTTGATACTTCGCTGTTTATTGATGAATCACTGAAGGCGGTCTATCACGCTATTGCTGAGTCCCTTGTTCTGGTCACGCTGGTGACTTTTCTGTTCCTCAGATCATTCAGGGCTACGCTCATACCTTTTGTCACCATTCCGGTTTCACTGCTCGGTGCTTTTATTTTTCTTTACGCGCTTGATTTCAGCATCAATATTCTTACGCTGCTCGCGCTGGTGCTGGCGATAGGTCTGGTGGTTGATGATGCTATTGTCATGCTGGAAAACATTTACCGGCGCATGGAGTCTACGGGCGCCAGTGCCATGCAGGCTGCCAGGGAAGGGAGTCGGGAAATTACCTTTGCGGTGATCGCCATGACGGTGACCCTGGCGGCAGTATTTACGCCGCTGGCTTTTCTTACCGGCAATGTCGGCCGGCTGTTTGCAGAGTTTGCACTGGCGGTTTCCTGTGCCGTGATCGTATCCGGTTTTATCGCGCTTACCCTGACGCCCATGATGTGTTCACGCCTGCTCAGGGTGGCGCCGGGGATCGGGCATAAAAATACGGAAGATGGCTTCTATCCTTCATTACTGCGATGGTTGCTACGGCGGCGTCTGCTTGTGCTGCCAGTGATTCTCATGCTTGGTCTTCTTGGGGGCTGGCTCTATAGCCATCTGCCGGCAGAACTTTCACCGCTGGAGGATCGGGGTAGTCTGATTGTTATCGCGACAGCACCTGAAGGCGCTTCCCTCGCTTACATGGATCGGTATGCGCGCCAGATAGAAGCGATTGTCGATCCTGTCGCTGCATTGAGCAGTTACTTCATGGTGGTGGCGCCGGGGCTGGACAGACCCACGCCCGTGAATCTGGCCATGGGTTTTCTGCGTTTCAAACCCTGGGACATGCGTGATATCAAACAGCAGGCTGTTGCCGCACAGCTGACGCCTGCGCTGATGGCCCTGCCCGGTGTCATGGCCTTTCCAGTCAATCCGCCATCGCTGGGACAAAGCTTTCGCAATCCACCGTTACAGTTCGTGATCCAGGGGCCAGGCTATGCTGAACTGGATGGTCTGGTGAGCCGCTTTCTGGAGCGCATGAGAGCCTATCCTGGTCTGGTCAATACAGACTCTGACCTCAAACTGGACAAGCCACAACTGGATATCCTTGTGGATCGTAACCGGGCAGCAGATCTTGGTGTCGATATTGATGAAATAGGCCGTACCCTGCAGGTGTTGCTCGGAGGGCGACAGATCACCCGTTTCAAAAAGGACGGGGAGCAGTACGATGTGGTGGTGCAGTTATCAGATGAGCAGCGTGTAGCCAAGGAAGATATCAAGACCATTTATGTGCGCAGCCAGTATGGGCAGCTGGTGCAGCTTTCCAGTGTGGTTGACATGCGTGAAAGGGGGGCAGCCAAGGAACTGAATCACTTCAACCGTCTCCGCTCTTCCATGATATCGGCCAATATTGCGCCGGGCTATACCCTGGGACAGGCGTTGGATTTCATGAAGCAGACGGCCACAGAACTGCTGGGTCAGGAGTTTGCCTGGGATCTGGATGGCCAGTCGCGTGAGTTCAATGATTCAGGGCGTGGCATGTGGCTGACTTTCGTGTTTGCCATGCTGTTTATCTATCTGGTGCTTGCTGCACAGTTTGAAAGTTTTGCTGATCCGCTGGTCATCATGCTGACGGTGCCTCTGGCTGTGACAGGCGCATTACTCGCACTCTGGCTGACTGGTGGCACGCTGAATGTTTACAGTCAGATAGGGATGGTCATGCTGATCGGTCTGATTACCAAGAATGGCATACTGATCGTCGAGTTTGCCAACCATCTCCGGACGGAGGGATCCAGCAAGGTTGAGGCCGTCGTGATGGCCGCCAGTATGCGGTTGCGGCCTATTGTCATGACCACACTGACCATGATGCTTGGTGCAGTGCCACTGGCATTGGCTACTGGCGCGGGTGCCGAAAGCAGGATGCAGATTGGATGGGTGATTGTGGGTGGCCTGTTCATGGGTACCCTTTTTACTCTGGTGGTGATTCCTGTCGCCTATGTCTCGATGCCAGGCAGAGCATCAGGTAAAGCACAGGCTGATGCACCTTTAATAACCTGACTGTGAATCAGGTCATGTTATTTGTCCCTAATCATAGGGATCAATTCATACTGTTCTCATGTCTATGTTATGCTGGCCAAGTTAAGGCTTGGACTTAGTAGATGACCATCAGGTGACCGTCCTGGAGCCCTGACAGTTCTGCCGACTATAAAAATGAAAGTAAAAGAAGGAACAAACATGTACAAGAACAAACTGTTGAAATCCGGCGCTCTCGCGCTCTTTGTGCTTTTCCAGGCGGGGCTGCCTTCCGTTTCCTGGGCACATGGCGGTGCTTCGGGCGTTGACACGGACTCCTGCCGTATCCAGCTTGGAGAAAGCAGTTCAGACCTTGTTCACTTTACCGCCTATCAGCCACAGACCTCAGGTACGACCGAGTATTGTGCTGCGCTGCCTGAAATTGGCCTGACCAATATCGTATTCGATTACGAAGGCAAGGGTCTGAGAAACATGCAGGTTGAGTTCGAGATCACCAAGGAGCCTGAAGGCACCCGTGTATTCTATTCTCCACCCAAGGCCTACTCTACGGGTACTGCCAACTCAACCGTCAACTTCGCTGAACCTGGCAATTACCTGGTTCATGTAAGTTTTGCCCGCGATGACCAGAAGGTCGACGCACACATTCCTTTCCGTGTGGGTACCAACCAGACAGATCTTTCATTCGGTACCAAGATGGCGATTGCAACGGTACTTTTCGCTCTGGCCTACATTCTCTACCTGGCCAATCCAAAGTTCCAGGCAATCATGGACAAACTGCTGCTGATCAAAAATAAACCCTGATCAGGTGCCGGCGGCAGGGGAACCGCGGTATCATGTATCCATCTAACCCCCTGCTGTCCGGGAAAGCCTCTCACACCAGAGAGGCTTTCCTGTCATCAATGATGTGATGACTGATGCATCAGGCCTGTTCGATTTGACCAGACAATTTATTACCGGTGGTATGACTATGAAACTCCAAGCTCCTTACGCACTGATTGGGGGCGTGCTATGGCTGCATTGTTCGCTGGCAGCAGCGGTGACACCTCCCCCCCCTACCTTGAAGGTAGAATCAGGCAAGGCAGAGCCCTTCTGTAATAGCGGCGTTCCAGGCGACTGGCGCAAGGCGCAAACCATAGAAGGAGTCGAAATTCAGGAATCAAGGCTCTGCAATCCGGATAACCCGGCAGACATTGTGGCTTTCGTCAAGGGAACCAACAATATCTCCATGCAGACCCTTATGGATACCAATCTGGCCGCTGACGCCATTACCATGTCCAATGACATGGATGGTGACGGTGATCCGGATCATATTATTATCAAGCTCGAAGTCATGGAGCTTAATGGACATTCTCCGGATTTTGCCGGCATCGTCCCTACTTTCGATATCGCTCCCGGTATCCAGCCGGGTCTCTGGGTGTTTGCCCCCAAGACCCGTGATATGGCTACACGCAGTTTTGCAAGCGCCGAGGCCAATCCGCTGCTGCGTCTGCCAGCACCTGTCATTCGTGTTGAGCAGGGGGATATTGTCTGGATTGTGCTGGAAAATACCCACTATTTCCCACACTCGATCCACCTTCATGGTGTTGATCATCCTTACATTGATCACAGCGGTGAAGGCAATGATGGTGTGGGACAGACGGGCCAGATGGATGTGATGCCTGGCCAGAGCAAGACGTATGTCATCAAGCCGAGACAGCCAGGTACCATGTATTACCATTGCCATGTCCAGCCTCATACCCATATTGCCATGGGGCTTGCTGGCATGTTCATCGTTGAAGAGAACCGTCCCAACAACTGGGTGCAGACCTTCAATGTGGGTGCCGGTCAGGTGCGTCATCCTTCTGTTGCTGTCAGGGAAAGCTATAGCAAGGAATATGATTTGCACTACCAGTCCATGGACAAGGAACTGCATGCCCTGATTCAGGGGGCGAATGATCCGAGGCTG
>JBEBBU010000068.1:0-2626 GCA_041158225.1 Pseudomonadota bacterium | reverse complement strand
GTATTTGACGGATCTACTGATCCATGTGGCGAAAACACATGTTTCCATTCGACGCATGATCATACAGAAGGCCAGGCTTGCCAGTGGGGAGGCGGTTGAGGAGGCGCTGCGGGCTACTATTCAGGCGGCGACTGAATACGATGGACGAGGTTTCATGAGTTGGCAGGAAGAGGAGTGTATGCTGGATGCACTGGATGTCTGGATTGAGGATCTGGCGTCAGTATGTGAACCTGATAGTACACTGCCATTGCTTGCTCTGGTCGAGTATGGCCTTGAGCGGGTAGATCTTGCCATGCAATATTCTGAAGAGGGCTGTGAGATGGTCAGTGCGCTGGAAAAACTTGCTGATCTTCACTATCGCGTTTGCCTGATGCTGCAGCCAGATCCGCTGGAACTGGCACAACGGCTGTTTCAGAGCGGAACGGCATGCGAGATCTATTTTTCCCATGATATCGACCGTTACGCCAGCCTACTGGGTGCCGCTGGGCTGCGCCGCTATCATGAACTGGCAGCAGCAGCATCAGCAGGAATCTGATGATAGACACCATGCTGCTGTCTGACTGAACCAGCCTGCTGGGTGGACGTGCCAAAGCCAGCAGAATCCCGCGCTTTTTCGCCAGCGTTAACACGCTGCTGGCAGAAAAGCATAATGGTCATGCGACCTGGAACGGCTGAGGCGTGCAGCGTATCACGATGATGCTTTCAGCCTGTTTTCCCATGCCCATGCGTGGCGGATGATGGTCTCCAGATCAGCATACTGCGGTACCCAGCCCAGTAGCTGACGGGCCTGCAGGCTGTCAGCGACCAGACGTGCAGGATCACCAGCCCGGCGTGGTGCATTGATCACCGGGATGGTTTGGCCTGTGACCCGTTCAGCTGCCGTGATCACTTCCTGCACCGAATAACCCTGGCCATTGCCAGGATTGAATGCCTGTGTACCACTCAGGCTTCCAGCCCTCAGCTGTTGCAGGGCGCGCCAATGCGCATCGCAGAGATCGGCCACATGGATAGAGTCACGGATACAGTTGCGCCATCCGGAGTCGGGTAATCACGGCCAAATACCGTCATGGCAGGGCGTCTGCCCGAGGCTGCCTGCAGTACCAGAGGGATAAGGTGCGTTTCCGGATCATGCCGTTCCCCCAGTTCAGCATCAGGATCAGCACCTGCCGCATTGAAATAGCGCAGTGCTACTGAATGGAGTCCATAGGCGCTGGCATAGTCAGCCAGTGCCTGTTCAATCATCCATTTGGTCCTGCCATAAGGATTGATCGGGCCTTTGGGGTGGGCCTCATCAATGGGGCAGTATTGCGGTTCACCAAAGATGGCCGCCGTTGACGAAAAGATGAAATGCCGGATGCCATGTGCCAGCATCGCGTGCAGCAGTTGCAGGGTATGGGTGACATTGTTCTGGTAGTACTTCTGAGGGTGCTGCACGGATTCGCCTACCTGTATCCAGGAGGCAAAGTGCATGACCGCATCGAAAGCTCCATCCTGCAGCAGGCTGTCCAGCAGGGAATGGTCGGCAATATCGCCTTCCACAAAATTGCCGTAACGCACGGCATCACGATAACCCGCCGACAGATTGTCCAGCGTGGTGACCTGACAGCCCTGGACATGCAGGGTTTTGACCATGTGCGAGCCGATATAGCCAGCTCCGCCAACTACCAGTACTTTCATATCAGTTATCTCCTTGGAATCCAGTTCCACATCATTGGCAGCTCCACCTGCGATTTCAAACCATCTGGTAGTTTGGGCCACCACATGCCGATCATCTGGATCGGGCAACTCGATGGCTGGAATCAGGTGCTCGAAACCTTCGACCAGGCTGTCGCGAACACTCGAATTCATCAGGGTGCGGGTTTTTTCCAGCGCGACATGATCGAACTCGGGGCGCTGCTTGAGCAGGTTGCGAATCCACTCGTCGTGAATGGCATTTGACCAGCGCGCACGGAACCGATCCGTGAGCGCCAATCGCATTAGCAGATCCCGCAGCGGCGCGGGATAGAGTACGCACGCGTCGTAGACGACCGTGAAGTGCGAACTTATTCGTAACCCATCCCCAACTCCTGGGCTTGCTCGGCCAGTGCATCCAGGGCTTTGCGCCGTTCGGCATCGATGCCTTCCTTGTAGGCTATCACATCCTGGTAACGCACGCGGCGATGGGTGCCTGTCTTGTGGAACGGGATCTCCTTGCTTTCCAGCAGTTTCACCAAGTGTGGGCGCGATACGTTGAGCACATCAGCCGCCTCCTGGGTGGTCAGTTCGGCGTGAACCGGAATGATGCTGACGGCGTTGCCCTCGCCGATCTCGGTCAGCACATCCACCAGCAGGCGCAGTGCCGACATCGGAACGCGCACCGGGTGTGCCGCGCCCTTATCATCGCAAATCTCGATCTGCTGGGTTTCAGAACGCATCTGCAGATAGGCCGAGAGCGCCCGCCCGCTCTCGCGAGCCAGCGCCACCTCTTCGGCTGTGGGCATCGTCTGCGGTCGTTGAGTCGTGGTCATCGTGCTGTCCTTGGTGGCTGTTTCTTGCGCCTGTCTGTGATGATAAGCTATAAACGAAATAAACGAAAGATCCTGGCCGTATCTGATCCGGGCCTCTATGCTCAGGCCGCTGGACTGGT
>JBEBBU010000067.1:0-3320 GCA_041158225.1 Pseudomonadota bacterium | reverse complement strand
CTACTGCCTTGCCACGAATGACGAATACGCGCCAGTCATGCGAAGGGCTGTCCATAGGTGGTGGAATGTATCGCTGCAGATAGAATATGCCATTGGCGCTGGACAGACTGGCAAGATCCTGATGTGTCTGGTAGCGTTGCAGGCCCACGCCCTGCGAGCCAAACAGTGGTTTGCTCACGACCATGTTTCCATGATCCATTTCCCTGCGTGCAATGGAAAATGCTTCATCGGTCGACCCCAGAACCCAGGTGGCAGGGGTAGGAATACCAGCGCGATGCAACAGCCAGCTGGTCATGCCCTTATCGACCGTTTTTTCAATCGCACGTGCATCATTGTAGACACAAATGCCAAGGTGGCGCAGGGCATGAAGTATGTCGAGATAGAATGTGACCTGCTCAAGGCTGCCACCGGGAATGCCCCGAACGAATACGCCATCGGGAAGATGCTGTTGAAATCCGGGGATTATAACTGGCAATGCTGCGCCTGAAATATCAAGCTGGCAGGCTGTTAACGATACATAGGTGGATTGATGCCCCCTGGATTCAAGAGCCCGCTTCAGGCGGGCTCCGTGCCATCCTGGATCATCCGTGATGATGGCAATTTCCACCCGGCTTACTCCCCGAAAGAGCGTTCCAGAAGTTCTTCGTCCAGTTTTCCAGCATGAAAACTGCGACCTGAATCTACCGCGGTAACGATGACGCTTGCGGGACTGAAAAGCATGGCATCTACCTTGAAGAAATCATAGTTATAGTCTTTGAAAACTTCAGCAAATGGTCTGCCATAATCCCGAGAGACTGAACTGGGAAGTTCATTGGCCAGTGTTTCGGCGGCTTCATCACTACCCCGGACAAACAGGTGAACCATGCCGCCAAAAAGGATGGCATCGTTCGTTCTGCCCATGGCTTTCACGAAATTCGGATGCGGCGGCGGGATTGGGGCCCAGCCAGTGCCATCCACAATGTGTTCAAGAGGGAAATGCAGCGCATGCGCCTTGTGAAGAGCGACTTCCAGTACCCTTGATACAACCTGTACGCCACCCGCAAGGCTGCTGGTTGGTGTAAGAATGACAGTCACATTGGTTGGATCCAGTTTGCATCCCCGGGCGACCTTATCCGTCAGCTCGACTGGAGGAATCTTGTCTACTTCCATGACAATGGCGGTTTCATGATAGGGGTCATGGTAATTGAGTTCCTTGTAAAGCTCTTCGACAGGCTCTTCCCCACTGTCGCGTATCTTGGTGGCCATGGCTCGTGCTGGCCCAGAGCCAAGCGCATAGAAAGCTGATTTGCCTTCTCCGTGGGACAGGCTCCAGCCTGCGTACTGGCTTCCAAGGCATGCAATGACCGGGTTTGATGTATGGACATTGACTGCCAGTGGCCAACGGGCAAAGGTCTGGTGATGGGTAATGGTGACCTGGCCAAGGCCTCCCATGCATATTTTTCCTATGAGTCTACCCGCTTCCAGGCTTCCAGGAACATGAATGCCTGCATCGATGATGGTGCAACCGTTGCTGAGACGGTCAACACGCAGTCTCAGCTTGTCGGCGTTGGCGATCAGATGTTTTACGATAGGCTGACTGTTAGCATTGACACTTACACGGTTTTGCATGCATGACCTCAAGGTTGACTGGTGATAAGACCGGTATTGATGACGTTACGGTCAGGAGTGGTCGGAGATTCCTGACCCAGCTGCTGGCAGACTGAGGCCACGCGGCTATGGAGCTGCTGTAGCGCTGATCCGACAGTTGGCCCCATAGCCCGAACCGTACATACGGGATGGTTCTGGCGTATGCTCGAACCTGCTTCAGGGCGGTGGGCGCACCATGGGGGCCATTTTAGTGCTTCTGGCAGCCGGATGTCACAGTGTGCATAAATAATTTGCATGGCTCTTACATGGCTGCCCGGTTTGCAGCGGGGAAGTGGCTGTTCCTGACAGCTTTGCAGATGATATTTCAGAAGCCCTCCAGGATAGTCATCGTCGTATAGTGTGAAGCTGGCTCCGGGACGCGGGTTCAGTTCGAGAACATATGCCGTCTGATCGTGAACAATAAAATCGATAGTGTTAAGGCCGCGCAGATCCAGCTTCCTGGCAAGTCGTTGCGCGTACTGGAGGATATTCTGAATCCACGGCCCCATTTTGAGTGGACGGTTGATAATGCCACCAAAGCGGTAAGGATGCTCCTGCGCGCCAGCATCCGGCCACTGGGTATTGATGCCGATGGCGAATACCTTTCCCCTGCTGGACAGAAAAAGAAGGGAGCAGGTCAGGCCGGTGAGGGCTTTCTGGTAATAGCCATGCGCCCTGTCCCGGGCCGCTTCTGCCGGCACAATGCCATGACCACCTTCACCGCATGATGGTTTGTACAGCCAGCCCGCCCCCTCTGCAGGCGCAACTTCGCGTGTTTCAGGGTATGGGATGTCAAGCTCCTTGAGTAGAACCTGCCAGTGTCGGGGGTGCTTGACCATCCTGAGCAGTTCGGGGGGGTTGCCGTGCAGCCTTATGCCGGATGGGATGCTTTCCAGTATGTCGGGCCTGCAGTCCAGGCCGCTTCCATAGACCATGGCAAGGGGGGCGTCATGCAGGCGCTGTATCCTGTCTAGCGCCTGCATGATGCGATCACCGTCAAAGCCAGATCTGTCATGGTTGCCTACATCATAAGTGTCCAGACTGGATCGACGCGTATCGTCATCGCTAAACCAGTCAAGTGTTATCGGGCGTAGACCGCCGTGGTGAGCCGACCTTGCCAGATCAGCTGCCGCGGCGGCCATGATCAGCAGGCGATACTCAGTCTTTACAGGCGGAGAGATGGATATCAGCGCCACGGTTTCTGGGGGTGACTGTCATGATTTCGAGATGACCACTTCCAAAGGATTTCTCGCGCAGCATGCCTGACCAGGCCTCTGCCTGCGAGGGGGATGCGGCCATGCAGAAGCCTGTGGGGCCCCATGAACTTTGGCCTATGCCGGTGGCTCCCTTAGACTTTAGCCAGGCAAGCGCCTCTGCAACTGCCGGGCTGGTAAAGCAGCCACCCTGGGCGGGGGCGAAATAGTCGCCTACGGTTCTCTGCAGTTCGGTAACCGCTTCCCCGAACAGCCGGATATCGCCTTCGGCAACAGCAGGTAGTGCCTGCATCAGGATGAGATGGGCAAGCCGGTGTGCTTCACTGGGCAGGAAGGGCGGCAGGCTGGCAAAAGCGTCCTTCTCCTTCTTGCCATGCAGCCCCTGTCCCCTGTGATCGAGAATCAGGAGAAATCTCCAGTCCTGAGGGAGGCAGAGTCTGCTGATGACAGGGGGGCGGCCGTCGTGATGGCCTTTTCCAC
>JBEBBU010000066.1:0-2709 GCA_041158225.1 Pseudomonadota bacterium | reverse complement strand
CGCCCCCTGAACAAGGGCAGCTTTGATGCGGACTACCATTTTACGGATGCCATTTCCAGTCATCTGAATATTCTGGTGGTGGGACAGAAATCCGATGTCAATGACAAGACCGTCCCGGGGTATGCGCTGGTGAATCTGGCGACACACTATGACGTATCCAAGGAACTCCAGCTTTACATGCGTCTCGACAATCTTCTCAACAAGCAGTACGAGCAGTTGTGGGGCTATGGTAATCTTGGCTTTAATGGCATGGGCGGATTCAGGTTGACATACTGACCGGTTCGGATTCCATCCTTTACAGACAATGGTCAAGCACCTGGATAAAAGGCATCTTCTGGTGCGACGTTGATCATGAATGCCTGCTTTTTGTTGGGCATGCAATCGTTGAGAGTGCAATAGAGTGCAATTTAAGAGGAACTGTGATGCAAAACAAAGATTCTATTGGCGTGGTCGTCGGACTTCTGCTCCTTATGCTGATAACGCGCAGCCAGCATTTTGCGGCCATGACGCATCTCCCCGATGCCTCCTGGGCGGTATTCTTTCTGGGGGGAATGCTGGTGCGGGTGGGCTGGGGTTTTCCGGCTTTTCTGCTGGCGGCGGTGGGGGCTGATGCACTGGCGGTGTATGGTCTCGCCGGTAACGGCGCCTGTGTGACAACGGCCTATCTGGGGCTGATCCCGGCTTACTATGCCCTGTGGTGGTCTGGACGCTGCTGTTCAGCGGCAACGACTTTCGGGCGCCGCGGACTGATGGCCCTGCTGGGGGGCGGTATTGCCGAACTGCTATCCAGTGGCAGTTACTGGTGGCTGAACTGGATGCGCGAGGGCTATCCTGAGCAGGATGTGCCTGCTTTGCTGGGTCGCCAGTGGCATTATCTGGCCATGGATATGACCTCCATGTTTGGCTACCTTGTCATGAGCGTCATGATGTACCATCTGCTGGTTTATCTGCTGGCGGCCATGCGCGATCTGCCTCATGAGCACTGAGACTGAAAGCCGCTATCAGGCGCAGATGGCGCGCAAGAAAGCGCATGTTGATGAAGCGATTGCCAGGGCTGACACCGATAAGGGGCTGCTGCTGGTGTTGACCGGTAACGGCAAAGGAAAATCCAGTTCTGCCTTTGGCATGGTAGCCAGAACGCTCGGGCATGGCCGATGTGCAGGTGTGGCCCAGTTCATCAAGGGCAGCCGCAATACTGGTGAAGAGCTGTGTCTGGGCGGATTGCCCGGTGTGGACTGGCAGGTGCTGGGAGAGGGCTTTACCTGGGATACGCAGAACCGGGAGCGCGATACCGCTATGGCTGAAGCGGGCTGGGCGGTGGCGCAGGGTATGCTGCGCAATCCAGCCATGCATCTGGTGGTGCTGGATGAGCTTACCTATTGCCTGAATTACGGCTATCTGGATGAGTCGCGTGTACTGGCAGATATTGCCGCCCGCTGTGAAGGACAGCATGTCGTGGTCACGGGGCGGGCCGCTTCGGATGCCCTGCTGGCCATGGCTGATACGGTGACTGAAATGCGTGATGTCAAGCATGCTTTCCGTGAGGGTATCCGTGCCCAGGCGGGAGTAGACTGGTAATGAGGACAAGATGAGTGGATCACTGAGAGACCAGCTGCTCAAGGCGGGGCTGGTCAGTGAGAAAAAAGCAAAACAGGCGGTGCGTGAGCAGCGCAAGGATGATCGTAGGGCTCAGGGCCAGAATCAGGTCACCGAGGCTGAACAGATCCGGCAGAAACTTCAGCAGCAGCAGGCCGAGAAGCAGGAACAGGATCGCCTGAGAAATCTTGAACTGCAGCGTCAGCGCGAAAAGCAGGCGGTGCAGGTTGAAATCCGGCAGCTGGTGCTGCAGCACCGTGTGCAGAAAGGCCATGCCGATATGGCCTATAACTTTCAGCATAAAGGCAAGGTCAAGCGTATTTATGTCAGTGACGCCCAGCGTGCCGCACTGGTGTTCGGTGATCTGGTGATTGTCTATAGCGAGCGTGATTATGAGCTGCTACCCGCCAGCACGGGTGAGAAAATCAGTGCCCGGGATCCCGATGCCGTGATTGTTTCCGCCAGAGAGTCGGTGGCGAAGGATCAGGAGGCGGTTGCTGAAGACCCGTATGCCGCTTATGTGGTGCCAGACGATCTGGTCTGGTAGTTCTCATCCAAACACTGAAGGAAAACATCATGGGTATTTCAGCCATCCGGCAGACCTGTCTGGCACATCCGCTCCAGAGCAGCCTGCTGCTTATGGATTTCGGGCTGCTGATTGTTCTGCCCCTGATTCGTCCACCAGTCTTTCTGACCCTGATACTGGTCACGGCTCTGGTCTGTCTTGCTTACAGGCTGGGGCAGCAGGTGGTGCTGGAACACGGCACGGGCCGTCCTGAGCTTCAGTAACGGTAGCGATGATTAAGGACTGCCGCTGCCGTCAGCACCAGTGCTGTGGGAGCAAGGGCGGTCATCACCGGCGGCAGTTCATAGATGATGCCAAGGTGGCTTAACATGCGGTCCATGAGATAGAAGCCTATACCCAGGCTGATACCGGTTACGGCACGTCTGCCTGTGCTGACATTGCGATCGAAACGCATGATCATGGGTAGTGCCAGTGCCAGCATCGCCAGGGTCAGTAGCGGATTGACCAGCCGACCCCAGAATGCCTGTTCCACTGCCAGTGATTGCTGGGCGTTTTCCGACATGTAGTTCTGGTAGCGTGACAGTTCA
>JBEBBU010000065.1:0-22906 GCA_041158225.1 Pseudomonadota bacterium | reverse complement strand
CACTGTATCAGCCTGCAAAAAAGACTGTCAAGGCGTCAAATGCCACACCTGCGAGTTTAGCTCACAGGTTTCCTCAATGACTCCAGCATGATTGACTGGGCACAAACGCCCAAGCGAGTCTCCGCGCGACGGTAACGCCCATCAGCACCCAGCAGCCAAGCCTGGGTATCATCGGCCAGAAAACACTCAAGGTCGGCCAGCACTCTGGCCAGCAGCTGACGGTTCTCCAGCGGACAACAGGTCTCCACCCTGCGAAACATATTGCGTGCCATAAAATCTGCGCTGGCCAGATACAGCAAAGGGTCACCAGCATTTTCAAAGTAATAGACACGGCTATGCTCAAGAAACCGCCCGACAACAGAGCGAACCTCAATGTGATCTGAAAGTCCGGGAACCCCCGGACGCAGACAGCAGATACCACGCACGATCAGGCTGATACGGACACCAGCCTGAGAGGCCCGGTAAAGTGCCTCGATAAGCTGTGGCTCCACCAGGGAGTTGACCTTGATAATGACCCTACCCTGCCCCCCAGCCCTGACATGCGCAGCTTCACGCTCAAGCCTGTCCATCAATGCAGGATGCAGGGTAAAGGGCGACTGCAGCAAACGGCTGAGTTCGCCAATCCGCCCCATGCTGGTCAGCTGCACGAAAAGGCGACGCACATCATCGCCAATGGCGTGACTGGCGGTAAAAAAGCTGTAATCCGAATAGATTCTTGCGGTACGGGGGTGGTAGTTGCCAGTGCCGATATGCGTGAAATGCTCAAGTCTGCGCCCCTCACGACGCAGGATCAGCAACATCTTGGCGTGAGTCTTGTAGCCCACGATGCCATAAACCACCTGCACACCAGCCTGCTGCAGACGCTGAGCCAGCGAAATATTGGCCTGCTCGTCAAAACGGGCCCGCAATTCGATCACAACCGTGACTTCCTTGCCAGCACGTGCGGCACGTACCAGCGCATCCACGATCTCGGAATTGGGGCCGGTACGATACAGCGTCTGCTTGATGGAAACCACCTGATTATCCAGGGCTGCCTGTCTGAGCAGTTCAATCACCGGCATAAACGACTGGTACGGATGATGCAGAAGGATATCGCCCTGCCTGATGGCCTCAAAATAGTTTTCACCCGGCGCCAGCACTTCGGGCCAGCCAGGTGTAAAAGGCGCATACTTGAGTTCGGGCCTGTCAACGAGATCATAGATTTCCCGCATTCTGCCAAGATTCACCGGGCCATCGACCAGATAGAGCCTGTCCTCACTCAAACCAAACTGGGACAACAGAAAAGTGCGCAGTTCCTGGGGGCAATTGTCAGCAACTTCCAGCCTGACCTCATCACCATAGTTACGCTGGGCCAGCTCACCCTGAACCGCACGCAACAGATCATCAATCTCCTCCTCATCCAGGAAAAGATCGCTGTTGCGGGTCACCCTGAACTGGTAACACCCTTCAATGGTCATGCCATGAAAAAGTTCTTCCACAAAGGCATGAATGACCGAAGACAGGAACACAAAATCATGCGGCCCACTTCCGGTGTCACGGGATGGCAGGTGAATGATGCGAGGCAGCACTCTGGGTGCCTGCAAAATGGCCAGATGCATATCGCGTCCAAACGCATCCTTGCCGTTAAGGGAGATAATGAAATTGAGACTCTTGTTCAGTATGCGCGGGAAAGGATGGGCAGGATCCAGTGCGATAGGGCTCAGGATGGGAAGAATCTCCTCCCTGAAATAGTCGTGCAGCCAGTGCCGCTGCTCCACGGTCCACAATGAGCGCCGCAGAAAGCGGATATTTTCCTGCGCCAGCTGCGGCAGAATGACATCTTTCAGGGTCTGGTACTGCTCAGCGACCAGATCATGGGAACGCCTGCAGATAGCCTGCAGCACTTCCTGTGGATTACCCTCAGAAGCATAAACCACACCCTGACCACCGAGTTCCACACGCTGCAGCAGACCGGCGACCCTAACCTCAAAAAACTCGTCGAGATTGCTGCACGAGATACACAGAAAATTCAGCCTTTCCAGCAACGGCGTCACGCCATCCTGCGCCTGAGCCAGTACCCGGCGATTAAACTCCAGTAGACTTAGCTCACGGTCGATAAAGGCACTATGGTCCGTATTGTCCAGCAACTGACCACTGCCCTGTCCCGCCCCCTGCCGCGCGGTGACCATGTCACCGGCCATGAACTTGGCAGCACGGATCATACGCTCCGCTTTCTGTCGCGGCAGTCCCGCAATCCTTGAAAGCCGGTCAACATCCGTGTCCGCAAGTTCCTGAATGGAAAATATGCCGTGCTCTGCGAGCAGGGCACGCGAGGCGCGGCTTACGCCCTTGATTCTGGGTGTATTCATGAGCGGACTCCGGACTGGTCAGGCTTTGAAGCGGGCAAGCAGATCGCCATACCCCTGCTGTTCCATCTCGTCAACAGGCACAAAACGCAATGCCGCCGAATTGATACAATAGCGCATGCCGCCCGGAGCCGGCCCATCTTCAAACACATGCCCCAAATGGGAATCAGCCCCCCTGCTTCTGACTTCAACTCTCACCATGCAGAATGAGCGATCCTGATGCAGGGTCAGGCACTCCTCATCCACAGGACGGGTAAAACTTGGCCAGCCACTGCCGGAATCATATTTATCGAGAGAACTGAACAGCGGTTCACCGGACACGATATCGACATAAATACCAGCACCATGATGATCCCAGTAGGCATTGTCAAAAGCAGGCTCAGTGCCGCATCCCTGGGTAACCCTGAACTGCAGGGGATCCAGCGTTGCCTTCAATACAGCCTCATCAGGCTTTTTCCAGGAAGACGCATCGCTCATGACTATTTCACCACCGTCAGGTGAGGACGCCCCCTGGCAGGGGCAGGCACTTCCGGGTCATCTGGTGGTAACGGCATGTCTTCCTGTGCATCAGATGTCTCCGCTGCTTCTGCTGTCTCCTCTTCCTCAAAGACCATGCCCCGGCCATTTTCCCGGGCATAAAGAGCAAGAATTGCGGCCATGGGAGCTTCTACGCGCATCGGACGCCCGCCAAAGCGGGCATTGAATCCGACATGATCATCCCCGAGATGCAGTTGCTGCACAGCTTCCGGGCGGATATTAAGGATAATGCGCCCATCCTGCTCATAACCCTGCGGCAGTATAGCCGCTGGATGCATGGCATCCACCAGCAGATAGGGGGTCAGGCCATTGTCCACAATCCAGTCGTAGAGGGCACGAACCATATAAGGCTTGAGAGGGGTCATATCAATCATCCATTCCAAAAGCTGCCAGATTGCCGATATCCTGTTCATATTCACTAAGACTCAGCCTGAAGCCATCGCGCTGAAACAGGCGCAGTGCATATTGACGCAGGCCCGTAGCCTGCTTCGGGATATCGACACCACTGGCTGGAAGCCGCCATAGCAAAGGCCCCATACAGCAGTCTACCAGCGAAAACTCATCCCCCATGAAATAGGGTCTGGCCGAAAAAACCGGCGACATGCCCACAAGACTTTCTTTCAGCTGTTTACGCGTCCGGGCTGATTTTTTCTCGCCCACAGACTGGATTTCGGTCAGGAGTGCGTACCAGTCATGTTCAATACGGTGAATCAGCATGCGGGCCTGGGCCCTGGATACCGGATCCATGGGATACAGTGGGGGATGTGGAAACCGTTCATCAAGATATTCCATGATGATACGCGTCTCATAAAGCACCAGATCACGATCCATCAGCACAGGGAGGCAAGGATCCGGCAGCATCTGCAGAAGATCATGCGGAAGCTCGTCCGGGTGGCTGGTCAATTCCACCTCCCCAACGATATTCTTTTCCCTGAGCACCACGCGGGCGCGATGGCTATACACGCAAACAGGCGAAGCATACAACGTCATTGCGGATTTACGACTGGCCACGGTTGCCACACCCGTACTCCTTGGTTGATTGTCATCATTGCCGCCCCCTTCCATGGGGTGCGGTGGTCTTCATCCCTTCAGCATTGTAGCATGTCCGCACGATACCTCGGATGACAGTTCAATGTACATCTTTCCAGTATTCATCCTTGAGACGGCGGAACAGGATGACCAGCAGTATCATGATCAGCATGACCCACTTGCCCAGTTTGAGGCGTTCCAGCTGTGACGGCTCACCGACATAGACCAGAAAGTTCACAAGATCAGTGACAATCGTGTCAAACTCGGCTTCTTTCACATGCCCCTGCGTGGCGCGCTCCAGATGGTCAATGACATCCACACCGTTGACCTTGTGCATCACTGGCCGCAGATTGCCCTGCAGGCCCGACATGACATGCGGCATGGCGACATCAGGGTAGTAAAAATTGTTGACGCCATTAGGCCGGCTGTCATCCATATAGAAGCCACGAAGATAACTGTAGATCCAGTCAGCCCCCCGGGCACGCGCTACCAGACTGAGATCAGGCGGCGCCACACCAAACCAGTGCTCACCATCACTCGCCGTCATGGCCGACAGCATGCTGTCACTGGGTTTGGCGACTCCACGCAACATGCCCTGCAGGACAGCATCGCCCATACCAAGATCGCGCGCCATGCGCGAATAGCGCATCAGTTTGAGTCCATGGCAGCTCTGGCAGTAAGTCACATAAGTTTCAGCACCACGACGCAGCGAGGCCTTATCGAAGACATCGGCATCGTGGCTGTCCAGAGGCCGGTCAGTAGCACTGGCAAACGCCAGTGGCGAAGCCAGTACCAGCAGGCATAGCAGAACAGGATATGACAGGATTCTCATGGTTTTTTCGCCTTGAAGTAATAGGCCCTGACCTGCTCCAGCAGCACATTGTAATGCCCCATGATGCGTGTATACAGAGGACTTGCCTGCCCACGGTCAATAGCCCAGCGCACAAAATCCCAGCCCCTGCCCTCACGCTGCTCCAGCGGGATAACCGCTTCGGTAAGACGCTCTGGTGGCGTCCGGTCACGGTCAAGACGGGTATACAGCGGCATGAGCACGAAGAAACAGAAATAACCCAGCGCCAGTACCCGCGCCATCAGGGTTGCTACGGGCGTTGCCGGGCGCATACCAAGGTAGCCGAGCCCGATGAAGCAGAGGACAAAAACCCAGAGTGCGTTACGGTAATAGGCGCCACGATAACGGACAGAGCGCACACTACTGCGATCCAGCCAGGGCAGGATAAACAGGACGACCAGCGATCCTCCCATGGCAACCACCCCCCATGACTTGCTGGGAACGGCACGCAGAATGGAATAGAAAGGCGTGAAATACCAGACAGGTGCAATGTGATCCGGCGTCTTCATGGCATTGGCTGGCTCGAAATTGGGCGGCTCAAGGAACATGCCGCCCATTTCAGGCGCATAAAAGATAGCCCAGAAGAAGATCAGCAGGAATACCGCGACGCCATACAGGTCCTTGACCGTGTAATAGGGATGGAACGGGATGCCATCCAGAGGAATACCCTTTTCATCTTTTTTCTTCTTGATATCAATGCCATCAGGATTGTTGGATCCGACATGATGCAGCGCCATGACATGCAGTACCACGATACCGACAATCAGCAGGGGTACAGCGACAACATGCAGCGAGAAGAAGCGGTTGAGCGTCGCATCGGCAACCACAAAATCACCACGTATCCAGGTGGCCAGATCATCACCGATGACCGGCACCGCACTGAATAGCGAAATGATGACCTGGGCCCCCCAGTAAGACATCTGCCCCCATGGCAGCAGATAGCCCATGAAAGCTTCCGCCATCAGCAGCACAAACAGCACCATGCCGAACAGCCAGAGCAGTTCCCGTGGATTCTTGTAGGAACCATAAAACAGCGCACGGAACATATGCAGATAGATGACGATAAAAAAGGCCGATGCGCCAGTCGAGTGAAGATAACGCAACAGCCAGCCCCAGTTGACATCACGCATGATGTATTCCACTGAGTCAAAGGCTGTAGCCGCATCAGGCTTGTAATTCATGGCGAGAAACACGCCAGTCAGGATCTGGTTGACCAGCACCAGCAGCGCCAGCGAACCAAAGAAATAGAGTACATTGAAGTTCTTGGGGGCGTAGTAGCGGGTCAGGTGCTCCCGCACGAACTGGGTGACCGGCAGTCGCTCGTCAACCCATGCCATCAGCTTGTTGCCACAGTTGCGCATCATCAGGCCTCCTCCTCTTCGGCA
This sequence comes from Pseudomonadota bacterium, assembly GCA_041158225.1. Classification (GTDB taxonomy): domain Bacteria; phylum Pseudomonadota; class Gammaproteobacteria; order Methylococcales; family Methylococcaceae; genus JBEBBU01. Next base: position 16,760 of record JBEBBU010000065.1, on the reverse strand, counting down.
CCAATCAGGATATGGGTTTCACTCAGAAAGCGGTAAGGGGGCACATCGAGATTACGTGGCGCAGGTACGCCCTTGTGAACCCGGCCAGCCAGATCAAAACGCGAGCCATGACAGGGGCAGAAGAATCCGCCTTTCCAGGCTGCGCCGAGGTCGGCAGGCGCCACCTCAGGGCGATAACTGGGCGCACAGCCCAGATGGGTACACAGCCCCATCGCCACAAAGATTTCCGGACGGAGGGAGCGGTGATCATTGCGTGCTTTTTCAGGCTGCTCGGATTCCACAGAATCAGGATCCTGTAATAATGACACCGTATCCTGCAGGCGTGTCAGGGATTCTGGGGTGCGGCGCATGATCCAGACAGGCTTGCCACGCCACATGACCCGCATCAACTGACCAGGTTCCAGCTTGCTGATATCGATCTCAACCGGTGCGCCCGCCGCTTCAGCCCGTTCGCTGGGCGACATGGACCCGACAAAAGGAATGGCGGCAACGCCGACGCCCAGTACCCCTACGGCTGAGGCGGTCTGGGTCAGGAAACGGCGCTTGTCAGTATCGACGCCTTCTTGATTCATGCTTTCGTTCTCCGATAAAAACGGGCCGGACATGGGGTTCCTCCCCTGCAGGACACGGGATTTTGTGGGATAAACCACAGAATGGTCAATAGTATCAGGATACGCACCGTTTCAGGGCCAGGATGAACGCCTGATTCTCCTGTTCAGTGCCGATGGTAACCCTGAGACAGTGAGCGAGCAGTCCACCAGCCGGATGCAGATTCTTGATCAGCACACCCTGCTGCCTGAGACGCTGGTGAATATCGCTGGCATCAACACCAAGCACGCGGAAAGTAATGAAATTGGCCGCGCTCGTGAATACCTGTACCCATGACAACGCCGACAGCGCCTCATGCAGCCAGGTTCTACCCTCCAGTATCCTTTGAACCTGGGATGCCAGCAAGGCCTGTTGCCCAAGCGCAAAGACGACACTACGCTGGGTCAGCACATTGATGTTATAGGGTAATCTGAGCTTGTCCAGTTCGTGGATCCAGGCAGGGTCACCCACCAGATAGCCAAGACGCAGCCCGGCCAGACCCAGCTTGGACAGGGTACGCATGACCAGCAGCCCCTCATGCTCATGCAGACCCGGCAGATAACTGCTCCTGGCAAAAGGACCATAAGCCTCATCCACGACCACCAGTCCCGGTGCAGCGGCCACAATCTGCCTTACCCAATGACTGTCAAACAGATTGCCGGTAGGATTGTTGGGATAGGCCAGAAAGATCACGGCCGGCTGGTACTGACTGATGGCATCCAGCATGGCAGGGCCATCCAGGGCAAAATCATCAGCGCGGAGTGGCACTCCCACAAACCTGAGCCCGAGACAGTTTGCAATCTGCCGGTACATGACAAAGGTAGGCTCAGGCGCCAGTACCGTGGCCCCGGGCCTGGCAACCGCCATCAACAGTATCTGGATCAGCTCATCTGACCCGTTACCGAGCAGCAGCTCCATGCTCTCGTCAATACCATCATACTGGCGTAGCAGCTGCTGCACCTCCCCTGCCTGGGGATCCGGATAACGGTTGACCGGCGTCCCACGCAGACTGTCAAGCCAGGCTTCCTGCACCTCCTCGGGCCAGGGATAAGGATTCTCCATGGCATCCAGCTTGATCAGCCCCCGGGCATCGGCCACATGATAGGCAGACAGTGCAAGCACCTCCGGCCGGAACAGACGTTCCAGCGCCCCTCTTGCTACCATCAGTCCTTCACTCCTATGCGGTATTCAGCCGAGCGCGCATGCGCCGTGAGACCTTCGCCACGCGCCAGCACCGAGGCCGTACGGGCCAGATCATCACCGCCCTGCCGCGAACAGAAAATGAGGCTGGAGCGCTTCTGGAAGTCATAGACGCCCAGCGGGGAGGAAAATCGTGCTGTACCTGCCGTAGGCAGTACATGGTTGGGACCTGCACAGTAATCACCCAGTGCTTCTGCAGTATAACGCCCCATGAAAATGGCCCCCGCATTGCGGATGTGTGGCAGCAATACCTCTGGATCAGCAACAGAAAGCTCCAGATGCTCGGGGGCAATGCGGTTGACGACCGCGACCGCCTCGTTCAGGTCACGTACCTTGAGCATGGCTCCACGCCGTGCCAGAGAGGCGCGGATCACAGCTTCACGCTCCATGGTGGGCAGCAGGCGCTCAATGCTGGCAGCGACCGCCGCCAGATGACCGGCATCCGGACTGATGAGAATAGCCTGCGCATCCTCGTCATGCTCAGCCTGGGAAAACAGATCCATGGCAATCCAGTCAGCAGGCGTACTACCATCACTCACCACCAGAATCTCGGAGGGCCCGGCAATCATGTCGATACCGGTCTGCCCAAATACCAGCTGCTTGGCCGTCGCCACGTAAATATTGCCAGGACCCACAATCTTGTCGACACCGGGCACCATGGCCGTACCATAGGCCAGTGCCGCAACCGCCTGGGCACCGCCAACACGGAATACCCGGCTGACACCGGCAACATGTGCTGCTGCCAGTACCAGGGTATTGACCTCGCCATGAGGGGTAGGCACCACCATGATAATTTCAGGCACGCCGGCAACGTGGGCAGGGATGGCGTTCATCAGCACGGAAGATGGGTAAGCCGCCTTGCCTCCAGGCACATAGATGCCCACGCGATCGAGAGGCGTGACCTGCTGCCCGAGCATGGTGCCGCTATCTTCCGTGTAGCGCCAGGATTCCATCTTCTGGCGCTCTGCATAACTGCGTATCCGTGCGGCAGCGCGCTGCAGTGCAGTACGGCTGGCCTCATCAATACTCTCCCAGGCAGCCTGCAGTGCCGATGCCGGCAACTCCAGCTCGCCAGCCGACTGTACCTGATAATGGTCAAAGCGGGCGGTATATTCCACCAGCGCATCATCACCACGCTGGCGTACTGCCTGAATGATTTCGCGCACGCGCGCATGGATGGCAAGATCCTCGCTTTCATCCCAGGCCAGCAACTGGTCCAGCTGCGCGGAAAACGCCGCATCGCTGCTGTCCAGCCTGCGAAACAGGGGGGCTGCTGTTGCATTATCACTCATGCTACTCGTTCTCCTGCACTTACGATGACCTGCAGTCGCTGCAGCAGGTCAGATACATCGGCGTATTTCATTTTCATGGCCGCCTTGTTCACCACCAGACGGCTGCTGACAGGCAGAATAAGGTCACGCGCCTCAAGGCCATTCGCCTTGAGCGTATTGCCCGTATCCACAAGGTCCACGATACAGTCGGCCAGTCCCACCAGCGGTGCCAGCTCCATGGATCCATAAAGCTTGATGATATCGGCCTGAACACCACGTGCCGCAAAATAGCGGCGCGCAATATTGACATACTTGGTCGCCACGCGCAGACGGCGCTCGGGGAACTCGATCCCTACCCGCCCTGCAGTCATCAGGCGGCAGCGCGCAATGCCAAGATCCAGTGGCTCATACAGATCTTCGGCATCATATTCCAGCAGCACATCCTTGCCGGCAATACCCATGTCTGCCGCGCCGTATTCAACATAGGTCGGAACGTCCGTGGCCCTGACTACCAGCAACTGCACATCCGGCATGGAACTGGGCAGTATCAGCTTGCGGCTGCGATCCGGGTCAACGGTTGGCTCAATGCCGGCAAGCGCCAGCAGCGGCATGGCCTCATCATAGATACGCCCTTTGGAAACCGCGATGGTAATCAATGGGGAACCCGGCGGATTTCAGCGCCCAGAGCCTGCAGTTTTTCCTCGATACATTCATAGCCGCGATCAATGTGATAGATACGGTCTACGCGGGTCTGCCCTTCGGCAGCGAGCGCCGCGAGTACCAGACTGGCAGAGGCCCTGAGATCAGTCGCCATGACAGGCGCACCGGCCAGGGCATTGACCCCGCGGATAATGGCAGTATTGGATTCCAGCTTGATATCCGCGCCCATGCGTTGCAGTTCCTGAATATGCATGAAGCGATTCTCGAATACCGTTTCAGTAATGATGCCGACACCGTCGGCAATCGTATTCATGGCTGCGAACTGGGCCTGCATATCCGTCGGGAAGGCCGGATATGGCGCGGTACGCAGGGAAACAGCACGTGGACGCCGTCCCTGCATGTCGAGCGATATCCAGTCCTCACCACATTCAATCACCGCACCAGCCTCACGCAGCTTGACCAGTACCGCGTCCAGCAGGTCGGGACGTGAGTGCCTCAGCATGATGCGCCCCCCCGTCATGGCGGCAGCAACCAGATAGGTGCCTGTCTCGATCCGGTCGGGCAGTATACGATAGTGCAGTCCAGCGCCATCCAGACGCTCCACGCCTTCGATTTCCAGAATGTCACTGCCAGCACCACGAACCTGGGCTCCCATGGCATTGAGGAAATTGGCCAGATCCACCACTTCGGGTTCGCGCGCCGCATTTTCGATAATAGTGACACCATCCGCCAGTGTCGCTGCCATCATCAGGTTCTCGGTTCCGGTCACCGTCACCTGATCCAGCACCAGACGCGCGCCCTTGAGACGTTTGGCTTCCGCATGGATATAGCCGTTACGCACCTGGATATCAGCGCCCATAGCCAGCAGGCCTTCGATATGCAGGTTGACCGGCCGTGTACCAATGGCACAGCCCCCTGGCAGCGAAACCTCGGCACGACCAAAACGTGACAGGAGTGGCCCGAGCACCAGCACCGAAGCGCGCATGGTACGTACCAGTTCATAGGGCGCGAAGAAGTTCTGGATGGTACTGGTATCCACCTCGATATTGAGTTTCTCGTCGATCATCAGATGCACGCCCATCCTGCCAAGCAGTTCCATGGTCGTGGTAATGTCATGCAGATGAGGCACATTGCCAATCGTGACAGGCGATTCTGAAAGCAGGGCAGCTGCAAGTATGGGCAGGGCAGCATTTTTTGCCCCCGAGATGCGGAGTTCGCCCGAAAGGGGTTTGCCACCGTTGATGAGCAGTTTATCCATACGCTTACTCCCAATAACCCGCCGTCGCTGCGGCAGGCCTGATTAATGTGTCTACGCCATTGACCTCGATAAGGGTCTCAAGCTGCAACGGAAAATGGTAATAGTTGATGGTAGCCCCCACCAGCTCAGCCTGGCGCAGCCACTCCAGCAGCAGGGCAATACCAGCACTATCGGTATGCTCGATACCGGAAAGATCCAGCTGGATACTGGCTTTTGGACGCAGCCAGCCGCGCGTCATGCGCAGCGCATCAGCAGCCGTCGCAAACGTCAGCATGCCCTGAAGACGGTACCATCCAGGCCGCCCCTTCAGCAGTCTGATACGATCACGGCCCTGCGTCAGTTCCGTGGCAGGTCGGCTTGCTGTGTTCATGAATCCGACTTGTCGCTGCCAGTGGACTTCCGGTCCTTGTCACCTTCAGCCTTATTGAAAAGGAAGTGACTGATCAGCTGTTCCAGCACCATGGCTGACTGGGTCAGTTCCAGACGGTCACCTTCCTTGAGAAACACATCGGATCCCCCAGGTGTCAGTCCTACATACTGTTCCCCGAGTATGCCTGCTGTCAGAATGCTGGCGCTGCTGTCATCCGGCAGATTGGCGTACTGCTTTTCAATCTGCATGTCCACCACCGCCTGAAACCCTTGGGTATCCAGATGAATGGCACTCACACGGCCGATACGCACCCCACCCATGGACACCGAGGCACGTGTCCGCAGGCTGCCAACATTATCGAAATGCGCCGTGATATGGTAAACATCGCCATCACCCTCCAGCTGGCTGAGGTTACTGACCTTCATCGCCATGAAAAAAAGTGCGGCAAGGCCAAGTGCCACAAATACGCCAACCCAGATTTCAACCGTCCTGCTCTGCACTTTGTCAGTCTCCCCCGAACATCAGCGCTGTCAATACAAAATCCCAACCCAGTATGGCAAAAGCGGAATAGACCACCGAACGCGTGGTGGCCCGGCTGACCCCCTCGGAAGTAGGCACGGCATCGTAGCCTTCAAATACGGCAATCAGCGTCACGATGCAGCCAAATACCAGGCTCTTGATCACACCATTCATGATGTCTTCATGAAAATCAATCTTGGCCTGCATCTGCGACCAGAAAGCCCCGTCATCCACCCCAAGCAGTCCCACACCGACAAAGTCGCCGCCCAGCACACCGACAGCACTGAATATGGCCGTCAGGAGCGGCATGGCAATGACCCCTGCCAGCAGACGTGGCGCCACAATACGCCTGACCGGATCGACCGCCATCATTTCCATGCCGGAAAGCTGTTCAGTAGCCTTCATCAGACCGATTTCCGCCGTCAGCGCCGATCCGGCACGACCGGAAAACAGCAGGGCTGTCACGACAGGCCCCAGTTCGCGCACCAGTGAGGCCGCCACCATGACCCCAAGTGTCTGCTCCGCACCAAAATCAGACAGGACATAGTAACCCTGTAGCGCCAGTACCATGCCCACAAAAAGGCCAGAAATGGCGATCAGCAGGATACTGAGCACACCGACGGCATAGACCTGTCCCAGCAGCAGACGTGGACGCCAGAACAGCGCTGGCATACCGCGCAGTGCGTGCAGGAGAAACAGCGTGGCACGCCCAAGCTTGCGCAGGGTTCCCAGCGTGATGCGCCCAAGATGGCGGAAGGGAGCTAGCACCGGCCTGTCTCCCGCTGCATCAGGTCATCACCATAAGGCGGCGCCGGGTAATGGAAAGGCACCGGACCATCAGCCTCGCCGTGCATGAACTGCCTGATCCAGGCAGATTCAGAACGCTCCAGTTCCTCAGGCGTTCCCTGACCCACAATACGGCCACCGGAAAGCAGATAGATGTAATCGGCAATGGAGGCCGCCTCCGCCACATCGTGGGACACCACGATGCTGGTCAGTCCCAGCCCGCGGTTCAGATCCCGGATCAGTTGCACCAGCACCCCCATGGAAATGGGATCCTGACCGGTAAACGGCTCATCGTACATGATCATCATCGGATCCAGCACAATGGCACGGGCCAGCGCCACACGCCGCGCCATGCCCCCGGAAAGCTCGGAAGGCATCAGGCGCAGGGCACCACGCAGCCCGACAGCTTCCAGCTTCATCAGTACCAGGGTACGGATCATGCTTTCAGGCAGCCTGGTATGCTCGCGCAGGGGAAAAGCCACATTTTCATAAACATCCAGATCGGTAAGCAGGGCACCACTCTGAAACAGCATGCCCATGCGCTTGCGCAATGCGTAAAGCTGGGAAAGCCCCAACCCTGCCACATGGTGGCCATCCACATGGACCGTACCGGCAGATGGCCGCAACTGGCCACCAATCAGTTTCAGCAGCGTGGTCTTGCCAGTACCGCTGGGCCCCATGATGACCGTAATGCGCCCACGCGGGATCTGCAGCGTAACATCATCAAAGATGATGCGCTCATCGCGACGGAAACTCAGGTTCCTGATGGAAACCAGCGTCTCCTGATCATTGAACGGAATGGACATCAACAGGCAGCGGTCAGGTCAAAACTGTCTATTTTCACGCTGATGGAGGATAGCGTCAACCGCCAGCACATCAGGCGATCACTTCCTGTCCGCCCATCCACGGCCGCAACACCTCGGGTACCCGGATGCTTCCGTCTGCCATCTGGTAGTTTTCCATCACGGCAATCAGGGTGCGCCCCACCGCCAGTCCGGAGCCATTCAGGGTATGCACCAGTTCCGGCTTGCCAGTTTCGGGATTGCGCCAGCGCGCCTGCAGGCGTCGCGCCTGGAAATCACGGAAATTGCTGCAGGAGGATATTTCACGATAGGCCTGCTGCCCCGGCAGCCATACTTCCAGATCATAGGTCTTGCTGGAAGAAAAACCGGTATCGCCAGCGCACAGCAGCATACGACGGTAAGGCAGTCCCAGCTGTTCCAGCACGGTTTCTGCGTGGCGGGTCAGCGCTTCATGTGCATCTTCTGAACAGTCAGGACGCGTGATATGTACCAGCTCGACCTTGTCGAACTGGTGCTGGCGTATCATGCCACGCACATCGCGCCCGTAGGAACCAGCCTCACTGCGAAAACACGGGGTATGCGCCACATAGCGTAGCGGCAGCTGCCCGGCGTCCACAATGACATCCCGCACCAGATTGGTCACCGGCACCTCGGCTGTGGGGATCAGATACCAGGCAGGATCACCCGCCATACGGAACAGGTCCTCACCGAACTTGGGCAGCTGGCCGGTACCGCGCAGACTGTCAGCATTGACCAGATAAGGCACATAGGTTTCAGTATAACCGTGCTGAAGGGTATGCATGTCCAGCATGAACTGGCCAAGCGCACGCTGCAGCCGCGCCAGAGGGCCCTGCAGGGTCACAAAACGCGAGCCCGTGATCTTCACCGCTGCCTCAAAATCCAGCAGCCCCAGACCTTCGCCCAGCGCCACATGATCGCGTACCTCAAAATCAAAAGCCGCAGGCTCGCCCCAGGACTTGATCAGCTGGTTGGCAGATTCATCGCGCCCTTCAGGCACCGAGGCGTCCAGCAGATTGGGAACTTCCAGTAATGCAGCCTCCAGCGATTCCTGGATGGATGCCAGCATCTTTTCGTGGCAGGCCAGTTCATCCCCCATATGGGCCACTTCGGCCAGCAAAGGCTGGATGTCCTCGCCGCGTGCCTTGGCCTGACCAATCGCTTTGGAGCGGCTGTTGCGTTCATTCTGCAGATGCTGCGTCACCATCTGCACTGATTTACGCTGTTCCTCCAGCGCCTCGAGACCAGCAACATCAAGTTTATAGCCACGACGGGCCAGCTGCGCAGCGACATCCTGCAACTGCGAGCGAATCAAACGGGGATCTAGCATGCTTGCACCTGAAATGGGAAACGGATCAAGCCAGCAGCGCCTGCATGCGCTGGGCATCGGGATGGAGCACCACGCCACGCTCGGTGACAATGGCATCAATCAGTTCAGCGGGTGTGACATCAAACACCGGATTCCAGGCACTGACCAGACTGTCATCGTGCTGGTAGGCGGGAAGCAGCAGCTCGGAAGGATCACGCTCCTCGATCACGATGGCATCGCCTGATGATGTCGCCGCATCCAGCGTGGACGACGGCGCTACCACCATGAAACGCACCCCGTGCTGGCGCGCCAGTACCGCCAGCGCGTAAGTACCAATCTTGTTGGCGGTATCACCATTGGCAGCAATGCGGTCTGCCCCCACGATCACCCACTGTATACGGCCACTGCGCATCAGCCAGGCCGCAGCTGAATCAGCCAGCAGAGTGACAGGAATACCATCCTGCGCCAGCTCCCAGACAGTCAGCCGGGCACCCTGCATCCACGGCCGGGTTTCCGTCGCGTAAACCGCCTGCAGCTGCTGACGCTGCCAGGCCGTACGGATGACCCCCAGCGCCGTGCCATGACCGCCTGTCGCCAGTGACCCGGTATTGCAGTGCGTCAGCACACCGCACGCGCCCTGAATGACATCGGCACCTGCCGCACCCATGGCAAGATTGGCAGCCAGATCCTCGGCATGCAGGGTATGCGCCAGCTCCAGCAGCCTTGCCACCACATCCTCGCGGGCCGGCCTGACTGCCGCCAGCAGCTGACGCGCACGCGCCAGCGCCCAGTGCAGGTTGACTGCGGTAGGACGGGCGGCCGCCAGCAGCTCAAAATCCTGTTCAAGCCCTGCATGCCAGTCCGCGTCATGTCCGGCCACACGCCGGCGCGCTGCCAGTACAGCACCGTAAGCTGCGGCAATACCAATGGCTGGCGCACCGCGCACACGCATGCTGTAAATGGCATCAGCAACACCCTCCACACTGTCATAACAGTCATAAAGTGCCTGATCCGGCAGGCGGCGCTGGTCAAGCACCTCCAGTCTGTCATCGCGCCAGATCAGGGCACGCAGGCCAGGATGCTGATTGTCGGGAATGATTGTCATGCTGTATGGTCAAAACTCTTAATTGGGTATGATCGCATAGTGTAGCGAAGGAGACTCTGATGGCAATACAGATTTACGCCTGGTTGTGGTTTGAAGCCCATCCGCGACGCCTGGCACGCCGCATGGCCTGGTTCCTGCTGCTTGCCGCACTGTTCCTCGGACCGCTGGCATGGCTCAATGTGGACCTGATCCGCAAGGGCTACCGTCCAACCCAGACTGGCTTCAGTATTGAACCACCTGGCACGGCCAACGAGATGGGCTACTTCATGCCGGAGACTGAAGACTGAGCACGCGGCGTCGCATCTCGTAAAGCATGACACCTGTCGCGACCGAAAGATTGAGACTGCTGACCGACCCCGCCATGGGGATACGCACCAGCAGATCGCAGTGTTCGCGCGTCAGGCGGCGCATGCCCTTGCCTTCAGCCCCCATCACCAGCAGCACCGGACCTTCCAGTCGTGACTGGTAAAGATCCCCGCTGGCCTCTCCCGCCGAGCCAACCACCCAGAAATCATACTGCTTGAACAGTTCGATGGTACGCACCAGGTTGGTCACGCGGTAAACCGGTACCGTCTCGGCAGCCCCGCAGGCAACCTTGGCCACCACAGGCGTCAGCCCTACGGACTGGTCACGGGTAATAATGACGCCGGCCACACCGGCAGCATCACAGGTCCGCAGGCAGGCACCGAGATTATGCGGATCCTGGACATGATCCAGCGCAAGATAGACCGGAGGCCAGGCTTCTGCCACGGCATCACGACCACGATCCAGCGCATCCAGCAGATCACGCTCGTTCAGTTCCGAAGCCTGGCGCATCTCCAGCAGTATGCCCTGATGCAGCCCACCCTCGGCCATCGCATCCAGCCGCGTCCTCGGCACGCGCTGGCAGTCAATCCCAAGCGCGGCCAGCTGACTGGCCAGTCCTTCAAGACGTGGCACCTGCCTTCCCGTTTCCAGCCAGGCACTCTGGATACGGGAAGCACTGTGACGCAGGGCAGATTCAACCGCATGCAGCCCCATGACGCGACGCGCAGCACTCATCAGCGCCGGCTCCTGCGCCTGCGTTTCTTTGCACCACCCTCGCCGTCGCCCCGCTTCGCCTCACGCGCTGCCGCCGTCTTTTTCACCAGTTCAAGATCAATCTTGCGCTCATCCAGATCCACACGCGCCACAATGACCTGAACCGTATCCCCAAGACGGTAGCGCACGCCGGTCTTTTCACCGACCAGACGATGACCTACCGGGTCATAGTGGAAATAGTCACGATCCAGATTGGAGATATGCACCAACCCTTCAATGAAAGCGCCCTTGAGCTCGACAAAGAAGCCGAAAGAAGTCACCGCCGAGATAATGCCCTCAAAATCCTCACCCAGCCGGCTCATCATGTATTCGCACTTGAGCCAGCTCACGACATCCCGCGTGGCTTCGTCAGCGCGACGCTCCAGCGCCGAACAGTGTTCACCTGCCAGCACCAGATCATTGACACTGTAGGCAAAATCAGCGGCACTTCCCTTCAGCAGGGCATGCTTGATGGCACGATGCACCAGAAGGTCAGGATAACGGCGGATAGGCGAGGTGAAGTGCGTGTAGGCACTGCTGGCCAGACCAAAATGACCCTTGGTTTCCGTGCTGTACACGGCCTGCGCCAGCGAACGCAGCATCACCGTCTGGATCAGATGTTCGTCGGGACGCCCCTGAATGGAGGTGATCAGATGGGCATAATGTTTCGGCTCAGGCTTGTCGCCCCCAGCCAGATGCAGCCCCACCTCTCCCAGAAAAGTGCGCAGATCCGCCAGACGCTCATCGGAGGGGCCTTCATGGATACGTAGCAGATGCGGCAGGTGGGCACGCTCCAGATACTCGGCAGCCGCACGGTTGGCGGCAATCATGCATTCCTCAATCAGTTTGTGGGCATCATTGCGCACAATCGGCACAATGGCTTCGATCTTGCGATCGGCACCAAAGACGATACGTGCCTCCTGGCTTTCGAAGTCGATGGCACCACGCTGGTCACGTGCCTTGCGCAGCGCACGATACAGATCGTGCAGCGCTGTCAGGTGCGGCACCAGTGGCGCGTGCTGCGCCCTCAGCGCCTCATCCCTGTCGATCAGTATGCTGGCGACCGCCGTGTAGGTAAGACGCGCCTTCGAATGCATGACGCCCTCGTAGAAACGCGCATCCCTGATCTGGGCTGAGGCATCCAGTGTCAGCTCAGCCACCATGCACAGACGGTCTTCCAGCGGATTAAGTGAACACAGCCCGTTGGAAAGCACCTCGGGCAGCATGGGAATCACCCGCTCGGGAAAATAGACGGAAGTGCTGCGGGCATAGGCCTCACGATCCAGTGCGGTACCGGTACGCACATAATGCGCCACATCGGCAATGGCCACATACAGTTGCCAGCCACCATCAGGGCGGGGTTCGCAGTAAACCGCATCATCGAAATCGCGGGCATCCTCACCATCAATGGTGACCAGTGGCAGGTGACGCAGATCCACGCGCCCCAGCTTGGCTGACTCGGGTACCTCACGCCCCAGTGGCGCCACTTCGGCTTCCACTTCAGGCGGAAACTCGGCCGGCAGGTCGTGGCTGCGGATGGCAACCTCAATCTCCATGCCCGGCGCCATATGGTCGCCCAGTACCTCAATGATCCGGCCGATCGGGTCACGACGCTGGGTAGGCTGCTCGATGATTTCAACCACCACAATCTGGCCGGAGCGTGCGCCCATGGTCTCAGTCTGGGGAACAATGATGTCCTGGGTGATACGCTTGCTGTCAGGTGCAACCTGGGCCACGCCCTGATCAATGGAAAGGCGTCCGACCAGACGGCGGGTATTGCGCTCCAGAATCTGGACGACACTGGCTTCCCTGCGTCCACGGCGATCGACACCACGCACATTGACCAGCACCCGATCCTCATGAAACAGGGCCCGCATGTCGCGCGGTGAAAGAAACAGGTCCTCACTGCCATCATCTGGCCGCAGAAACCCGAAACCATCGGCATGACCGATGACCCGCCCTGCGATCAGGTCTTTCTGGTTGACCAGACAGAAACGGTCACGCCGGTTACGCAGCAGCTGACCATCACGTTCCATGGCATTGAGACGGCGGCGCAGCGCCTCACGATCCTCATCGCTGTTAACGCCCAGCTGTTCGGATACTTCATCCAGCCCCAGCGGAGTACCACACTCGTCAAGTACCTTGAGTATCAGTTCCCGGCTGGGAATCGGGTTGGCATACTTTTCTGCCTCGCGGGCAGCATAGGGATCCTGGAGACGGAACTGCCGCTCCTGGGGGTTACCAGCCTCAGCGGAACTCGACTGGGAAGAAGACAGATAGTTAAAGAATTTCTTGATTGAACTTAGCAAAGGGTTTTCCTGAATGACACGGTGCTGAAAATGCTCCCGGATAGGGATGACTAAAGATAACACGAAAAAAGCCTTGACATACCAGTCCCGCGACTCTATCATTCCCAAATCACGCAGGGACAACGCTCCCAACCTCATGCCGAGGTGGTGAAATTGGTAGACACGCTAGTTTCAGGTACTAGTGGGGGAAACCCCTTGGAGGTTCAAGTCCTCTCCTCGGCACCATATCCTTTCCTTGTTTATTTTCAAGACTCACATCAGTTTCGTCCAGATACGATGACAACCCCTATGCGTTCGGCAAGATCAAGCACCGCATCGTAGCTAGCGCCATCCTCCAGAAGACTCCGCGGACCGCCATCTGGCAATAGGGCCGCCTCGCAGAGGCAATGCCCTGTATCACGGAAAACCTTTCAATAAATACTGGTTTAAGCCGATAATCATGTCTAATTGAACCATCCACCAGAGATCATGGTTCATCGCCCCTATCCCCATGGGAGACACCCGCATGAGCACGATACCCCAGGCCCAGATCCAGTCCCTCGCCGATGCCGCCAGCACCCTTGCCCAGCGTCTGGCAGAAACGCCTGCCACCGCCAGTTTTCAGGCAGACATTGCCGGTCTGGAAGTCCCCATGGCTTCATTGCTGGACCTGGCCGATCTGGTCAGGGAAGGGATCGTCGCACCGCTCCAGGCACTCCTGGCCACAGGGACTGATCCCGATCTCGCCAGCCTGCAGGACGCACTGAGCCGTGCACCACTGGCCATCAACCTCAGCAGCACTCTGGATGGCAGCACAGATCATGGTATCCAGTGGTTTGAAATGACCCTGCATGGCGACCAGATCAGCCAGTCTGTCGTCCTTACCCCGGAAGTCCCCGATGGCATGCAAATGGACGCCATCACGACTGAACTCAGCGCTGGACTGGAAGGTCTCTTCAGGATAGGCATCGACCTGACGCCTGGCCTGACACCAGATCAGGCCGTCCTGGTTGATACCCGCCAGCTGGAAGCCTGCGCCCACATCGACAGCACGGTTGACGATATACCCGCCAGCTGGGGCAGCTATGCCCTGGGGACAGGCAGCGCCGCCATCCGTCTGGACGCCTGCATCAGCCTGAACCCACCTGGGGGCAGCAGCACCTGGGCACTGGGCCAGCTGGCCACCCTGGATATTGACCAGCTGTTCGCCAGCACGACATCGGGTGACGGCTTTTCCATCCAGCTGCCCTTTACCCTGGACATGGCAGGATTTTCCCTGCCGCAAGGCTCAGTCCTCAGCCTTGAACTCAGCACACCTTCCGCCTTTGATCCATCCGCACTGGCACTCACCTGGCCAGCCATCACGCTGGAAGATGGCAGCCCGTTTGATTTCAGTCTGCTTGGATCCTTCAGCCAGAGTGATTTCACCGGTTTCCTGCAACAGCTGGCAGGCCTGCTGCGCAGTCTCGGTGATCAGCTGGAACTTCCCGTCATTGGCACAGACCTGGGTGATGTACTCAATCTGGGTCTCGACATCGACAACCTGCTCTCGGCCCTGAAAAACCCGGACGGTAGCTGGCGCTTCAACAGCCTGCAGGAGCTTTTTGGGCAGATGGGCGATGCTCTCGGCCTGCCTGCCGGAAGCCTTGATCTGCGCTGGAATCCGCAACAGGCCAGCCTGGAATGGACACTGGACTACACCAGGAACACCAGCGCCAGCACCCCTTTCGACGGCAGCCGCTTCCTGCCCGCCGACAGCGGCATGACCATGGATGCCCAGGGCAGCGCCAGCATTGATACCAGCCTGAACTACCACATCAGTGGCGGCATTGTCGCCAGCACCGGTGCCACCGCACTGGACAGCAGCACGCTGCTTGCCGACCTCAATCAGGGTGGCGGCATCCATCGCGGCCTGCTCGACAGCGCCGGCCAGACGGATATCAGCTTCATCCTGGCCAATGGCAGCAGTATCAGCCTGGATCTTGATGCCGCCGCGGCTATGACCACCCTGGGCGATCTGCTGGCCTGGCTCAACAGTGCATCGCCGCTGCTACAGGCGGCCCTGGTCGACAGCGCCCTGGTACTCACCGATCACTCCACAGGCACAGCTACCTTCAGCGTCCAGAGTCCCTCAGCCGGAGGCATCCAGTCCATGCTGCCCCTCTCGCTGGGACTCTGGGGCGCCAGCGCCAGCAGCAGTGGTGGCGGCCAGAGCATCACCGGCCAGATCCTGGGTCAAACCCCATCTTATGCGCGTTTCTACCTCGACACCGCTGCCCCACTGGTGGAAGGCAGCGTCACCGTCGAAGCCAGGGTGGATGGTGGCCTGGCTGCAGGCCCGCTCACCCTGGCCATCGACCATGGCGCCATGCAGGCCAGCACGCAATGGAGCGCCGGCTTCAACCCTTATCAGGATGGGGACAGCAGCCTGCTGTCCTTTGCCGACCTGCCCGCAGCCGACCCTGCCGCCCTGCTGGCGCAAAGCTTCAGCGCTACCCGTGTCGAAGGCTATCTGCAGCTGCGCACCAGCGATGCATTGAATGCCCCACTGGCCATCAACCCTGCCGACTACAGCGCTGACCCGTTAACCACGCATCCCGATACCAGCCTCGTCCCCTTTATCCAGATCAGCCTTGACGAAAACGCGGACGACAGCAGCTGGGCCTGGCAGACCGGCCCGAGCGAAAAACTGGCCAGCCTGTTCGACCAGAGCCTCGCCAGCTTCTCCTGGCAGGATGTACCGGCGCTGCTGGAGCAGCTGTTCGCCGGGCTGGAACAGACGCCACTCTGGGATATTCCCCTGCCCATGACATCCATGACTCTGGGCGACCTGATCGACCTGCGTGGTGCGCTGGGCGGGCTGACCCTGCCTGATCTTGCTGACAGTCTGGGCAGCATTGACTTCGCCGGTCTGCATGCACGACTGGAAGATGGGATGCAACTGGCCCTGCCGTCCCTGAACACGGGTTTTCCTGATCTGGTACCGCGTTTTATGGGGCTGCTCGACAGCCTGGAAGCACTCAGCTTCAGCTGGGACACCATTACACCGGGTGATCCGGATCTCGAAGCCGCCTTTCTCAGCCGGCTGGGTGCATGGACACTCAACGCTCAGGGACTGTTTGACGAACTGTCCCTGGCTAGCCTCAACCCTTCCCTGACCACTTTTACAGGCCTGCTCGATACCGAGCTGCAGAGCCTTGGCAGCCTTTCCTTCAGCCTCGAAGGTCTGCTGGATCTGCTGGAAAACGCCCTGACACTGGAAGTCCCGGGTCTGATCTTCGAAGTAAATCCCCGCATGGACACCAGCGGCGCTGAAAGCCTGCTGCTGTTTGACTTCTATTACGGCCCTGACCCTACCCATCCTGAAGTTTTCACGCCCATCACCGCACCTGTCTCACTGGCCGCCCGGGAACTGCAGGGCAGTCCCATCCAGATCAGTAGCGAAGGCGAACTGGCCATCAGCGTCCAGCCCACCCTTGAGGCGACCGTCGCCATGCATCTGGGCAGTCGCCAGGTCACCGTCGAT
>JBEBBU010000064.1:0-2899 GCA_041158225.1 Pseudomonadota bacterium | reverse complement strand
AGATCGGGATCAGACAGAAAAGCATTGGGCACCCGACAGGGCACCAGCGGATTGGAACAGGCAAACTCCAGCGCGGTAGGTACGCGATTGGCCTCATTATAGGAAGCATAAGTCATGAATTCCTCGGTGAAGGCATAGGTCACACCGCCGGAAGGATTGAAGCGCTGATAGTTATGGTTGCCGTTGAGATCGGTGCCGATCTGGTCGTAGAGATTGACCTGGGCCTGATTGTAGCGACCTGCGGCAGTGAGCGATAACTGTTCGGTGACATTGAAGGTGTCGGTAAAATACAGGCCATAGTAGGTCGTGCTGGTATTGAGTCTGACCTGGGCTTCCTCCTGGTAAGTACCACTACCCTCAGTGCCACGGGTTGGCGTCAGCCAGCCCAGCTCGGAATTGGCATTATAGGTCGTATTACCCTCATCATAGCTACCACCGGTAGTCAGACGGTTTTCAAAACCCATGACATCCTGCATGAATGTAGACTGGATGCTGCCACCCGCCGTACGCATATTGGTCTGGCTGGTATTCTGGGTAGCGGAACTGTTGTAAAAACTGCGCTTGACCAGTTGACCATGGGTATCAAGGATGGGCTCCAGCTCCTCGCCTTCTTCCTGACAGAGATAACCCGCCAGTTCAGGTTCTTCACAGGCAACCGCATCCGAATTATCGCCGTTAAAAGTTGGCACCAGATTCTGCCGGTAGTAAGCCGTGCCAGAAAGCTCAGTCTTGTCATCCAGCCGGGTATTGCCCTGCAGGGAGGACATGAAAAACTCGGTCTGGGTGCGGTCCGGATGGGTAAAGACCGCATTCTGCTGCTGGTCGTACAACTGCACAGGCACGGTACCGTTCCCGGTCATACTGCTGCCGTTACCGGCAAGCGTCATATCAAGATTGGACTTTTCGCCATGCCAGCTGAGCGTACCCAGCCCCTGCATGACACTGGTGGGTGAATACTGACGCCAGCCACTGTCGGAAAAGTTTCGCAGATCGAGAAAATAACCGAAACTGCCATTGTTCCAGCCGGAACTGACTTCTTCCACATTACGCCCCCAGGAGCCGCCATAAGCTTCAACCTTATGGCCAGGCGCAGAGAAACCAGTCTTGGTTTTATAGGAAATGGCACCGCCCAGACTGTTGAGACCATAGACGGCATTGGAACCCGAATGAAGGTCCATGCGTTCAATGGCACCTTCTGAAATCAGGTTCCAGTTGACGGTGTCACCGAAGATTTCATTCATCCTCACGCCGTTCATGTAGACCGACAGGCCCTGAGCCACCCCAAGCAGGGGCGATGCGGAAAAGCCACGGAACTGCACATCAGGCTGCATCGGATTATTCTGTGCCTCGTTGATACTGACACTGCCCATATAGCGTCGCATGTAGTCTGGCAGGCTCCAGGCATGGGTTTCATCCAGTTCATCCGAAGTGACACTCTGGATGGGCGATGGAATCTTGTACTTTGAAACACCAGTCTCGGCACCACTGATAGGCGTAGTACCTATCACATGCACTTCATCGAGTTCAATAACATCGCCATCCAGCGGCTTGTTCAGCACTTTCTTTTCTATGATGGCCTCACTGGCCTTGTCAGGCTGAGCGGTTTCATTGCTGGGGAAATCCATTTCACTCTTGCGGGGCACGGGCGTCTGGCTGTCACGCACAGTTTCAGCCTGAACATCAAAAGTGCCCATCAGGGCAAGCGCAAAGAAAATCCTTTTGGATGAAACAATGAACATAAATGTATTCCAGACCATGAGAACCATGGCAAGAATCTTAGCCATCCTGGTAGAACAGGAGTAGTGAAAAATTCCCGAAAACCCGCAGAATAATTAATCTGATAGCGGCTGATGGCGATGACTGGCATGTCTTTCTGCCGAGAGTCCGCTGGCAATCCTCACCAGCTCACTGGTCGATCCCACCAAAAGCTTTTCCTTGATGACAATCAGGTAGTTAGAAGCCGTCTTGACGGTAATGCCCAGAGTTTCCGCAATCTCTCTGGAACTAAGTCCTCTTCCCAAAAGCTGAAAAACTTCAAACTCCCTTGCCGAGAGAAACTGCACTGGATCTCTGGCTGATGACCGCGCCAGTTCCCTGACCTCCACGGCCAGCCTCGGATCCACAAAGGTCTCGCCATGGAGTACCGCCAGTACTGCGGGTATCATCTGGGATGTTGCACAGCTTTTGCAAAGATAGCCGCCCGCCCCTGCGGCCAGCGCTCTGGAAACATAAAGCGGCTCATCATGAATACTGAAAACCAGAACCCTGGCTGTAGCATCCTGCTGTAGCAGACGGCGCGTGAGCTCAATACCGCTGACACCAGGCAAATTGATATCCATGATGACGATATCAGGCTTATGCCGCCCGTACAGTGCGAGTAACGATTCACCATCATCCATCTCCATGACCCGGGAAAAATGACCGCTGAGTTCCAGCAGCATACGAAATCCTGCCCGCACAACCGCATGATCATCCACCAGCATGGCAACCGGGAGTGACGATGTGGCAGTATGACTGTCTGTCATGCTGGCTCCGCAGGAATGCTGATCCTGATATCAGTGCCATGACCAGGTCGACCGATCATTTCAAGATGTCCACGCAGGCTGGCGACACGCTCACGCATACCGACTAGGCCAAGACCCGCAGGGCGCGGCTGCACCACCATACCTTTGCCGTTATCCGCAATGGAAACCAGCAGACTGCCATCGCAGTCTCTGACAAGACTGAGCCTGATACAGGTCGCATCAGCATGGCGCATGGCATTGGTCAGCGCCTCCTGAATAAGACGGTAAATGGCCAGTGCAAGATCACCTCTGACAGCACTGATATCGCCCTGACAGTCAAGTTGAATCTGTATCTGCGGACAGCCTGTCTGCCAGTGTGCCAGCAGATCCTCCAG
>JBEBBU010000063.1:0-8637 GCA_041158225.1 Pseudomonadota bacterium | reverse complement strand
TGCATCTGGGCGTGACGGCTGTGCAGGGTCTGGCTGGCATGGTCCATCTGCTCCCGGGTAGCAGCTTCTGCCCTGAACAGGTGGCTGATGCGATCATGATCACCACGTGCGCGTTCCCACTCTGCCTGGGCACTGTGATAGGCAGCTTCAGCCTCACGACGGCCAGCACCAGCCTCAGTGTTCTCGATATCTGCCAGTAACTGTCCGGACACGATCGTATCTCCGCGCTGCACCAGCATATGCTTGATGCGACCGCTGATTCTGGGGGCAACGCGTGCCACATTGGCGGCATGTACCACGCCCGGCCAGATGACACGTTCCGGCTGGAACGATGGTTTCACGGTCTGGGGCTTTTGAGCGAGCGTCTCCTGCTGTTTCATACCCGGTGCTGTCTTGCTGTGAAAGCCGCCTTCCATCCAGACCAGTACGGCGATAAAAACGCCGATAGCCAGCAAAACCCGGATCAGGAGTTTGTGCTCCGAAATAAAGTCTTGTTGATTCAATGATGTTCTCCTGTGGGGGCTTACATGCCCCGGCTGAGGCCCAGTGCCTTGTCCAGGCTGGCCCTGCCGATATGGGTGTCGAAGCGGGCGACAATGGTTCGGGTCTGTGCAGCAGCCCAGTCAGCTTCAGCTTCGAGGTAGCGGGTGACATTGACGGTATTATTGCGGTACTGCAACTGGACGATGCGCAGCGCTTCTTCAGCCGCCTCACTGGCATCGCGGCTTACTTCCAGTCGCTGTTCGGCTTCCCTGAAACTGGTCCAGGCCTCCTGCACCTCGTTCTCGATTTCAAGGCGGGTTTTTTCGCGGATGGCATCGGCTTCAGACAGCCGGCGTTCCGCTGCACTGATGCGCGCCTGGGTCGCCCCTCCTGAGAAAATATCCACCTCGGCGTTGATGCCCATCGTGACATTCTGCTGGTTGAAATTGAAATCCGGTGACGACGAATTCAGGCCATAGGCGGTGTAAGCGTTGACCCTTGGCAGATGGGCACCTTTTTCTGCCATCAGTTCTTTTTCCCGCGCCTCATACTGGCGTGAGGCAGCCTGCATTTCCGGCCGCTGTACCAGTGCCTGGGCAATCAGTGAGGGCAGGGTATGCTCAGGAGGGGCATGCTCTTCTTTCTGCTCACGGATTTCCTGCACTTCCAGCGCTTCTTCGGCATTCATGCCTACCAGCACTTTCAGGCTGGAGCGGCTCAGCATGATGGCATTGCGGGTCTGGAGTTCGCGTTCCCTGGCCTCGGATTCCCTGACTTTCAGGGTCAGGACATCGGATTTCAGCTGGCTGCCGGCTTCTCTTCCGGCCTCTGCATGTTTAAGTTCTGTCGTCACCGTATCCAGTGCCTTCTGGGCGACGGTATGTTGTTCGGGAGCAGCGCTCAATGCATGAAACGCCGTCGTAATGGCGGCGATCAGGCGGTTCTGCAGCGCGGTATGTTCAAGACTGGCTGCTTCAACACCCAGTTCGGCGGCTTTCTTGCGGAAATAGTCCTGTCCACCCTGGAACAGGTTGTAGGATGCCAGCAGTTCCGGCCGGAAGTTGCCGACATAACCTGGTTGATTCAGTGAATTGACATTGCTCAGGGTCTGCGCAGACAGGCGTCGCTGCGACAGTATGTAGGAGAATGCCAGTGAAGGATTGCTGGTGTAATCATAGCCTACCCGGCCACTGAGTCTTGGATAGAACTGGGCCGTGGCTTCCATGACCCTTGCTTCAGCTTCTGCAATGCGTTCACTGGATGCCCTGAGATCGGGATTCTTTTCCAGGGCAATGTCGAGCACCTGCGCCAGCGTCATCGCATGGTTCTGCGAAGGCGCTGCCTCCGCTTGTGCCATCAGGGCACAGGCGGAGAACAGACCACTGACCAGCCAGTGTTTACGGATAAGCCGCATATCAGTGCTTGGTACGAACCACACCGATCATTTTCAGCATGGCCTTTTCGTAGAAAGGTTCGCTGATGCCCTTGCGGATCTTGCGGATGAAATACTTTTCAAAAGCAATCTTGCCAAGGTGAACCCAGTAGCCTACTGCAGACCAGGTGACATTGCGTGGTGGAATCTGTGGTGCGGCAATGAAGGCCATACCCGTGTCGCCCATGTCGGCCAGGCACAGTGCAGTCCAGGTGCCTTCATGCTTGGGTTCTTTACCATCCAGTTCGTCACGGATGTTATGCGCGGTGGCGGTCACCATGGATTCGATCATATAGCCAGTCTTGGGTACGCCGGTAGGTACTGGGGTCGCTTCCAGTGGCGCAATGGCGATGGCCACACCTACCGAGTAAATGTTTTTGAATGTCGGGTTACGCTGCTGTTTGTCCACGAGAATGAAACCACGCGGATTGGTCAGTCCTTCAATGCCCCGCACAGCGTCAATGCCAGTGAAAGCAGGAATCATCATGGAATGACGGAAGGGCAGTTCATGACGCTTCTTTTCCTGACCGTTTTCATCATGCTCAATGACATGCATGACATTGTTTTCAATCCGGTCAACCTTGGCGTTACAGATCCAGTTGATGTGCTTGTCACGCAGGGCGCTTTCCATCTGGCCCTTGGAATCACCCACACCGCCCAGGCCCAGATGACCGATATAGGGTTCCGAGGTCACAAAAGTCATGGGCACGCGGTCACGGATCTTGCGTTTGCGCAGATCGCATTCAGCAATGAAGGCATATTCATAGGCAGGTCCAAAGCAGGATGCACCCTGCACGGATCCCACGATGATCGGGCCAGGGTTCTTGACGAACTCGTCCCAGAAAATGCCGGATTCATGGGCATGATCCACATGGCACACTGACTGGGTATGGCCATCGGGGCCAAATCCCGGGATTTCTTCAAAGGCAAGGCGCGGGCCTGTGGCAATGACCAGATAGTCGTAATCGACGCGGCTGCCATCAGCCAGTTCGACCTGGTTATCCTGCGGATGAACCCTTGCAGCTTTCTGCTGGATGAAACCGATTTTCTTCTTTTTCAGAACAGGCGCCAGTGCAACCTTGATGTCTTCCGGTTTGCGCCAGTTGACCGCTACCCAGGGGTTGGAAGGAACAAAGTGAAAGGTAGGACTGTCTGAAATAACGATGACTTCGTCCTGTTTACGTGCCAGTTCCTTCATTTCGAAGGCCATGGGGACACCGCCGATACCGGCGCCGAGAATGACTATTTTGGCCATGAAGCTGCTCCTCTAGATATGGTCGTTGACTTTGGAATTGTTATGAGTAGTAACGCTGTTCTACGGAGCTAGACCTTCGCTGTTCCTGCTGCGGAGGTTTTTTCCACCCTGCGCAGAAACCATTCCAGTGGACAGAAGCCTGTCAGGCTGCTCTGCAGTAAATTAAAACCGACGAATGCGGTAAACCACAACCAGTTTCCACTCTGGAAGAGTGGGCTGGACGGTACGCCAAGGCCAAGTGAGATGAGAATGAAACTGCCGGCCGTAGCGCGGATAATGTTTTCAATGGTCATGTCGTGAATCCCTTAATGACTGCAACGTACGCAGATAGTTAATCAAGGATCATGCCAGCCACGAAACAGGGTGTTGACCTGTTTCGTGTTTCATTTTTTGTTTCAAATGTTTTATCTGTTGCGTGTTTTTGTGTCACACGTGTCATCAGAGGGGTGGCCGTCGATATCACAGACCGATTCCAGCCACATGGCGTTGATAATGGCAAAAGCTGCGGCAAAGCAGACGCCGAGTATCCAGGTGAAGTACCACATGGTGTGCTCCTCAGTAAAGTTGATGATCGTTGGCCCGTATGCTTTCGGGCGTGATTTTCCCCCAGAGCACCCGGTATACCCACTGGGTATAGGCCAGTACGATCGGCAGGAAAATGGCAGTAATCCAGAATGAAAGCAGTAGCGTGAAGCGGCTGGAACTCGCATCCCAGAGTGTCAGACTGGATCCGGGCTGGGTACTGGAAATCAGCAGGAAGGGGAACAGGCCAAAGCCGATGGTGAAGAGCAGTCCGGCGATACCTACAGAGCTGGCGATGAATCCCGATACTGCCTTCCCACGCTGTCCCATCCACCAGGCCGCCATGAATCCGGTCATAGCCAGAGAGGGGGCTGTCAGCATCCATGGGTAGCTCATGAAGTGATCCATCCAGGAAATGCCTTTGGCAATCACGGTTTTATGCAGCGGATTGGACGGTGCGCCTGTGCCTGCCATCTGGGTGATTTCAGGACGATCCATCTGCAGCAGCCACAGGCTTGCCACGACCAGCAGTACCAGTAACAGGGGACCTGTGATCCTGACCACCTGCCTGGTGCGTGCATGCATGTAGCTTTCCGTGCGCAACTGCAGGAACAGGGCGCCATGCAGGATCATGAGTACCAGTCCGATGACACCACAGAGCAGGGCAAAGGGTGACAGCAGTCCCCAGAAACTGCCCTCGTAGACGGGACGCAGATCATCTTCCAGATGGAAGGGCAGGCCCAGCAGCAGATTGCCGACCAGCACACCCAGCAGGATGGGCGGCAGGCCACCGCCGATGGACAGTGCCCAGTCCCAGGCATCGCGCCAGACCGGGTTATCCAGTTTGCTGCGGTAATCAAAGCCGGTAGGCCGCAGAAAGAGCGCAAACAGTACCAGCATCATGGCGGCGTAAAGACCGGAAAACAGGGTGGCGTAAACCGGCGGCCAGATGGCAAACACAGCGCCTCCCAGCAACACCAGCCAGACCTGGTTGCCTTCCCAGGTACCGCCTACAGCATTGATGATGACGCGGCGCTCATCATCGGTTCTGCCCAGTATCCGCAGCAGGGCGCAGACACCAAAATCAAAACCTTCGGTGATACTGAAAGCAACGGCGACGACCCCAATGGCCACCCACCAGATGAAGCGTATGGTTTCATAATCAAACATGGTGTGACTCCGTGATCATGCGTGCGAGGACAGGGCAGACCCGGAGGCTGCAGTTTCATGGCAGTAACGTCCGGTATGCAGGCTGCTGGGGCCAAGACGGATGTACTTGATCATCAGATACATTTCGATGACCAGCAGGCCAGTATAGAACAGCAGCAGTCCGCCCAGACTGAACCAGATCTGGCTGCTTTCAATGTGTGACACGCTTAGATGTGTGGGCAGTACGCCTGAAATAGTCCAGGGCTGACGGCCATATTCCGCCACGAACCAGCCAGTTTCGGCAGCAATCCAGGGCAGCGGGATGGCCCAGACAGCAAGGCGCATCAGCCAGCGCTTGCGGTCAGCGACGCGGGTAGCGCAGTAGTAAAATGCCATGGCAAAGATGAACAGCATGGTAAAGCCTGATGCCACCATGATGCGGAATGTCCAGAACATCGGTGCGACAGGGGGAATGGTATCGCGAGCTGCCTGATGGATATCCGCTTCCGTGGCAGAGACGACATCAGGTGCGTATTTCTTCAGGAGCAGGCCATAGCCCAGATCCTGTTTGTTGGTCTCAAAGCGTGTTCTGGTACTCTCATGGGTATCGCCGGCCCGCAGTTTCTGCAGGTCTTCATAGGCCAGGATGCCACGGCGGATGCGCTTTTCACTTTCTTGGCGGAGTTCGCGGATGCCATGGACCGGTTCGTCGATGGAGCGGGTCGCAATCAGTCCGAGTACATGCGGAATCTCAATGGCTGCATGCGTGGTTTCCGTGGTCTGGTCAGGAAAGCCAAACAGGGTAAAGGCAGCTGGTGGTTCATGCGTGATCCACTCCGCTTCAATGGCGGCCAGCTTGATTTTCTGGGTTTCGCCATCAGTGTAACCACTCTCATCTCCCAGTACGATGACCGAGAGAATCGAGGCCAGTCCAAACGCCGATGCAATCGAGAAAGAGCGTCTGGCAAAGCCGATATCGCGGCCATTCAGCAGGTACCAGGAACTGATGCCCAGAATAAACATGGAACCCGTGACATAGCCTGCGGCTACGGTGTGGACAAACTTCACCTGGGCCACTGGGTTGAAGAAGATGTCCGGGAAGCTGGTCATCTCCATGCGCAGGGTTTCATAGTTGAAGGCTGCACCCACCGGATGCTGCATCCAGCCATTGGCAATCAGGATCCACAGCGCGGACAGGCTGGTGCCGAGTGCCAGCAGCCAGGTTACAGTCAGGTGCTGGACCTTGCTGAGTCTGTCCCAGCCAAAGAAGAAGAGACCGACAAAAGTGGATTCGAGGAAGAAGGCCATCCAGCCTTCGCTGGCCAGCAGTGGCCCGAAGATATCACCTACATAGTGTGAGTAGTAGGCCCAGTTGGTACCAAACTGGAACTCCATGGTGATGCCGGTGGCAACACCCATGGCAAAGTTGATACCGAACAGCTTGCCCCAGAATTGTGTCATGTCGCGGTAGACAATACGTCCGGTCATGACATAAACCGATTCCATGATGGCAAGCAGAAAAGTCATCCCCAGTGTCAGCGGGACAAAAAGAAAATGGTAGAGCGCTGTCAGACCAAACTGCAGTCGTGACAGCTGGACAACTTCATCGCCTGAAATCATGGCTGGTTCTCCGGAGCGTTGGAAAGTGAGGATGAAAAAAGATCGGTGACGGCCGGCTTGGGCTGCCCGGCAGGATGACGAAAGAACATGAACCAGAGCGCGATCAGTAACAGGCACTTCAGTGTCAGTGTCCAGCCCAGTTCCTTGCGTAGTGCCATCTCAGTGTATCCCTGTGTGACGGGCTTCGTGGTAGTCAGCGGATTCTCTGGCCTGCAGCCAGTGTCTGAATCCAAGGATGGCCTGTGCCAGAACTACACTGCCAGCACCATAGAGGAATTCCCGGTACTGTTCGAACAGGGTTTCTATTTCCGTGATAATAGCAGGGGAAAAGGATTTGTAAATCTGGAAGCAGGCCAGTACCAGTGTCATCCAGGCAAAACATTGGCGTAGCGTGGCGGGTGCGAACATACCCTGCATTCTTGCGCCCAGCTGGTTGCCGGCAACGCAGGCGAGGGTGATGCAGGTGACCAGTGTCACAGGCAGTTCCATATGGGTAATGTAACCACTGAGTGCCGCCATGGAATTGAGGCTGATGATGCCAAGACTGGTGCCAATCGCAGCCTGCATCGGCAGATGGCCCAGAATGTGGAGTGCCGGGACAATCATGAAGCCACCACCAGCACCGATCAGCCCGGTAATAAAGCCGATGAACAGTCCATCGAACAGGATGGCCATAACCGGTACCCGACGCGGACAAAGTGAAACACCCGGCGCAGGTGGTGTCTCAGACTGTTTTCTGCCTGATACAAGCATCAGTGTTGCCGTGGTCAGCATCATCAGTGCAAACAGGATCAGCAGTATTTCGCCTGATAGCAGTCCCGCTACCCTGCCGCCTCCATGAGCACCCAGCATGCCGCTCAGACCAAAGAACAGTGCATTCTTCCAGCAGAAGCGATGTTGCATCGCATGAGGGATCAGCCCTGAAAGGCTGGTAATGGCGACCACGACCAGCGAGGTTACGACGGCCTGTTTGGCTGGAAGCCCGGCGACATAGACCAGCATGGGCACCATCAGTATGGAGCCGCCGCCACCGAGCATGCCCAGCAGGATGCCAATCAGTGCGGAGAGTATCAGTACGAGAGTCAAAGTGTTTCCTTATCAAGGCGTTTCAGTACATGGTAAACATGATCCGTGCCAATTTCTGATTCCAGCCCGCCGGGCGGGTTATCGAGAGAGTATGTGTCATGCAGTGGATTATGTTGCGATGATGATACATCATGTGTCATATAATGTTGCATTGATGAAACAATGCCCTCAAGGATTGCTGATATGACACGAAGACCCGTGTTTGATGATGTGGAGGTATTGCATGGCATTCTGACCCGGGATCCTGTCATGCGTCGTGCACTGGTCATTTTACGCAATGTGGCGGAAACTGAAGCAACAGTGCTGATACGCGGAGAGTCTGGTGCAGGCAAGGAACTGGTGGCCCGTGTCCTGCACATGGAAAGTCATCGGGCAGGTGGGCCTTTTCTTGCGATCAACTGTGCGGCGCTGACGCCATCGCTGCTGGAAAGTGAGCTGTTTGGTCATGTACGCGGCGCATTTACCGGGGCGGTGCGCGACCATGCCGGGCTGTTTCAGCGGGCCGATGGCGGGACGCTGTTCCTGGATGAGGTCGCTGAGTTTCCCATGGAACTGCAGGCCAAACTGCTACGCGTCCTGCAGGAACGGACCTTTACCCCGGTGGGGGGAACCCGCGAGTTCCGGGTGGATGTCCGTATCGTGGCTGCGACACACCGTTCCCTGCGCGAAGCCGTCAGGGAAGGGCGATTTCGTGAAGATCTGATGTACCGCCTGCGCGTGGTACCGGTTTTTCTGCCGGCACTCAGGGAGCGGCGTCAGGATATCACCCTGCTGCTGTGGCACTGCATTGACCGTCATAATGAGCGGGGACCACGACGCATTGAGGAGATTGATCCTTCAGCCATGCGCCTGCTGCTGGATCATGCCTGGCCTGGCAATGTCCGGGAACTGCAGAATGTCGTGGAATATGCCTTCGCCGTGGGACGTGGGCCTGTCCTGCTGGCGGAAGATCTGCCTCCAGAGTTCCGTGAGTTTCTGCCGCCAGTAGGGGCATCCATGCCACCTCTGCTGCAGACAGTCCGTGCCGATGCTTTGACCCTGCCTGTCATGGATGAAGCGCAGCAGATCCGCCAGGCACTGCTACGGTATC
>JBEBBU010000062.1:0-21483 GCA_041158225.1 Pseudomonadota bacterium | reverse complement strand
CTGCAGGCTGGAACTGAAGATGCTCCAGCGCCGCCAGTTCTTCCTCGACCCATGTTGTGCGCTGAATGGCAGCAAGTTGCATCTTCAGGATATTAAAAAGACGGCCAAGATGGATGACATCAGCCCGTGCGTAATCCAGTTGCAGCTGGCTGAGAGGACGCGCGGCCCAGTCGGTACGGCTCTGCCCCTTGTCAATCTCAATGTCCAGCAGCGTTTGTACCAGTCTGGCGTAGCTTATCTGCTCGGGGTAGCCAAGAAAGGGCGCGGCAACCTGAGTATCAAAGATAGGGGCGATGCTTATGCTGAAGTGGAGCGACAGGACTTCCAGATCCTGCTTGGCCGCATGAAATATCTTGGTGATGGCTGGCGAAGTGAATAATGGCTCCAGCAGTGAAAGATCGATGCCAGACAAGGGATCAACGATAGCCGTGGCAGATTCAGTCGCAAGCTGTAACAGACAGAATCGTGGAAAGTAAGTGCGTTCCCGCATGAACTCGGTATCGATACCAAGCCATGTGCTGCCAGATGCAAGCCCTATGAAGTCGCTGAGGGTCTGGTTGTCCTGAATCAGGGGAAAGTGCAGTGTGGGCGGCATGCTTCGAAGCTCCTTGTTATTCCCGTATTGTGTCACAAAGCGCGAAGATGAAAAATTGCACGGTGAATCTTGACAGGTTTGCCATAAGTCAGCATAATGAGCGCTTCCACAACGCGCCCGTAGCTCAGTTGGATAGAGTATCTGGCTACGAACCAGGAGGTCGGGAGTTCGAATCTCTCCGGGCGCGCCAGTGGAATATTCCCCTGTAGCTCAGTCGGTAGAGCAAGTGACTGTTAATCACTGGGTCGGCGGTTCGAGCCCGTCCGGGGGAGCCAGTTTTCAAGAAAAGCCACCCCCGAGGGGTTGGCTTTTTTTTTGTCGCGCAAAAGGTGGGATCAGGTGCTGGATATCCTGGCGGTGTCTGCTGTATTGACATGCCGTGGGTGTTCTTGTACCCTGTTCGGCTTAAGCAGCACCCTTGGATTCAGTTATATCCCTAAGGTGTGCAGGTGCAGTCACCGGCAGAGATGGCGGACACTGCCGGTCATGGTCAAGAGTCTGGAGTGGTTTATGGTTACAATTAACCAGTTGGTTAGGAAGCCAAGGGAAAGTAAGAAGGAAAAGAGTAATGTGCCTGCGCTGGATAGTTGTCCCCAGCGCCGCGGGGTGTGTACGCGTGTCTATACGACGACCCCGAAAAAGCCAAACTCGGCGTTGCGTAAGGTTGCCCGTGTTCGCCTGACGAATGGTGCCGAGGTTTCCTCGTATATCGGTGGTGAAGGTCACAATCTTCAGGAACACTCTGTGGTCCTGATCCGTGGCGGTCGTGTCAAGGATCTTCCAGGTGTGCGGTATCATATCGTACGCGGTAGTCTTGATACTGCAGGTGTTCAGAAGCGTCGTCAGGCGCGATCCAAGTACGGCGCAAAGCGTCCCAAGAGCTGATAGGTAAAGGTTGATTTATGTCAAGAAGAAGAAGAGCCATACGTAGGGATGTCAATCCGGATCCCCGTTTCGGCAGTGAGCTGCTGGCTCGCTTCATCAATATGATCATGGAAAGCGGCAAGAAGTCAGTGGCCGAGAAGGTCGTCTATGGCGCTCTTGATCATATTGAAAACAAGACTTCGCAGGATTCAGTCGAAATTCTCACCAGGGCTCTGGAAAATATCCAGCCTATGGTTGAGGTCAAGTCACGTCGTGTTGGTGGTGCAACCTATCAGGTGCCTATTGAAGTGCGTCCAGCCCGTCGTTCTGCGCTCGGTATGCGCTGGCTGATTGACGCTGCCAGAAAGCGTGGCGAAAAAGGCATGGTGCTCCGTCTTGCCGCTGAAGTCATGGAAGCCAAGGACAATCGTGGTTCTGCGGTGAAGAAGCGTGAAGACACGCATCGTATGGCTGAGGCTAACAAGGCTTTCTCGCACTACCGCTGGTAATAAAGTAATCCGGATTTACCCGGGCTGGCAGGGATGGCCAGCCCGGTATGAAATAAACGTTCTTTAACAATGCAGGTTTCTGACTGTGGCCCGATCTACACCACTCGAGCGCTATCGTAATATAGGCATTTCCGCGCATATTGATGCAGGAAAGACCACTACGACTGAGCGTGTGCTTTTCTACACTGGCGTCAATCACAAGATTGGCGAGGTGCATGATGGGGCAGCCACCATGGACTGGATGGAGCAGGAGCAGGAACGCGGCATTACCATTACTTCAGCAGCCACCACGACCTACTGGCGTGGCATGGCTTACAACTATCCCGAACACCGCATCAATATCATTGATACCCCAGGGCACGTCGACTTCACCATTGAGGTTGAGCGCTCCATGCGGGTGCTTGATGGCGCCTGTATGCTTTACTGTGCCGTTGGCGGCGTGCAGCCCCAGTCAGAAACGGTATGGCGTCAGGCCAGCAAATACCGTGTTCCCCGCATTGCTTTTGTGAACAAGATGGATCGCACTGGTGCTGACTTTCTCAAGGTCTACCAGCAGATGCGTGACCGGTTGCATGCCAATCCTGTGCCTGTGCAGTTGCCGATAGGTGCTGAAGAAGGCTTTAAGGGGGTGGTCGATCTTATCAAGCAGAAAGCCATAATCTGGAATGACGAGGATCAGGGTGCCACTTTCGTGTATGAGGATATTCCTCAGGACATGGTTGCTCTGTCTGCACGCTGGCGCGAGCATCTGCTGGAGGCTGTTGCGGAGTCCGATGAAGCATTGATGGATCAGTATCTGGAGTCTGGCGATCTGGATGAGGCGGCCATTCTCAAGGGGTTGCGTGCCAGAACCATAGCGCTGGAAATCGTGCCCATGCTCTGCGGATCGGCTTTCAAGAACAAGGGTGTGCAGGCCATGCTGGATGCCGTGGTGGAGTTTCTGCCATCCCCGCTCGACGTGCCGGCAATACCTGGGCACCTGCCGGATGATGGGCCAGAAGCGGTCAGGCATTCCAGCGATGACGAGCCTTTTGCCGCGCTTGCATTCAAGATCATGACGGATCCCTTTGTGGGGACGCTCACTTTTGTGCGCGTGTACTCTGGCGTGCTCCAGTCTGGGGATGTGGCGTGGAACTCGCAGACAGGGCGTAAGGAAAGGATCGGGCGCCTGTTGCTCATGCATGCCAATAGCCGCGAGGATATCAAGGAAATACGGGCGGGTGACATTGCGGCCTGTGTGGGTCTGAAAGATATCGTGACAGGTACGACGCTTGCCTCCATTGATCATCCGGTTGTGCTTGAGCGCATGGAATTTCCCGAGCCGGTCATTTCGGTGGCGGTAGAGGCCAAGACGCAGGCTGACCAGGAGAAAATGGGCGTTGCCTTGCAGAAACTGGCGCAGGAAGATCCCTCGTTTCGGGTGCATACTGACGAAGAAAGTGGTCAGACCATCATTTCCGGTATGGGCGAGCTTCATCTTGAAATTCTGGTCGAGCGTATGCGCCGTGAGTTCAAGGTGGATGCCAACGTGGGGGCTCCACAGGTTTCTTACCGGGAGACGCTGCGCGCTGCGGTCGAGCAGGAAGGTAAGTATGTCAGGCAGACGGGTGGCAAGGGTCAGTACGGCCATGTCTGGCTGAAAATTGAACCCAGGGAACCGGGTTCTGGTTATGAGTTCGTGAATGCTGTTGTTGGCGGAACTGTGCCAAAAGAGTACATTCCTGCTGTGGACAAGGGTGTGCAAGAACAGTTGCAAAATGGTATACTTGCTGGTTTCCCGGTGGTTGATGTTCGGGTGACGCTCACCGACGGGTCGTACCATGAAGTAGACTCAAACGAAATGGCATTCCGGATTGCTGGATCCATGGCATTCCGTGAAGGCTCAAAGCACGCTGATCCCGTGCTGCTGGAGCCGGTTATGAGTGTTGATGTTGAAACACCCGAAGATTATATGGGTGATGTAGTGGGAGATCTCAATCGCAGGCGGGGGATGATATTCGGCATGGAAGATGGTGCTGGTATCAAACTGCTTAAAGCTGAAGTTCCACTGGCCGAGATGTTTGGTTACTCAACCTCGCTGAGATCACTCAGCCAGGGGCGGGCAACCTACTCGATGGAATTCAAGAAATACCAGGAAGCACCTAACAGTGTTGCCGATGCCATAATCAGAAAGATTACGGCCTACTAACCAAATCCGAATATAAATGACGAGGATATAACTCATGTCGAAAGAGAAGTTTACACGAAGCAAACCACACGTAAACGTGGGAACCATTGGACACGTAGACCATGGCAAGACAACCCTGACTGCCGCGCTGACCAAGTGTATGGCGGAAAAGTTCGGTGGTGAGTTCCGTGCATACGACCAGATCGACAACGCTCCTGAAGAACGTGCGCGTGGTATCACGATTGCTACGGCGCATGTGGAGTATGAATCTGATGCGCGTCACTATGCGCATGTTGACTGTCCAGGACATGCCGACTACGTGAAGAACATGATCACGGGTGCTGCGCAGATGGACGGTGCCATTCTGGTCTGTTCAGCTGCTGACGGCCCTATGCCTCAGACCCGTGAACACATCCTGCTGGCGCGTCAGGTGGGTGTTCCTTACGTTGTTGTCTTCCTGAACAAGGCGGACATGGTTGATGATCCAGAGCTGGTCGAACTGGTGGAAATGGAAGTCAGGGAACTGCTTTCCAAGTATGATTTCCCCGGTGATGATACTCCGATCGTCAAGGGATCTGCACTCAAGGCGCTTGAAGGCGACCAGAGCGAAATCGGTGTTCCTGCCATCCATGCGCTGGTCAAGGCACTGGACGACTACATTCCTGAGCCAGAGCGCGCAGTAGACCGTCCATTCCTGATGCCGATTGAAGACGTATTTTCAATCTCGGGTCGTGGTACCGTGGTCACCGGTCGCGTTGAGCGTGGCATCATCAAGGTGGGTGAGGAAGTTGAAATTGTCGGTATCAAGAATACCGTCAAGACGACCTGTACCGGCGTTGAAATGTTCCGCAAGCTGTTGGATCAGGGGCAGGCTGGTGACAACGTGGGTATCCTGCTGCGCGGCACCAAGCGTGAAGATGTCGAGCGTGGTCAGGTTCTGGCCAAGCCAGGCAGCATTACACCGCACACCCATTTCGAAGCTGAAATCTATGTGCTGTCCAAGGAAGAAGGTGGAAGACATACCCCGTTCTTCAATGGATATCGTCCACAGTTTTATTTCCGTACCACCGATGTCACGGGTGCCTGTGACCTTCCTGAGGGTGTGGAAATGGTCATGCCAGGCGATAACGTCAAGATCACTGTCAAGCTGATCAATCCTATCGCTATGGAAGAGGGATTGCGTTTTGCAGTCCGTGAAGGCGGTCGCACGGTTGGTGCGGGCGTAGTGTCCAAGGTAATTGAGTAAACATAACATGGCAAAGCAGAGAATCCGTATACGTCTGAAAGCATTTGATCATCGTCTGATCGATCAGTCTGCTTCAGAAATCGTGGAGACCGCAAAGCGCACTGGTGCGCAGGTGCTGGGGCCAATTCCACTGCCCACGAAGAAGGAACGGTTCACGGTGCTGGTGTCGCCGCACGTCAACAAGGACGCGCGTGACCAGTATGAACTGCGCACCCACAAGAGACTCATGGACATCATTGAGCCAACGGACAAGACCGTTGATGCACTGATGAAACTTGATCTCGCGGCGGGCGTAGACGTTCAGATCAAGCTTAACTGATAAACGGATAGTTCGGGGAATAAGAAATGACTATTGGTCTTGTCGGACGCAAATGCGGAATGACACAAATTTTTACCGAAGATGGTGCAGCTGTCCCGGTTACCGTTATCCTTGTAGAACCCAATCGCGTAGTGCAGGTTAAAACCGCCGAAACTGATGGTTATCGTGCGATTCAGGTGACCACGGGCAATGTGAAGCGCTCTCGTATCAACAAGTCTCAGGCAGGTCACTTTGCCAAGGCTGGTGTTGAGGCGGGAAGGAGTCTCGTTGAGTTCCGTCTTGCTGACGGCGATGGCGATTATGCTGTCGGTCACGAAATATCCGTCGATGTTTTCAGTGATGGTCAGTGGGTTGATGTTACTGGCAAGACTATCGGTAAGGGTTTTGCTGGCGTTATCAAGCGCTATAACTTCCGTACCCAGGATGCTACACACGGCAACTCGCTTTCTCACCGCGCACCTGGCTCAATCGGCCAGAACCAGACACCTGGTCGCGTATTCAAGGGTAAGAAAATGTGTGGTCACATGGGTGCAGTGCAGCAGACGACGCAAAATCTGCGCGTGGTATCCATTGACAAGGAAAGATCACTGCTCTTCATCAGGGGTGCGGTACCAGGGCCAAAAGGCGCTGATGTTATCGTCCAGCCTGCTGTGAAGAAGTGAGGGGAAACGACATGAGTCTGAATATACCTCAAGCCAAGGCAGGAGCTTCGCTGGAAGTTTCACCTGCGGTATTTGGCAATGACTTCAATGAATCGCTTGTGCATCAGCTCGTTGTGGCTTATGCCGCGGCTGGCCGTTCAGGTACAGTCAAGCAGAAGACCCGCGCCGAAGTGCGTGGTGGTGGTCGCAAGCCATGGAAACAGAAGGGTTCTGGCCGCGCCCGCGCAGGTACCAGCCGCAGCCCGTTGTGGCGTGCTGGCGGTGTAACCTTTGCTGCCCGCAACCGCAACTATGAACAGAAGCTGAACAAGAAAATGTACCGCGCAGCTGTGCGCTCCATTTTCTCCGAGCTGCTGCGCCAGGATCGTCTGGTCGTTGATGATACGATCCTGCCTGAAACCCCCAGAACACGCGATCTTCTTGCCAGGCTGGGTGATGATAGCGGTTACACCGTGATCCTGAGTCATGAGCTGACGCTGAATCTGGCGCTGGCTTCGCGCAATCTGTATCACGTATCTGTCAATACTCCGGATTCGCTTAATCCAATGGATCTCGTTCATGCAGAGCGCGTGATCCTGACCACTGAAGCAGTCCGCAAGCTGGAAGGACGTCTGTCATGAACAAGATTGATTTGATGCGTACCTTGCAGGCGCCTGTCGTCTCTGAGAAAACCGCTCGCATGCAGCAGAACAACTATTATGTGTTCCGTGTGGTATCCGGTGCCAACAGGGTGCAGGTCAAGAATGCAGTTGAACTGATGTTCAGTGTAAAAGTTGATTCAGTACGCATTGTCAATGTCGGTGGCAAAGACAAGCGTGTGGGTCGTGTCATGGGACGCAGGTCGGACTGGAAGAAGGCGTATGTGAAGCTGAAGCCTGATTTCACCATCGATCTCGGTAATGGTTAATCGGCGAACATAAGCGAAGATCAAGATTATGGCTCTTATCAAACAAAA
This sequence comes from Pseudomonadota bacterium, assembly GCA_041158225.1. Classification (GTDB taxonomy): domain Bacteria; phylum Pseudomonadota; class Gammaproteobacteria; order Methylococcales; family Methylococcaceae; genus JBEBBU01. Next base: position 14,166 of record JBEBBU010000062.1, on the reverse strand, counting down.
ACCGACTTCTGCAGGATCGCGGTTTGTCATCCGGGTTCGTACGCCCGAGCTGCACAAGGGCGCACCCTATGCGCCACTGCTTGAAAAACAGAAGAAGCATTCTGGTCGTAATAACCAGGGTCGCATTACAACCCGTCACAAGGGTGGTGGTCACAAGCAGCACTACCGGTTGATCGATTTCAAGCGTAACAAGTTTGATATCGTCGGCAAGGTAGAGCGCCTTGAGTATGACCCCAACAGGACGGCTCATATTGCACTGATTCTTTACCCTGATGGTGAACGTCGCTACATCATTGCACCCAAGGGTCTGAAAGAAGGTAGTGAGGTTGTATCTGGCGAATTCGCACCGATCAAGCCAGGTAACAGCCTGCCCCTGCGTAATATTCCAGTGGGTTCTGTTGTCCACTGTGTAGAAGGCAAGCCAGGCAAAGGCGCGCAGTATGCTCGCAGTGCCGGTACTTCGCTGCAACTGGTTGCCAAGGAAGGCGCCTACGCTACCGTGCGTATGCGTTCTGGCGAAATGCGTCGACTGCTGATCGATTGCCGTGCGGTAATCGGTGAAGTGTCGAACTCTGAACATAACCTGCGCTCTCTGGGCAAGGCCGGTGCAAAGCGCTGGCGTGGTGTCAGACCTACCGTTCGCGGTGTTGCCATGAATCCTGTGGATCATCCACATGGTGGTGGTGAAGGGCGCACGTCGGGTGGTCGTCATCCTGTGTCTCCATGGGGTACGCCGACCAAGGGTTACAAGACCCGTACCAACAAGCGCACTAGCGGCCTGATCATTCGTGGCCGTAAGTCCAAATAATATAGAGAGGTAGTGTTGTGCCACGTTCGATAAAAAAAGGCCCATTCATCGACCATCATCTTGTGAAAAAAGTGACTGAGGTTCTGGCTTCCAGTTCCAAGCGTCCTATCAAGACCTGGTCACGTCGTTCCATGGTCATTCCCGAAATGATTGGTCTGACCATTGCCGTGCATAATGGCAAACAGCATGTGCCCGTGCTTGTCTCCGACAATATGGTCGGACACAAGCTGGGTGAGTTCGCCCCGACCCGTACTTATAAGGGTCATGTGGCTGACAAGAAGAGCAAGTAAGGCAGGATCAATGATGGAAGCATTATCCAAGTACAGATCGGCGCGGATTTCACCGCAGAAGTGCAGGCTGGTCGCTGACCAGATCCGTGGTCTGCATGTAGCCAAAGCCATGGACATCCTGACCTTCAGCAACAAGAAAGCTGCTCAACTGGTAAAAAAAGTGCTGGAATCAGCCATTGCCAATGCTGAGCATAATGATGGTGCTGACGTAGATGACCTGCGTGTAAAAACCATCTTTATTGATGAAGGTCCTGTGCTGAAGCGCATGGGCGCGCGTGCCAAAGGCCGCGCAAATCGCATCGTGAAGCGCACCGCGCACATCACGGTTAAATTGTCAGACAGGTAGAAGAAAGGCATATTGCAATGGGCCAAAAAGTACATCCTACCGGTATCCGGTTAGGCTATATCAAGGACTGGACATCGCGCTGGTTTGCCAACAGTAAGGTTTATCCTGAGTTTCTCTACAATGATCTGCGTGTTCGTGCATTTCTCAAGAAGAAGCTTGGACATGCCTCCATCAGCAGGATCCAGATTAACCGCCTTGCCAATAACGCGCAGATTACCCTCCATACCGCCCGTCCAGGGCTGGTGATCGGCAAGAAGGGTGAGGAAATCGATGTTCTGCGCCGTCATGTTTCCGGCATGATGGGCGTTCCGGTACAGCTGAGTGTTGAAGAAATCCGCAAGCCTGAGCTGGATGCCCAGCTGGTTGCCGAAGGTGTGGCGCAGCAGCTTGAAAAGCGCATCATGTTCCGTCGTGCCATGAAGCGTGCGGTACAGAATACGCTGCGTCTTGGCGCTGAAGGTATCAAGATCAGCGTCGCCGGCCGGCTTAACGGAGCTGAAATTGCCCGTACCGAATGGTATCGCGAAGGCCGTGTTCCGCTTCATACTTTCCGTGCTGATATTGATTATGGATTTGCTGAAGCTCACACCACCTATGGTGTGATCGGCGTCAAGGTCTGGATTTTCAAGGGCGAAGTTTTCGCCAATGCCAATGTCGGAGCCGACGGTAAGACTCGCGCTTCGGCTGAAGCCTAGTTGTAGAGGTGGTTTAGCATGTTGCAACCAAAACGTACTAAGTACAGGAAACAGCACAAGGGCCGTAATACCGGGCTCGCACTGGCTGGAAGCCAGGTTTCCTTCGGTGAGTTTGGCCTGAAGGCCACCGAGCGCGGTCGTATTACTGCGCGTCAGATCGAATCCGCACGTCGTGCCATTTCCCGCCATGTCAAGCGCGGTGGAAAAATCTGGATCCGCGTGTTCCCGGACAAGCCTATTACGCGCAAACCACTCGAAGTTCGTATGGGAAGTGGCAAAGGTAGTGTAGAATACTGGGTTGCTGAAATTAAACCAGGCACTATGCTGTATGAACTTGAAGGTGTGAGTCAGGAACTGGCGCGTGAAGCCTTCCAGCTTGCGGCGGCGAAGTTGCCTCTGAAAACAACCTTCGCTCAAAGGACTATAATGTAATGAAAGCGAGTGAATTGAGAGCCAAGTCAGTCGATGAACTGAAGGCGCAATTACTGGAGCTGCATCGGGAGGCTTTCACCCTGCGTATGCAGAAGGCGACAAACCAGTTGAGCAAGTCTCATCTGATAGGGTTGAACCGCAAAGACATCGCACGGGTCAACCTCGTGCTGTCTGAGAAGGCTCGAGGCTAAGTAACATGAGTGAAAATAAAGCGGCCCGTACCATGACGGGCAGGGTGGTTTCCAATAAAATGGACAAGTCTGTGGTATTCGCAGTCGAAAGGCTGGTTCCACATCCTGTTTATGGGAAATACATACGTCGCACGACCAAGATGGTTGCTCACGACGAAAATAACGAGTGCAACATCGGTGATGTCATTACGGTGACCGCAACGCGTCCTGTCTCCAAGAAAAAGACCTGGCGTTTGGCGAGTATCGTGGAACGCGCTGTATAGCACATACCGGTTTTGATACCGTCTAGCTAGGAGATGAGACAATGATTCAGATGCAGACCTGCCTGGATGTGGCTGACAACAGTGGCGCCAGACAAGTCATGTGTATTAAGGTCCTCGGGGGTTCCAAGCGCCGCTATGCCGGCATTGGTGACATTATCAAGGTTAGCGTGAAATCTGCGATACCTCGTGGTCGCGTCAAGAAGGGCGAAGTGTACAACGCTGTCGTTGTCCGTACCCGCAAGGGTGTGCGTCGTTCTGATGGTTCGCTTATCCGTTTTGATGGTAATGCGGCTGTTATTCTTAACAACCAGCATCAGCCTCTTGGTACCCGTATCTTCGGACCCGTCACACGTGAATTACGTTCTGAGAAATTCATGAAGATCATTTCTCTGGCGCCTGAAGTGCTGTAAGAGGTAGAAGCATGCGTAGAATCAAAAAAGGCGACCAAGTGGTTGTCATTACGGGTAAGGACAAGGGTAAGCGCGGCGCCATCATCAATGTCGTTGATGACCAGCGCGTACTTGTCGAAGGTATTAACCAGGCGCGCAAGCATCAGAGACCGATGCCTGCCCGCAATATAACAGGTGGTATTGTTGAAAAGACAATGCCAATACATGTGTCCAATGTGGCTGTATTCAATCCGTCAACACAGAAAGCTGACCGGGTTGGATTCCGTTTATTGGCTGATGGTCGAAAGGTACGTTACTACAAATCTACTAACGAACTGATTGACGCTTAGATTCTGGATGAGACATGGCTAGGCTAAAACAGATTTACAAAGATACAATCATTGGCGAGCTTCGTACGCGGTTTGAATACAAGTCCGTGATGGAAGTGCCACGACTGAGCAAGATTACCCTCAACATGGGTGTTGGTGAAGCAGTCGCTGACAAGAAGATTCTGCAGAATGCTGTTGAAGACATGCAGAAGATTGCAGGCCAGAAGCCTGTGATTACCTTTGCACGCAAATCCATCGCTGGATTCAAGATCCGCGAGGGTATGCCAGTAGGTTGCAAGGTTACCCTGCGCAGCGAGCGCATGTATGAGTTTTTTGATCGTCTGATCAGCATCTCTATCCCGCGTATCCGTGATTTTCGCGGTCTGAGTCCGCGTTCATTTGACGGTCGCGGCAATTATTCCATGGGCGTCAAGGAACAGATCATCTTTCCTGAAATTGACTATGACAAGATTGATGCCCTGAGAGGTATGGATATCACGATATCCACTACTGCCAAAACCGATGCCGAAGCACGTGCGTTGCTTGAGGCGTTCAAATTTCCTTTCCGTACTTGAGGTTCAGGTTTACTTATGGCCAAGAAATCCATGGTAGCGCGCGAAGTCAAGCGTGAAAAGCTTCAGCAGCGCCACGCAGTCAAGAGAGCCGAACTCAAGGCGGTTATCGTAAGTGTCACGGCTAGTGATGAAGACAAAGAAGCAGCGGTCATTGCGCTGCAGAAATTGCCCCGTGACAGCGCTGTAACCCGTCAGCGTAACAGGTGTCAGTTAACAGGCAGGCCACACGGCTATTATCGCAAGTTCGGTCTTGGCAGAAACAAGCTCCGTGAGTGCGTAATGCGCGGCGATGTCCCCGGTGTTGTGAAAGCCAGCTGGTAATCCACAGGCACCTGAAGAATTATTGGAGTTAAACCATGTGTATGACTGATCCGTTAGCTGACCTGCTAACCAGAATCCGTAACGGGCAAATGGCAAGCAAGGCCGATGTCCTGGTACCTGCGTCCAAGCTTAAGTCCTCTGTGCTTGATGTGCTCAAGACCGAAGGCTATATCGCAGGATTCCGTAATGAAACCGTAGATGGCAAGGCATTTACCCGTATAGAACTCAAGTACTATCGTGGTCAGCCTGTCATTGAAACCATATCACGTGTCAGCAAGCCTGGCCGTCGGATCTATCGTGACAGGGATTCCATCCCCAGCATCATGGGTGGTTTTGGTATTGCCATCGTTTCGACATCCAAAGGTGTAATGTCAGACAGGAAAGCGCGCGCCATCGGAGAAGGTGGTGAAGTGCTCTGTCTGGTTGCCTGATTGTGTGAGGTAAGAGTATGTCACGTATAGGAAAGAATCCCGTAGCAGTCCCCAAAGGGGTGGACGTCACCATCAACGACAGTCAGATTACTGTCAAGGGTGCTAAGGGCGAACTGAAGGCTTCCATACCTTCAGTGATCAGTGTATCCCATGAGGATGCACAGCTGTCTGTGGTTTATGACCGTAGCAATGCACGGCAGAACGCACTCGCTGGCACCATGCGCGCCACCATCGCCAATATGGTGCATGGTGTAAGCCAGGGGTTTGAGCGTAAGCTTTCCATGGTGGGTGTAGGTTATCGTGCACAGGTCAAGTCACCTAGTGTGCTCGCGCTCAGCCTTGGGTATTCCCATCCAATCGAGTACGTTGCTCCTGAAGGCATCACGATTGAGACGCCGTCCCAGACCGATATCATTGTCAGGGGTTGCGACAAGCAGGCTGTCGGTCAGGCTGCTGCCAACATTCGTGCTTATCGTGCGCCAGAGCCTTACAAAGGCAAGGGTGTACGCTATGCGGATGAAGTCATTATCCGCAAAGAAGCCAAGAAGAAATAAGGTCATACCATGGATAAAAAAGCGTCACGATTGCAACGAGCTGCGAAAACGCGGCATATCATCCGCGGCCATGGTGCCAACCGTCTTACGGTTCATCGCACCTCCAGGCACATCTACGCTCAGGTTATTGCGCCTGATGGGCAGACGGTGCTGGCTGCAGCTTCAACCCTGCAAAAGACTGTTGCAGAAGGTCTTGATTACACGGGTAACCGGGATGCCGCCAAGGCGGTTGGCAAGGCCATCGCAGAGAGGGCTTTGGCTGCCGGCGTTACTCACGTAGCATTCGACCGTTCTGGTTTCAAATATCATGGCCGCATCAAGGAGCTGGCTGACGCCGCTCGTGAAGCGGGTCTGCAGTTCTAAGGGGGGTTCTCATGGCAAGTGTCAATTCGCAGCAGAGTGGAAACAACAGTGATGGGCTTCAGGAGAAGCTTGTTGCTGTGCGCCGTGTGGCCAAGGTAGTCAAGGGCGGCCGTCAGTTCGGATTTACCGCACTCACGGTGGTGGGTGATGGTAATGGTCGTGTGGGTTATGGCCTGTGCAAGGCACGTGAAGTCCCTGTGGCCATCCAGAAATCCATGGAGCAGGCACGCCGCAACATGCGCAAAGTCTCTCTTAATGGTCAGACCCTGCATCATTCCGTGGTGACCACCACCGGAGCCGCCAAGGTTTTCATGCAGCCTGCCTCTGAAGGTACCGGTATTATTGCCGGTGGTGCCATGCGAGCCGTATTTGAAGTTGTCGGTATTCACAATGTACTTGCAAAGTGCATTGGTACCAATAACCCGATCAATGTGGTTCGTGCGACCATCAAGGGTCTTACCGAGACCAGAGATCCCCGCCACATTGCTGCCAAGCGCGGCATGACGGTTGATGAAGTACTGGGTGGAAAGAAATGAGTCAAAAATTATTGCGTCTGAAGCAGGTTCGCAGCAGCAATGGTCGTCTTGCCAGTCATAAGGCGTGCCTGACGGGCTTGGGCATACGTCGTATGCACCATGTTGTTGAGGTCAGGGATACCCCCGAGAACCGTGGAATGGTAAGCAAGGTACGCTATATGTTGAGCGTAGAGGAAGTCTGATCATGCATCTCAATTCATTATCTCCCGCACCTGGCAGTCGCCCTGACAAGAAGCGTCTCGGTCGCGGTATAGGCTCGACCCTTGGTAAAACCAGCGGTAAGGGTCACAAAGGTCAAAAGGCTCGCGCCGGTGGATTCCACAAGGTAGGCTTTGAAGGTGGCCAGATGCCGTTGCAGCGTCGTCTGCCCAAGGTGGGTTTCCGTTCGCCCAAGAAAGCCTGGGTTGCTGAAATCAGTCTGACCAATATGTGCAAGCTCAGTCTTGATACCATCACCCTTGCTGATCTGAAGAGTCATAACCTGATTCCTGCCAGAGTCAAAAGCTGCAAGGTGATCGCTACTGGTTCGATTGATCGTGCGGTTACGGTGCAGGGTCTGCGTCTGACTGAGCGTGCAAAGTCACTTATTGAAGCCGCCGGCGGCAAAGTAGTCAGCTGATGAACGCGCTGAGCCCAACCTTAGGAGATAAGTTTGGCCGTCTGACAGAACTCCGTCAGCGCCTTCTGTTCGTGCTTGGTGCGCTTGTGGTCTACAGGATTGGAGCCCACGTGCCCATACCAGGTGTTGATCCCAAGGCTCTTGCGACTATGTTCAGCCAGCAGGGTGGATCCATCCTTGATATGGTGAACATGTTTTCTGGTGGGGCTCTTAAGCGTCTTAGTGTGTTTGCCCTGGGCATCATGCCGTACATCTCTGCTTCCATTATCCTGCAGCTCATGACTGTGGTCATACCCAAGCTGGAGCAGATTAAAAAGGAAGGGGAGTCCGGTCGCAAGAAAATAAACCAGTACACGCGATATGCCACGGTACTGCTGGCGAGCTTCCAGTCTGTCGGTGTTGCGCTTGCCATCCAGAGTCAGACAGCCAACGGTGCACCTATCGTGCTTGCCCCGGGCTGGCATTTTGTCATGATGACAGCTGTGTCGCTGGTTGCGGGCACACTGTTCCTTATGTGGCTTGGCGAGCAGGTTACCGAGCGTGGTCTGGGTAATGGTATCTCCATTATCATTTTCTCCGGTATCGTGGCGGGTTTGCCATCGGCTGTGGGGGGAACCCTTGAGCTGGCGAGAACAGGTGAGCTGAGTCCTTTCAGCGTGCTTGGGATTGCTGCGATTGCTGTTGGCGTCATCTGGGTGGTCGTTTTTGTAGAGCGCGGACAGCGTCGCATCACCATCAACTATGCCAAGCGTCAGGAAGGCAGGCAGACGTATGCTGCCCAGAAAAGTTTTCTGCCTCTGAAGCTGAACATGTCCGGTGTGATTCCGCCTATCTTTGCATCTTCCATCATCATGTTTCCAGCAACGCTGGCTGGCTGGTTTGGTAATGCAGACGGGTTGGCGTGGTTACAGGAAATTGCTACTGCGTTGTCTCCAGGTCAGCCGCTTTATGTCATCTGCTATGCCGTTGCCATCATGTTTTTCTGTTTCTTCTATGCAGCACTGGTTTTCAACTCGAATGAAACTGCTGAAAACCTGAAGAAGTCGGGGGCGTTCATACCAGGGATCCGCCCTGGCTACAACACTGCCCGTTACATCGATGGTGTCATGACGCGTCTGACACTGGTGGGTGGTCTTTATATCACTGCAGTATGTCTTTTGCCTGAGTTTCTTATTGTTTACTGGAATGTGCCGTTCTATTTTGGTGGTACATCCCTGCTTATCATCGTTGTCGTTGTCATGGATTTTATGGCTCAGATGCAGACCTACATCATCTCGCATCAATATGAAGGCCTGCTCAAGAAGTCCAATATGAGCATGCGATAACCCTTTGAATGTAGAGAGAATAGTAATATGAAAGTTCGTGCGTCTGTCAAGCGGATCTGCCGCAACTGTAAGGTTCTTAAGCGTAATGGTGTAGTTCGCATCATATGCGTGGATGCCCGTCACAAGCAAAGACAGGGCTAATTGGTATTGTAAGGCGATAGCCTTTGCATTTATAATGCTCGGCTTTCGCTCGGTAGCGTATAAGTTTGGAGTTCTCTTAGATGGCTCGTATTGCGGGTGTTAATATCCCAGACCAGAAGCATGTGGTGATTTCACTCACCGCTATTTACGGCATAGGACGGCCACGGGCTGCCCTGATTTGTGAACGTTCTGCTATTGCTCCCACCACCAAGGTGCGGGAGCTTAGTGATGCACAGATCGAAACCTTGCGTGAAGAGGTTGCCAAGTTCCTTGTTGAGGGCGACCTCAGGCGAGAAGTTGCCATGAGTATCAAGCGACTCATGGATCTCGGCTGCTATCGTGGCCTCCGTCATCGCCGCGGCCTTCCGGTCAGAGGGCAGAGGACGAGAACCAACGCCCGTACCCGCAAGGGCCCACGTCGTCCAATCAAGAAATAGTTCAGGTGTATTAATACATGGCAACTTCAGCTCGTTCCGGTAAACGGATCAAGAAAGATATCTCCGATGGCATTGCGCATGTCAGTGCATCATTCAATAACACGATTGTGACCATCACTGATCGTAAGGGTAATGCTCTGTCATGGGCCAGCGCTGGTGCTTCCGGCTTCCGTGGTTCGCGCAAAAGCACACCTTTTGTGGCTCAGGTAGCTGCCGAGAAGGCAGGCACCATTGCCAAGGAATATGGCATGAAGAATCTTGATGTCCGTATCACGGGCCCCGGTCCTGGTCGTGAATCTGCAGTGCGTTCACTGAATGCGCTTGGTTTCAAGATCGTGAACATCACGGATACCACGCCTATTCCGCACAATGGCTGCCGCCCGCCCAAAAAGCGTAGAGTTTAACTTTCAGAGTCCCCAATTATGGCTAGATACCTAGGTCCAAAATGTAAACTGAGCCGTCGTGAAGGCACAGATCTTTTCCTGAAGTCACGCGGCAAGTCCCTTGAGTCAAAGTGCAAGCTTGATCAGCCCCCTGGTCAGCATGGCACCAAGCGCGCCCGTCTGAGCGATTATGCCGCCCAGTTGCGTGCCAAGCAGCGTCTGCGTCGCATCTATGGCGTGCTTGAAAAGCAGTTCCGCAAGTATTATGCAGAGGCTTCTCGTCTGAAGGGTTCTACAGGTGAAAATCTGCTGACCCTGCTTGAGTCAAGACTCGATAATGTTGTTTATCGTATGGGGTTTGCAGCTACGCGTGCAGAAGCCAGGCAGCTGGTTTCCCATAAGGCGATCATGGTCAATGACAAGGTGCTGAACATACCTTCTTATCAGGTCAACAGCGGTGATATCGTGGCGATCAGAAGCAAGTCTCGTGATCAGCTGCGCATCAAGGATGCCTTGCAAGTCAGTGAACAGTACGGTTTTCCGGTATGGGTCGATGTTGATGCCAAGGCCATGAAAGGTACGTTCAAATCTGCTCCTGATCGCAGTGAACTGGGATCCGACATCAATGAGCAGCTTGTTGTCGAACTTTACTCCAAGTAATTTCCATCATCAGGAATATCATGCATAGTCACCTTGTTGAGTTGATCAAGCCACGGATGGTAGAACAGAGTCCGGAAAGGGCTGATGCCAACAGTACGCGTATAGTCATTGAACCACTTGAAAGAGGTTTTGGGCATACTCTCGGGAATGCCCTGCGCCGTGTTCTGTTGTCTTCTGTTCAGGGTGTGGCTGTTACGGACGTTTCGATAGAGGGTGTTCAGCATGAATACTCTGCTATTGATGGTGTGCAGGAAGATGTTATCGATCTGCTGTTAAACCTCAAGCAGTTAGCCATCAGGCTCAATGTTGGTCAGGAAGCCACCCTGAGAATAGACAGGCAGGGGCCATGTATACTGACCGCGGGTGATATCATCACGTCCCATGATGTCGAGATTGTCAATCCTGATCTTGTCATTGCCCATATTACCGGTAATGTCAGCCTCAGGATGACGCTCAAGGTTGAAAAGGGCAGAGGTTACAAGCCAGTGTCAGTAAGATCTCTCGATGAGGATCTTCCTATCGGAGCGCTGAGAATGGATGCGTCTTTCTGTCCTGTCAGCAAGGTTTCCTATCAGGTTGAGAGCGCCCGTGTCGAGCAGAGAACTGATCTGGATCGTCTTATACTGGAGATGGAAACCAACGGCACTGTCAAGCCTGAAGACGCAGTCAAGTATGCAGCCAGTGTGCTTTGTCAGCATCTGAGTATTCTTGCAGATCTTGAAGGCCGGCCTAATGAAAATGTATTTCCACCTGACAAGGCGTCTTTTGATCCTATGTTGCTGCGTCCAGTGGATGACCTTGAGCTGACGGTCCGTTCAGCTAACTGTCTGAAGGCTGAAAACATTTTCTATATTGGTGACCTGATCCAGCGTACTGAGGTTGATCTGCTGAAGACACCGAATCTGGGCAAGAAATCACTGACTGAAATCAAGGATGTCCTTGCTACCAAGGGTCTTTCCCTGGGCATGAGACTTGAAAACTGGCCGCCTGAAGGCTTGAAGCGTCTGGCTTCCTGATCTTTATTGGTATACATATTAGAATAAGGTATCGTTATGCGTCATCGTAAATCCGGTCGCAAATTCAACATCACCAGCAGTCATCGCAATGCGCTTTTCCGCAATCTGGCAAATGCACTGGTCGAAAATGAAATTATCAAGACCACTCTGCCCAAGGCAAAAGAAATCCGCCGTTTTGTTGAGCCGTTAATCACGCTTTCCAAGGTGGATTCTGTGGCAGCGCGTCGTCTTGCCTTCAACCGTCTGCGTAGCAAGGAAGCGGTTGGCAAGCTGTTTACCGCGTTGGGTCCACGTTACCAGACCCGCCCAGGTGGTTATACCCGTATCATGAAGTGCGGTTTTCGTGCTGGCGATACTGCACCTATGGCCTATATCGAGCTTGTTGATCGCGAAGCGTGATCTTATCGGTACCCATGCAATCAAACGGCCTTCGGGCCGTTTTTTTTTCTTACCATTTCTGACATTCCCTATGCCTGCCTGTCTGCCCAGCCTAGAATGCAATGGTCTGACTGGGTAGACTGAACGGGTATGTTTACATTTATTCGCATCTTGATCTTTTTCTGTTTTCTGCAGGGTTTTCTGACGCAGGCCGCTGCCTTCGAACTGCCGCTTGCCGGCAGTATTCGCGGCATTGGCCAGGCTGTTGATCTGCTGGAGGATCCAGATGGCCACCTTGGGCTTGAGGCCCTGCTCGCGCTTTCCGAGGATCACTGGCGGCATAATCCGCATGATACGCTGGCCTTAGGCTATTCGACTTCGGTGTGGTGGGTAAGATTGCAGCTTACCCATCCTGCATCCAATATGCTGCATCATGTCCTGGAACTGGGGGTGCCCAGCATTGATTTTGTCGATGCCTATATTTTCCACGGAAGCAGTATTCATTCTGAAGTTCATACAGGTGATCAGCGTCCATTCAATACCCGGCCCATTCATACCCCTTTATTTGCTTTCCCACTGGAAACAGCCCCTGATGTTCCGACCATCGTCATTCTTCGGCTGGCGATGATTGACGGTGTTTTTGACCGCGTTCCTGTCAACTTATGGGGGAAAGATGACTATGCACAGATTCATCCCTGGCGCACCCTGATCGCCGGCGCCTATTATGGTGCTATCGTGATATTGCTTGCCTATAACCTGCTACTGTTTATCTCTACCCGCGAAAAAAGTTTTTTTTATTATGTGATCTATCTTGGCCTGTTTCTCCTGTGGAATGTTGGTTATCTGGGGTTTGGCTATCAGTATTTCTGGCCAGATCATTCATTCTGGAACAATCAGGTCAATTACACGCTGGTACTGCTGGTGCATCTGGCAGCTACGCTGTTTGTGTGCCAGTATCTTGAATTATCGCGGCGTTGCCCGTTCCTGTACCGGATGCTATGGACGCTGAATCTGCTCTTGCTGCTGCCCTCTCTGATTCAGATAGGCGATACTTTGGGCTGGGTTGTTCCCAGAGTATTTTCCGTATCGCTTTTCGTTATCCTGAGTTCTCTGTTGACGCTCGGTTATCTGCTGTCCGGTGCCTATCTCTGGTGGAAGGGGGTGACGGCTGCCAGATTCTTTACCCTGGCCTGGTCATTTCTCGTGCTATCCATTCTTTTCTACCAGATGGCGGCCATGCCTGGCATGTCGGTCGCCAGTTCTTCTTTCAGTGACTATTGCATGAATATCGGTTCCTTGATGGAGTTTCTCCTGCTTGCGCTGGCCATGGGGGATCGCTTTAACAGGCTGCGAGAGGAAAAACTGGCGGTTGAGCGTAATGCCCGACTGAGAGAAGAGGCGCATGCCTCTGAGCTTGAGCGTCAGGTTCATATGCGTACCCGTGAACTATCCGAAGCGATGGAGCAGGTGACAGCGGCATTGCAGATTGAGCGCGGTAGTCGCGAAGAGCAGCAGATATTCCTTACTACGGTTTCTCATGAGTTGCGCACACCGCTGGCCGTCATTGACGCCATTGCCCAGAATCTGCAGTCAAGTGCCACGGGGGTTGATGACAAGACACGCGCCCGTTATCAGCGCATTCTGCAGGCAACTGGCCGGATGGCGGGTCTGCTTGAGCAGTATCTGCAGGAAGATCATCTGGATAGTATCAGTCTTGCACTCAGGCGCTGCCCTACCGATATCAGGGCACTGCTGGAAGATGCCATGAATGCTGCCATGATCCTTTCTGATTCACACAGTTTCAGCATTGATGTCGAGGGACTGCCTGCAACATTTTCCACAGATGCGCATTCGATGAAGCTGGTGCTGCGTATTCTGGGGGATAATGCCGTCAAGCATACGCCTCCTGGCACGCACGTATGTTTTATTGGCAGGGCTACCGGACATGGCATCACGGTATCTGTTGTCGATAATGGGCCGGGTATCCCGCCAGAACTGCAGGCGAGAATCTTTGAGCCATTTTACCGTGGCGGTACGTCTTCAGCATCCTCAGGGCACGGACTCGGTCTTTCGCTGGCTCGGCGGATGGTGTCCCTGCAGGGAGGATATCTGAGTGTGTCCAGCGCTGGCCATGGTGGATGCAGTTTCAACATTGACCTGCCTCTGAACTGACATGCTGTCAACGCTGGAAAAGCAGGCGCAGATCATCCAGAACTCACCGGCACACCGGAAATGTGTGTTCTTGTCCTGGAATTAATGCCGGTGACTGAACACTTCTTCGAGACTCTGTGCCGTAATCGCGCGTCGGAACCAGATGTCCAGGGTATCGGCATCCGCAGCGCGTACGCGATCCGATACTTCAGGGGGCAGTTCGCCAAAACGTTCTTTCAGTACCGTCAGTAGCAGGCGCACAGACTGTTGATGAATACCTTCCTGCAGCCCTTCTTGGCGTCCTTCCTGAAGACCTTCCTGAAGACCTTCCTGAAGACCTTTCTGAAGACCCTCCTGAAGTCCTTTTTGAAGACCCTCCTGAAGACCTTTCTGAAGACCTTTCCGCACGCCCTCCTGAAGTCCCTTCTCCATACCCTGAGCCAGCAGACGCTGTTTCCACTCCACCATATACTGATCCAGTGCCATGGTTATCTCCTCTACGGTATCCAGTTTTTCAAAGTCTATTTCCAGCG
>JBEBBU010000061.1:0-9009 GCA_041158225.1 Pseudomonadota bacterium | reverse complement strand
CGGAGCGTAAACGCTGGCGGACATCGGGCTCGGAGGTCTGTAACTGCTCCACGATACCTGCCCATACCCCGTCATCATGGCACAACCCCTCATTGGCACGCGCCAGCAGGTCAATCAGACTACCCAGGCTGGAAGCAGACTGCATGCCCCAGGCCTCGCTGAACACCAAACCAAGACTGGCAATGTGCGGATCAATGGCCTGATCCCTGAGCAGTTCTATGCCATCCAGCAGGCGCCGGTAGCCCTCGTGCTCCAGCCTTGCCGCATAGTGCCACTGCGTCAGCAACGCATCCAGCTGTCCCGACTCAAACTGCTGCTGCAGTAACGGTGCCGCCCCAAACACTTTCTCGACCCTGGCATCCAGATCCAGCCCGGACTGTTTGCGGGCAGCAGCGCGCAGCAGTAGCCAGTTCTTGTCCAGTCCCCCACCCACCACGCCCAGTTTTTTACCCACCAGATCGCTGATGCTGCCAATGGAAGAATCTTCAGGTACCAGCAGGACGCCTTGATGACTGGAATAGGGATAAAAGCTGAAATCACGCCCCATTTCGCGCTGCCTGGCCACCCAGATCCAGTCCGTCACAATCACATCGACACTGCCACCCTGAAGGGCTATGCGGGCAGCATCAGGATTAGCCAGCACTGTCGTCTGGATATCCAGCCCTGCTTTTTTATCCCAGCCCTGCTGATGGGCAGCGGTGACCTCCCAGCTGGCACTGCCACCCGCCAGAACCCCCATACGGATGACCGCAGGCGCATCAGCCCAGACACTGCAGGATAAAAGCATGCCAGCAACGCCAAACAGCATGCCACGCAAGAATGAAATGTTCATGACCAGAGTCCTCATCATCTAAATCCTGTCCTTATCGCCAGTCAACTTACATGCTCCCCACCTCAGTGGAGGTAGTGCCTGCAGCAGCTGGCGTGTGTAAGCCTCGCGCGGATTGAGCAGCACCTGCGCAACCTCACCAGTTTCCACGATCTGTCCGCGGAACATGACGGCAACACGGTCAGCCACTTCAGCCACCACACCAAGGTCGTGGGTAATAAACAGATAGCTCAGCCCATAGCGCTCACGGAGATCACGCAGCAAAGCCAGGATATGCGCCTGCACCGAAACATCCAATGCACTCGTAGGCTCATCCAGAATGACCAGACGCGGCTCAACTGCCAGCGCCCTGGCAATACAGATACGCTGGCGCTGCCCTCCCGAAAACTCGTGCGGATAACGTATACGGTCCCCGGCATCCAGCCCCACAGCCACCAGCATTTCGTCACAGCGCTGCCTGCGGCTGGACAGCGTCCAGTCAGGACGCAACGCCCGCATACCCTCCTCAATCACCTCGCCCACGGTCATGCGCGGATTCATCGCCGCATAAGGATCCTGAAACACGATCTGGGCGAACGATGGAATATGCCCGCCTAGCTGCCTTGCCCAGCGTACGGTTCCGGTCGCACCTGGCAACAGCCCAAGCAGAGCTTTGCCAAGGGTCGTCTTGCCACAGCCTGACTCACCCACCAGGGCCAGGGTTTCACCCTGGCCAATGGCCAGGCTGACCTGATCCACGGCCCGGAAAGCACCGACCTGCCTTTTCAGCAGCCCTTTGCGTATCGGGAAATGCAGTGAAAAATCTTCCAGTACCAGCAGAGGCTCATCATGACCGGAGGTTTCCCTCAGTGGACGCTCCCTGCAGCGCTGGATACGCGGCATCGCCTTGAGCAGGGACTGGCTGTAGTCATGCGCGGGGCCAGCAAAAAATCCGGCATGTGTGGACTGCTCCAGAATATGCCCCTGATGCATGACAGCAACACGATGCGCCATCTGATGCACAATACCGAGGTCGTGGGTAATCAGCCACAGCGCCATGCCGGTTTCCTGCTGGATGCGCTGCAACAGTTCCAGAATCTGCGCCTGGATGGTCACGTCCAGCGCCGTCGTCGGTTCATCGGCAATCAGCAGATCAGGCTCACCCGCCAGCGCCATGGCAATCATGACCCGCTGGCGCTGCCCACCGGAGAGCTGGTGCGGATAGGCATCCACCATGGTCTCGACCCGCGGCAACCCGACCTGCTGCAGTAATCTGATCACCCGTGCGGGATGCGATCGGGAATCGTCCCTGACATGGATGGCCAGTACCTCGCGGATCTGCTGCCCCACGGTCATGACCGGATTCAGTGCCGTTGAAGGATCCTGGAAGATCACGCCGATACGCCCGCCACGGTAAGTCCCCATGCTGCGCTCAGACACCCGGAGCAGATCCACGCCATCCATGCAGATTTCGCCTGACAGGATATGGCCGGCCATAGGCAGCAGGCGCAATACACTGAGAGCGGTCACTGACTTGCCAGAACCTGACTCCCCCACCAGAGCAAAGGTTTCACCACGATCGATATGAAAGCTGATCTGCTCCACCGCAGGCTGCATGACACCGCCACGACGAAAACTGACGGCAAGATTCCTGACTTCAAGCAGGTGGGACATAGGCTTACTCCGCACGTCTGGGATCAAAGGCATCCCGAACCGCGTCGGCTAACAGGTTGGCTGCCAGCACCAGCACGAACATGAAACCAAAGGCACCGGCCAGCGACCACCACACCACAGGCTCCCTCGCCATTTCCAGCCGTGCACTGTTGATCATGTTACCCCAGCTCTCGGTAGTAGGATCGACGCCAATATTGACATAGGACAGCACCGCTTCGGCCAGCACCAGCGAACTGAAATCCAGGGCCACGCTGATCAGGACCAGATGCATCAGATTGGGCAGGATATGGCGTCTGAGTATCATCAGATGCCCAACGCCCAGTGCCCTGGCAGCCTGCACATATTCCATTTCGCGCAGTTTCAGCGTTTCCGCCCGCAGCAGACGGCACAGGCCGGTCCAGCTGGTCAGCCCCAGAATCAGGCACAGGAACAGCAGGCGCAGATCAGCGCGCCAGCCCAGACTTGCATATTCCGCCTCGTGCCGCCCCATATAGACCTGGGTCAGCAGGATCGAGGCCGCAATCAACAGAACTCCCGGTATGGAATTGAGCGTGGTATAGACATACTGGATGACATCATCCACCCAGCCCCTGAAATACCCGGCCAGCGTACCCAGTAGCAGCGCCAGCGGCAGCGTGACCAGCGTGGTCAGAGTACCGATCATCAGGCCGGTGCGGATACTCTTGAGTGACTGGTAAAGGACATCCATACCCACCTTGTCAGTACCCAGCACATGATAGAACGGCGCCAGCGCAGCCAGCCAGCCAGCGATCAGGCCAAGCCCTACAACCGTAAGTATCACCGCCAGCCAGCCCGGCCCAAGCCACTCCCTGCTGCCACGCCAGCCCCATAAAGGCGCGGCCAGCAGCAGCCCCGCCAGACCACCCAGCAGCAGACCCTGCAGGGAACGCGAAGCGATATCCGCAGCGGCTGTCGCCTCAGGATGCTCAAGATGACTGCAGGCAAACTGCAGGCGCGGCAACCCCCAGAGCATCTGACCTGTCGCATCCGCAATCATTTCCCGGGACAGCGCATCGCAGGCAAAAGGCGCCGAATAGGTCTTTTCCACATGAATACGCAGCGGCGTCAGCAGCCAGTCGAGCACGCTCACCGGTTCGTTACGAAACGCACCTGCCCCCTGCTCTCCCCCGGTAAAGTGGATGGAATCCAGTACGGCCACCAGCAGATAGGCCAGCAGCAGTACTGCCGAGACCATGGCACTGCGACTATGCGTCACCTTGCGCAGCGGGCGCACCAGATGCTCATCCTGTCGCGCCCGCCACAGCACAATGGCTGCGGCAAACAGCAGCAGGAAAAACAGGCTATCGGTCCAGAACAGCACAATCACAGGATAACCTCACTCCAGCCTGACTCTGGGATCCACCAGCGTATAGGAAATATCCGTCAGCAGCAGACCCAGGATGTAAAGCACCGAACCAAGAAACACCATGGCCCGAACCACAGCAAAATCCTGCTGCCCGATGGCATCAATGGTATAGCTGCCCAGGCCGGGAATGGCAAAAAACGACTCGGTAATGAGACTACCGATGAAAAGCAGCGGCAGGATCACCACCACGCCGGTCAGGATGGGAATCATGGCATTGCGCAGCACATGGCGGAACAGTGCAGCCGCCTCGCTCAGACCCTTGGCCCGCGCCGTGCGCACATAATCACGCTCCACCTCCTCCAGAAACAGGGCACGGTACCAGCGGGCACCAGAACCGATGCCTGCGACTACCGAGAGCAGCACCGGCAGCAGCAGAAAGCGGAATGCCTCCATACCATCGGCATAGCCGGAGATCGGCGCCAGCTGCCATAGCCTGCCCAGCAGGTACTGCCCGCCAATAATATAGAACAGCGAAGATACCGACATGAGGGCGACACACAGCGCAGACCCCCAGAACTCCATCCAGGTCAGCCGGAAAAAAATCAGCAGCAGGGCCGCACTGATATTGACCAGCAGCCCGATCACCAGCGAAGGCACGGCAATGGCCAGTGAAGGCCACATACGCTGGCGGATGTCGGCCTTGATGTCACGCCCGGCATCCGAACGTCCAAAGCGGAACAGGAACAGTCCGACAGACTTCTGGTAAAACACCGTCTCGGTGAGTACTTTGCTGCCGGCTTCACCACCATTGAAGAAAAGCGGCTGGTCGTAGCCCCGTTCATGTGTCCATTGCTGGATGGCCTCTGGCGTGACATGTTTCTGGCCAAGATGCATGCGCGCCATGTCTTCTGGGGTATTGACCACAAAGAACAGCATGAAGGTCAGGATGTTCACCCCCACTAGCAGGGGCAGCGCATAAAGCATTCGACGCACCAGATAGGTCATCATAGGGCAGTGGCCTCCAGCCGACGGCGGTAAGCATAGACGCCAGCCATGACTATCCCCAGCGCAAGCAGGAACAGCAGCAGCACGGGAAGATAATGCGGCTGGTTCCAGCGCTTCTGCAGGCTGGCACGCAGCCCGGCATCAATCCGCTGGTATTTCAGCTCATTGTTGGCCATCAGGTTCGGCTTGATATTCTGGTACCACTGATGATGCAGGGTGAAATGGCGTGGATGGAATCCGAATACCCAAGGCGCATCATGCCTGATCATGGACTGCAGGCGCTCAATGATGGCGATCCTCGACGGACCATCATCCATGTTGCGCATGGCCTCGAACCAGTGATCAAATTCGGGCGAAACATAGTTGCTGGCATTCTCACCACCATGGGTCTTCTTGGCATTGGGACCATACAGCAGGAAAAAGAAGTTTTCCGGATCGGGGTAATCTGCATTCCAGCCCCACTGATAGATCTGGGCATTGCCGTTCGACATTTTCTGCTGGAACTGGTTGTAGTCCGTAGCCCGGATCACCAGCTGGATACCAAGGCGGGCAAACTGCTTGCGATACCAGTTGAGCAGGGACTTGTCATCCGGGCCACGCGCAGTGGTATCCAGATAGAGTACCAGAGGCTGTCCGGTCTGCTGGTCAACGCCATCTGGATAACCCGCAGCACGCATCAACTGTCTGGCCTCCTCGATGGATTTGCGCCGTAGCCTGCCAGCCTGCCAGTCATAAACGTAACGGTTGATTCCCGCCTCACCTTCCTGATAGCCAAAAATACCGGGGGGCAAGATCCCCTGCGCCGCCACGCCACGACCGTTCATGAAGATGCTGATGAACTCTTCATAATCAATGGCAATCGAAATCGCCTGCCTGAGCCTGCAATGCGCCTCATCCAGCCCCCCCACCACAGGATCCTGCATATTGAAACCAAGATAAAACAGGGAGGTTGCGACTGCAGTCTCCAGCTGTATCCCCCGCGCCTGCATCTCAGGGGTCAGCTCGGCACTCCCCTGACCACTAAATTGCACCGCCTGGTCAAAATTATCCGAGGCCAGCCCGGAAAAGTCATAGTATCCCTGCAGAAACTTGTTCCAGTAGGGGATGGTTTCCTTTTCCAGTGACATGACCACCCGGTCGATGATGGGCAACCGGGTACCCTGATCACGCAGGTAACCCCGTGCCTCGTCGCCTGGCTCACCCTCGGAAGGATAGAACTCCTCATGATGGTGCGGATTACGCTCCAGCACCATGCGCCGGTTAGGGTTATTTTCCGTCAGCTGATAGGGCCCGGTGCCCAGCGGAAACCAGTCCAGCGATATATTGCGCGCCAGCAGCAGGGGCTGCGCATAAAACACATCAGCTTCCCAGGGCATGGGCGCAAAAAACGGCATGGCCAGCCAGAAGCGGAACTGGGGATATTTCCCTGCCAGACGGATGCGGAACTGATAGTCACCCAGCACCTCCACGCCTTCCAGGGGATAGGCTCTCAGATCCAGAAATCCCTTGCCCTGCTGCGCATAACTACGCTCCAGCTGTTCAGCAAGCGTCTTGAGACCGACGATATGCTCCTTCATCAGTTCGGCTACCGGAGAATGCAGGGCCGGATGCACCAGACGCTTGATCTGGTAGAGATAGTCTTCAGCCTTCAGCTCACGGGTGCCGTGGACAGGAAAATCCGCCAGACCGGCAAGGTCACCCTGCCTGTTTTCATCAAGGTGGTGATAGAGGAAAGCTCCGCTTCCATCCTTTGCCAGCGCCGGATGCGGCTGGTAGAGAATCCCCGGCCTGATCGTCAGCACATAATCGGTCGTGGCAATATCCGCTTCCGCAGCGTTATCCGGCAGCACCCGCCCCTGACGGTCACGGTAGATGATATCCGGCATGCCGGCTGCCGTCAGAGGCTCCAGCTGATAGGGACGCTTCAGATAGGCGTACTGGAATAGCGGCTCATAGATCTGGGCAATGATCTGGTATTCATCGGCGCTATAGGCTCTGGCGGGATCAAGATGCTTGGGTCTTTCCGCAAAACCGCTGTAAAGCGTACGCTGGGCAGATTCATTCTCAGGATAAGGATCATTAGGCCTGTCACCACAGCCCGTCACGGCAAGCAGCAGGCTCAGCAGAACCGCCCGTGAAACGATAGCTTGCAGATATCTGATCACAATGCAATCTCCAGATCGATAGTGGATTCTAGGCTGATGTCAACAAAAGGGCAACCAGGTTGACCGCCCAAACAGTCTTCAGAACCTATGGACACTCCGCTCACTTGGTCATAATCTAGCGCGCACCATTCGCTGCCATTTAACCATGGCCATTCATTACCTGTAAGGAGTCATCATGGGGTTCATGCAAGACAAGCGCGTCCTGATTGTAGGCGTAGCAAGTAACCGTTCAATTGCTTATGGCATCGCCGAAGCCATGAAACGGGAAGGGGCAGAACTTGCCTTCACCTATCAGGGCGAAAAGCTCAGGGAACGGGTGGAAAAGCTGGCCACAGAACTGGGCTCTTCCATCGTACTGCCCTGCGATGTCGCCAGTGACGACGAAATCGAACAGGTCTTCACCTCGCTGGCGACGCACTGGGACGGGCTGGACTGCATTGTCCATTCCGTGGCCTTCGCTCCGCGGGACGCACTGGACGGCAGCTACGTGGATTCAGTCACCCGTGAAAACTTCCGGGTTGCCCATGATATCAGCAGCTACAGCTTTACCGCCCTGGCCAAGGCAGGCCGGAGCATGATGGCCGGCCGCAATGGCTCCCTGCTGACACTGAGCTATCTGGGTGCCGAGCGCGTCATCCCCAACTACAATGTCATGGGTATTGCCAAAGCCAGCCTGGAAGCCAATGTCCGTTACATGGCAGCATCGCTTGGCCCCGAAGGTACCCGTGTCAATGCCGTCTCCGCTGGCCCCATCAGAACACTGGCAGCATCTGGCATCAACAATTTCCGTGAAATGCTGTCCAAAGCTGAAAATGCCGCCCCCATGCGCAAGAATGTGACTATCGAAGAAGTCGGTAATGCCTCAGCCTTCCTCTGTTCGGATCTGGCCTCAGGTATCACCGGGGAGATTCTTTATGTGGATGGCGGCTACAACATCGTAGGACTGGCAGGTCACTGACCTTTCTCAAAGCGCATGCTGGATCTTTCCCCGGGAAGATCCAGCCACAGCGCCCCCTGCGCGCTACGCATGCGCACGGCACTCTCCAGCATCTCGATGAACTGGCCTTCACGGGATGCCTTGCCGCAGACCTTGCTCCCAACACGCGTGACCAGCATGACAATCCTGTCATTCATGGTCTCGTACATCCCTTCCCCGCTGTGACAGTCAGCCTTGATCTTGAACCAGCCATTAGCCAGCAGCTGCAGAGTGTAAGCAGTGGGCTGCTCCACCACACCCGTCACTCCCTCGCGACTCCAGCCAGTCCAGCGCCAGACCGTACTGCCAGGATAATAATTGCGCCCGGCCACACTTCCCATAGCCTGTTCCTGACGTTTGATGACGCGGCGGGCCATCGCATTACCCTTACCAGCCTCTCCATCCTGTTTTGACTGCTCTGGCGGCATGGTCTTGCAACCGGATGACAGCGTCAGCATCACCAGCAGACAGCCATAGACGACCGTACGCTTGCCGGGTATCGCCTTCATCTTAACCCCCGGTTCGGTTCATATGACGCAGAATGACCGGCTGTTCACCCAGTACAAACTCATGCCTTTCCGGCTTGATAGCCATGGCAGCCACGATGGCAGCCATGGCTCTGTCCGCATCCATGGCACTTTCCCGAAGCACGGCGCGCAGATCCACCGAGTGCTCGTTGCCAAGACAGAGAAGCAGACGCCCCTCGGCTGTCAATCGGACACGGTTACAGTCACCACAGAAATTATGGGAGTGCGGAGAAATGAATCCTATACGCGATGCATGGCCTGGAATCCTGAAGTAACGCGCCGGGCCACCACTGCTTTCCATCACGGACTCAAGCGGGTAGACACTGCGAATATCCCTCGCAATCTCATCACTGGAGTAATAGGCCTGAGCGCGGTCATGGCTGTCCACCACCCCCAGAGGCATCTCCTCAATAAAACTGAGGTCGAAGCCCTGCGCCAGTGCGTAACGCACTAGAGGCAGCACATCATCTTCATTCTGCCCCCTCAGGATGACCGCATTGAGCTTGATCCTCTCAAAACCGGCCGCC
>JBEBBU010000060.1:0-22211 GCA_041158225.1 Pseudomonadota bacterium | reverse complement strand
TTGGCCGCATCCGTGCCGGTATTGACCTGAGTGATGCGCGCCTGGTGGAAGCCTCGCTGAACTATGAGAAAACCGTCCTCAATGCCATGCATGAAACGGAAAATGCCATGATGCAGTGGCTCAGGGAGGAACAGCGGATCAGACAGCTGAACCAGGTGGTCGAGGCACAGACGCTCGCCCACCAGCTGGCGGAAGAACGTTACGCGGCAGGTCTTGGCAATCTGCTGGATGTACTGGATGCCCAGCGCCAGCTCGACAGCCAGCAGATGCAGCTGACCCAGGCCCGGGCCAGCAGCAGCACCTGGCTCATCGCCCTGTACAAGGCTATGGGTGGTGCCGGGCAGATTGAAGTAGAGCAACCCGAAACGCCGCTACGCCCCTGGGGTTGACCGTCACTACCCTTCTCATCAAAAACAAGGACCTAAAGCATGAACATCCGTCGTATTCATGACCTTCCCTGGCTGGCCGCCGCCACCGTCCTGATACTGCAGGGCTGCAGCGCAGTGCCACTTCAGCCCGCTGCTGCCCATGTGCGCCTGATGAACCAGGAACCCACTGGCTGCGAATATCTGGGGGAAGTAACCGGCGAACAGGGAGGGGCTTTTTCGGGTCCGTGGACCAGTAACGCCAATCTGGAAACCGGTGCACGCAATGACATGAAAAACAGTGCAGCCACCATGGGTGCCGATACGGTGGTGGTGCTCAGCACCCGCGCTGGCAACACTGGTAACTGGGGACAGGGTTCAGGCCACTCGGAGCAGACCAATGTGGTCTACTCCGGAACAGCCTGGCGCTGCCAGCCGCATTGAGCGGTGTCATACGCTTACTTCTTGACAGGCACTCTGGCAAAAGTTGCGGTTACTGACTTCGCCTTGCTCATGCTGACAGTACAGTTGGCCGTGCTGCTCTTGCACTCGGGCAGTGACCAGCTGACGAAACGGCCGCCGGCAGGTACTACCGGCGTCAGAGTGACACGGCTGCCTTCTTCATAAATGCCGGTACACTGGGTTTTCACGCAGGAAAAACTGCCGCCGCTCACTGGTGCAGCGGTCACACCTGCACTACCCAGCAGAGCGGCTGGCCCGGACATCCTGACGCTCAGCTTGTAGGTCTTGATCGGGACAAAACTGGCGGTTACTGACTGATCCTGATCCATCACCAGACTGCAGCCAGGTTCCGTACCGCTGCAGGCACCACTCCAGTTCGCAAAGCGGGAGCCAGGCTGTGGCTGTGCTTCCAGCGTCAGGGCAGCACCCGGCTCAAAGCTGGTCGAGCAGTCGGTCTGGCAGTCCACAGCTGCCGGCGTGCTGCTGACCTGGCCATAGCCTTTGCCACTAAAGGATAGGTTGAGATATTTCCAGTCGGCGCGGCGATAGACCACACCCATATCCGCATCCTGCATCAGCAGCTGGGGTAAGGGCTGAGGGTCGGCTTCACTGGGTAAGGCCACGCGCCACAGATCACCCCCCGTGTTGACATCAGGATTGGCCTCCGTGTAGATGATGGCACTGTCATCGCCGCTGAATCCCGGGAAGCCAAGATCGCTGATAGAAACGACAGGTGTGGTGTCCCCCGTATCCAGGTCGACGGTATAGACATCCGAGGCGCCTGTCTCCTTGTCTTCGGACTCATAGGCCAGCAGCGAAGGATGATTGTGCGATGCCGCCGGGTTACCAATATCACGATCCGCCTGTGGCGGGATCAGGGTAAGGATATTGCCATTCTGACTGCTCAGGTCGATGGCATAAATGCTGTAGGCGGTGATCCTGCCTCCTGAAGCCAGCGGCAATATATTCTCGGCATCATAGATCAGATAATGGCCATCGCTGGTAAAGGTCATGGCATCGGCGTGACTGATGGAACTGACGCTATGATCTTTGGCGGTGGTGGGCGCCACCAGCTTGAAGGTGGTGCGCTCATCGGTATTCACATCCCAGAGGGTAATTTCAGCCTTGGGTCTGCCCTTGCTGTCATTCATGACAAAGGCCAGGCGGTTGCCATCGGGCGACATGGCAACCGAATAGACCTTGCCCTGCTCGCCAAGACATTCCTCGGCGCTGCTGCCGTCGGTCAGAATCCAGCAGACATCCTTGCTGCTGCTGACAAAGGTGGCCGTAGTACCATCGCGCGACACGGAAGGTCTGACCCAGTCGGCGGGACCGTCACTGAGCAGTACACCTTCCACCGGATCACCCAGCGCCGTCTCCCTTCTGCCAAGATAGGGATAATCTCCATCCATCGCAAGGAAAACCAGATTGTCATCACCTTCGGCAATGGGCAGGGGCATATCGGTGTTGCCTTCATCACCGCCTGAAGATCCTCCCCCACTGCTACCATTGTCAGTAAGACCTACGCTGTCAAACGCCCAGGCAACCTGCTGGACCTGCTTAGAGCCTGCGCCGTACAGATCCTCTGCCGCCTGCAGGCACTGCAGACGCGCATCCATGAACTGGGAACTGGGGGTCAGATAGACTGACAGTGCACGGTAAAGGATCTTTTCGGCTTCCAGATAGCTCAGCCCATTGGCTGGCGCACCCTTGGTCATCAGGTAAAAGGCATGGCCGATGATGGTTGAGTTGGTATGGACACCGCCGTCATCATCCGTGGTCGTGATGTACTGGGCCATGCTGGCCGGATAGGGTTTACCCGGATAGGCTTCCAGTGATCCCGGGGTGATCAGGTTGCGGAATGGTGTGCCCAGCTGGGCACTGATGACCCAGTCAGCCTGTCCATTATTGGCATAAGCCTCGATCATCTCGCCAAAAATATCCGATACGGCTTCATTCAGCGCACCCGACTGGTCCTGATAGATCAGGTTGGCGGTATAGGCGGTAATACCGTGGGTCATTTCATGACCGACGACATCCAGGGCACCGGCATACCTGGCCGCATCACCAAAAAACATGGTGTTGATGGATGAATCATAGAAAGCATTGTCATACTTTTTGCCAAGCCGCACGACGCCAATAATGGCTGATCCCTTGCCATCAATGGAATTGCGTCCGTGCCGCTCACGGTAATAGCTGTAAACCGTCGCCAGATTGCTGGCGGCACTCACGCCATCCTTGAGCCACTTGGAGGTCGGGGAAGCGCTGCTGACCACATAGGACACCGGCGTGGTCTGCGGGTCGCTGTTGGGTGGCTGGTTGCGCGCATCACGGATGGTGATGACGCCTCTGGTATCGGGCAGCATGGGATCAGATGTACCATCGTACATGGCGATGCTGGTATTGATCAGGTTGTAAAGTCCCTTGCTGTCCTGCCAGAGGCTGAGCGTCTGGGTCTTGCCGAACAGGTCAACCCCGGAACCCGTCGCCTGGGCATGTGGCAGGAGATTCCAGTGACTGATGACTTCGCCACTGCGGGCATCGACGACAACCTGCTGGCGTTCATGCATGGAGACGCCCACCTGCATTTTCCAGGCAAGCCGGGCAGACTGTTCCTGCGGCATGTAAATAACCAGTTCCGGTTTGACTGCCGCCTGCGGTGAAGTATGCGTGACTGCTGCCACGCCAATTCTGGCGGCTCTCTCGGCGCTGACCACGGGTCTGAGTGCCATGCGATCGGGTGTAGGCGCAGTGCTGCCGGACACGGCCGCCACATCCCCGCTGGCGGTGGTATGCACCACCAGACGCGCCGGCCAGACCTGCAGCCCCTGATACCACTGGTCGAATACGATATGGCGCTGCTGCAGGCGATCGGCATGCTCGCTCACCAGATGCAGTTCGCTGGCCGTGTCCTTGAGTCGCAGCAGCTGATGATACTGGCCAAGAAAATTTCTGGCCGTCGTGATGTCACTGCGTTTACCCGCCTCCAGGCTCATGACCACGGAGCGGGCGTGCAGCGCAGGACGCACCTGCTGCGTACGGGTATGCTCAGGCAGGCGGGCGCGGATCATGCGCGGCGCGCCGTTGGCATGGTAATGCAGTTCAAGATCCGGGTAAGTCTGGCTGGCTGGCTGCAGTGTCACTGCAGCAGACTGCGCCAGTTTCAGCTTGTGTCCCTGCCTGGCAGGGCGCTGGAGGCTGGGAGCCCCCGACCTGAGGGCATTGTCCTTCAGGCTCTGGCTACGCGCACGCACGGCGGAAGGCCTGGCATCCACACTGGCCTTGAGCCTGGTACGGATCACCTGTCGCTGGGCACTCAGCTTCGCAAAAAACACTTTGTCTGCAGCATCCAGCGCCTGATTGCCGGCAATGCGTGGCGCACCATCGGAGCGCAGGGACTGTTTGGCCAGTGGAACCGTGAGTGGTGGATGATCTGCCCTGACATAATGGTCATGATGCAGCGCCATGGCAGGCTGGCAGATCATGGCAATCATAACGCCCAGCAGGGTGCCGCGGGGTTGGCGTAAAGGATTGGACATACGACTTGGGCTCCTGCAGTCTACGCATGATCAGCTAATATGGGTGGAATCCTACGCCGATTGCAGGCAGAAGTGAACCAGGCCGTCAAGCGCCCCCTTTTCGCCCGGAAATATGGCAGATATAACCATAAAGGTGCAGCCCATGCGGCTACATGGCCGATACCGGCATGAACTGCTTATGGACTGAAAATTGCTTGACTGGCCAGAGACCCATTCAACAAGCCGGAGACTATCCATGATGCGTTTGCGTATAAAATCCCTCACCGCCCTCGGCCTTGCAGCCACTGTCATGACCATGGGCGGCTGCGCCACGGCCCCCAGTGAACCGCTGATTACTGCTGAGGAAATCCGTTCAGCCAAAACCCGCGAAGACCATATGAAACTGGCCGAGGCCTATGAAACCACTGCGAAAGACATGGAAGCCAAAGCCGCTGAACACAGCAAGATGCTGAACAAGGAAATAAAGCAGCCCTATCTGTATGGCCGCAGTGTTGAAGATATGGAAGAGCAGAACCAGAAACTGGTCGAACAGTACACCCAGGCTGCGAAGTTCAATCGCGGCATGGCCCAGATACACCGCGACATCGCTTCGGAAGTCCGCAACTAGCCTGAACTTTCTACCTCATTGCCAGACGGCTGTGGCGGCAGGAATAGCTGAAATAGATCACCAGCCCCAGCAGCAGCCACAGTCCGAAGCGGAGCCAGGTCAGGAGCGGCAGGAAAGCGGTCAGAGCCAGGCAGGCCACCGCCCCCAGCAGTGGCAGCCAGGGTGTCGCCGGCATCCTGAAGGGACGATAGGCATCGGGACGGGTGTGTCTCAGCCAGATCACGCCCAGACTGACCAGCACGAAGGCAAACAGTGTTCCAATATTCACCAGCTCCGCCAGCTCACCCAGTGGTACCAGCCCCGCCAGTAGCGCCATCAGCAGACCACAGGGAATGATGACGCGCACCGGACTCTGGTAACGCCTGCCCACGACACTCAGCCAGGGACTGAGCAGGCCGTCGCGCGCCATGGCGTAAATGATACGCGTCAGGGCATAGTAGAGCACCAGCATCACGGTCGTCAGCCCGGCAATCACGCCACTGGCTACCAGTGCCGAGGCCCAGTGGATACCCAGCAGTTCCAGGGCATGCGCTACCGGTGATGCGACATTCAGCTGTCCGTAGTGCACCACGCCGGTCAGGAGCAGCGAGACTGCGATGTAAATGATGGTACAGAAGGTCAGCGCGCCTACAATGCCGAGCGGGATGTCACGCCGCGGATTCTTCGCCTCTTCCGTAGCGGTAGAAACGGCATCGAAGCCGACATAGGCAAAAAACACGACCGAAGCCCCGGCCAGCACGCCCACCGGACGTCCATCATCCCCGATGTGATACCAGCCAAAGGGCATGAAGGGATTCCAGAGTGCAGGATCGACATGCTGGCTGGCGACCGCCATGAATACCGTGATGGTGATCAGCTTGATACCGACCATCACCGCATTGATGCGCGCACTCTCCCTCGCCCCCAGAATCAGCAAACCCATCAGCAGCAGGATAATGCTGGCTGCCGGCAGATTGAACCAGCCACCGGCATCAGGTGCCCGGGTTAGATGCACAGGCAGTGGCAGGCCGATAGCCGTCAGTGCCTCGCAGAAATAGCCGGCCCAGCCATTGGCGACTGCCGCGACGGAAATGGCGTATTCCAGCAGCAGATCCCAGCCAATGGTCCAGGCGATCAGTTCACCAAAAGCGGCGTAACAGTAACCATAGGCACTGCCACTGCCACCGACACAGGCGGCCAGTTCAGCATAGGCCAGTGCTGCCAGGGCGCAGACAAAACCTGAAATCACAAAGGACAGCACCAGCGCCGGACCCGCCTGGGTCGCTGCGGCAATCCCGGTCAGGACAAAAATGCCGGTGCCGATAATGGCACCGATGCCCAGCAGGGTAAGATCAAAAGCACTGAGACAGCGCGGAAGCTGCCCTTCACTTTCGGATTCATCCTCCAGCGCCTTGGTACGAAAGTAATGCTGCCACGCCATGCTGTCCTCCTGCCTGTTCATGCGCCCGACTGTGGATACTCATGAGGGTCATGATCACCCCTACCCCCTTGCATTGCAACATGAGATTATCTATAAGGTCTAATGCTGGCACCACGCCTATAATAAAACCAGTATTCACCCCCCATTCCTTAAGGAGGAAATCCATGTTCACCCTGCGTACCCTGGTGAAATCCCTGCTGCTGTCCGGGATTTCAGCCACTGCCATGGCTGCCAACTGGCAGGCTCTGCCTACGGTTGCCCCAGCCCCTGCTGACAATCCCACCACCGATGCCAAGGTCACCCTTGGCAAGCAGCTCTATCATGATCCACGCCTGTCCTCCAGCGGTACGGTCTCCTGCAACTCATGCCATAACAGCATGCTGGGCGGTGAAGACAACCGCGGCGGTTCTGTCGGCGTCAAGGCCCAGGTCGGTGGACGCAGCGCCCCTACCGTATGGAATGCAGCCTTCAGTTCTGTCCAGTTCTGGGATGGCCGCGCCGCCAGTCTGGAAGCGCAGGCCAAAGGCCCTGTCACCAACCCGATCGAAATGGGCATGAAGAGCTGGGATGATGTCGTGGTGCGCCTCAAGGCCATCCCCGGCTATGTGGAAGGCTTCAAAACGGCATTTGGTGACGGTGATACGGTCACGGCTGACAATGCTGCCAAAGCCATTGCTGCCTACGAGCGCACCCTGATCACGCCCAACAGCGCCTATGACAAGTATGTCAACGGCAATACCTCGGCGCTGACTGAACAGCAGGTACGCGGCATGAACCTGTTTGCGGAAACCGGCTGCAGCAGCTGCCACAGTGGTCCTGCCTTCAATGGCCCCACCCTGCCCGAAGGCCAGGGCTTCTACATGAAGTTCCCTGTCTATGAGAACGCCTATCTGGATGGCCAGTATCACTTCAGCAAGGACAAGGGCCGTGCGGATCACACCAAGAACGATGCGGACCTGCATCTGTTCAAGGTACCAACGCTGCGCAATATCGCCATCACCGCGCCTTATTTCCACAATGGCAAGGTCACCACGCTGGATGCCGCGGTCAACATCATGGCCAAGACCCAGCTGAACAAGGATCTCTCCGATGCCCAGGTTGCCGATATCGTGGCATTCCTGAACAGTCTGACCGGCGAGTTCCCGCAGCAGAGCCTGCCGCATCTGCCTCCTCTGCCCAACACCACTTTCGATTTCGAATAATCGACAGCGGCGGTTACCCGATCCGGGGCGCCTACCAGGCGTCCCGGCTCACTGCAGCCACATCCTGCTGCAGCGTCAGCGTCATGATCCCGCCTGACCAGTCAGCGTAGCCCAGCATCTCCCACGGCGCTTCAGCGTTCTTCCTGCGCAGATCCCTGACCCAGAACATCGGGGCTTCGATGCGCTTGATATACAGGCGGAAACGGGCCTTGCCAGTATCTGCACCCACCTCGCGCCCGTAATAGGCGGTCACCTTGCGCACAAACTTGTCCAGACGCCGCGCCTCCATATGACGCGTGATGGCCACATTGGCCCACATGGAATGGATACGTCCCCAGTTGGGGGATGGCATATGCCCGTCCTCGGCCACCAGCGGCAGCCAGATTTCCTGGCCATTCCCGGCTTCCCAGGTGATCCCGACGATATGCTCGTAGCCCTGAAAATGGTCGTGCACATAGAGCGGATGCGGCGTGATGCCGAGAAAAGCGTGCGACAGTGAGATTAGACCGTTGGACAGCGCCATCAGGGCGGCCCCGGATTCGCTGACCGGCGCCTGCAGCGCTCCCAGCCGGTAGAACAGGCCATAATGCACGATGCAGTTCAGCTGCAGCACACCCAGCAGCACCAGGATGCGGCTGATGCGGCTGGCGGTACGGTTGGGTGTCTGGCCGGCCAGCGGCAGCAGGAAAGCACCGGGATCCACAGGGACCTCACTGACGCTGGCACACTGCCCGCTGTTGCAGGTCTCGCGCTCGCGGTTATCGGCAATGTGGCGGTAAACACGTACGGCGATACTGTTCAGCAGCGGCAGGCACAGCAGCACCCCCAGAGGGGCGGTGTAGCGCATGGCGATGAGGATACGGGCATAACAGGCCACGCCGCTATGGCAGCGGCCACGGGCATCCACGGCATGCAGATCGGCCAGCAGGCGTGATTCCGGGATGGCGGCCAGTTCGGGCTGATGGCGGGCGTGATGCTGCAGGCTCAGAAACTCGACCCCGCCGCACACATCAAAATGGCGCATGGTGAGCACTGCGCGCAGGCAGAGCGGACACTGGCCATCGTAAAACACCCGCAGCACCGGCTGACGGTGACGGCAGACACGGCCTATGGCGCGCCACCAGCGGAAGGGTACCAGCAGCAGATAGTGCACCAGCATGGCAAAACCGAAGGGATAGACGTTCAGGGCCAGGATGATGCCGGTATGCAGCGCGCTTCCCATCAGCAGGACTGGAACACGGAAACGGCGGCGGAAGAAAACCGCCAGAAACAGCAGCTGGAACACCAGTACGCTGTAGCCGCTCAGGCGCTGCAGCCATTCGCTATTGAGCCAGGCATCCAGATTGAGTTCCGAGCGGTAATACGGCAGGCTGGCTGGCAGCCATGGCCCAAGCCCCTGACGCCAGTGTTCGGCAAACAGCTTGTGGATCACGGAATCGATATAGACAAAGCCGAGCGAGAGCAGTACCGGCAGGAGGTAGGCCAGCACACTCACGCTGCGCGGAAGTTCCAGCGGCGTATGCCCTGGTCTGGAGGCGCGCAGGGTGTAGCGCAGACGATCCAGTGACCAGGCCCGTTCCGATGGCAGGAAAATGAGCAGCAGGCTGGCACCCAGCATCAACTGGTCAAAACCGCCATCAAAATCTTTCCACATCGGCGTGAAAACCGTGAACACCAGCCAGAAGGCGTAGTTGAAGCAGGCAGCCACCCGGGTGGCATAACCGAGAAACAGGGCGCAGGCGCTCACCAGCCAGAACATCAGGAAAAAATGCACCGCCGGCGATGCGACATCAAGGTAGGGCACTGGATCGAAAATCAGCTGTCTGAAGTAGTAGAGGAAGCCGACCTCATGGATGATGATGGCGGAAAAAGCCATACGGAACAGGCCAAGCCCGGTGGCGGGCACCCGCTTGTCCAAGGCGCTGCGGATAAAGGAATAGAGCTGCGTCAACATAATGAACCATCTGAAGTGAACACCGACATATTACGCACTGGCAGGATGGGGCTCAAGCTGGCAAGATGAGTCCCGCAGCCAGGCCACCATTTACCGGGAACCGATCATGAGCATACCGCAACATCCTGAAGCCCCCTTCACCATTCTGGCCGCCGACGCCGTAACACCGCCGGAGATCGCTCCGCGCCTGGCGCCTTCCGGCAGTGGTGTCATCGACGGGGAAGGATTCCGCGTCATGGAGGTGGCAAGGCTGTTCACCTCGGTACGGCGCACCCAGACCCATACCGGTGCCTGTGTGCTGTACCGTTCCCTGTCGCAGCCTCTGGCAGAACGGGAGGCGCTCGTAGCCAAGCAGGCGGCACTGCGCCGGCTGGATCAGGATGCCGTGCTGCGGGAACAGCTCACCGCACTGGTGAATACAGCTGCCATCCATGAAAAGGGGCTGTATGACCTGCTGTATGCCAGGTTTATTGGCCTGATGGGGCAGCCGGCCAGCGAACTGGAGCGGGAGGGTTATGGCTACGGCGCCTATAACGACAGCGCTGCCTTCGTCGCCAGTCTGGTGGAGGGCGCAGAAAAAATGCAGGCTGTCGATACGCCCTACCTGGAACAGCGCTTGCAGCGTATCCGGCAGTTCAGGCACAGCCGCGCCTGGGCGCTGTTGCGCGGACCGGTCTATCGTAGCGAGCAGCAGGTGCTGGTGGCGTCAGAAAAGCCCTGGTATGTGCCCGCGGTGCGCTTCCGGCCCTCGCTGTTCAAGCCTTTTGCCCTGCTGGGTGGCGTGGCGCTGCTGGTGCTGGCCATGACATTTGTCCCCATGCTACTGGATATCGCCAGTTCAATTGCCCCTGCGCTATGGCTGTTCCTGCTGCCGATTGCCCTGCTGTACATTCCCATGGCGGGCAGTTTCGACCGTGATGGCATCATCTATCCACTGCGTCTGGCCGTACGCCAGTCGGAAGCCATGGCAGATCTGATGGATGCACTGGGGGAACTGGATGAACTGCTGGGCTTTCTGGCCTGGCGTGATGAATTTCCACTGCCCGCGACCCTGCCGGTATGGCTGGAAGATGGCCCGCACCGGCTCAGGGCGGAAGCCATGCGCAATCCGGTACTGGCGCAGGAAAATCCGGATTATGTCGGTAATGACATCACCCTGGACGGCGAACGCCTCACCTTCATCACCGGCCCCAACAGTGGCGGCAAGACCG
This sequence comes from Pseudomonadota bacterium, assembly GCA_041158225.1. GTDB lineage: Bacteria > Pseudomonadota > Gammaproteobacteria > Methylococcales > Methylococcaceae > JBEBBU01. The sequence continues at coordinate 11,451 of JBEBBU010000060.1, read as the reverse complement.
CCTTCAGCAAGACCCTGGCCCAGTGCCAACTGCTGGCACAGGCGGGCGGTTTCGTGCCCTGCCTGCGCCTCGAACTGTCGGTCGCTGACCATATCGACTATCAGGTACCGGAAACCAGCCAGCTGGCCGATGGCGAGGGGCGCTTTGGCACTGAGCTGAAACGCACCCGGGATCTGTTCCTGAGGGCCAGTGAGAGGAGCCTGGTGATCATGGATGAACTGTCAGAAGGCACCACTCATGAGGAAAAGATCAATATTTCGCGCAGTATTCTGGAGGGCTTCGCACGCAAGGGCTGCAGCGCCCTGCTGATCACGCATAACCATGAACTGGTGGATGATTTCAGCCGGCGCCGGCAGGGACAGACGCTGCAGGTGGAGTTTGCCGGCGACCATCCGACCTATCATCTGGTGCCAGGCATATCACGCGTCAGCCATGCCGACCGTATTGCGCGCAAGATCGGCTTTTCACGTGAGGACATTGACCGCCACCTTGGGGGTGGCTGAGTAGTCGTGTACGGCATGGATCATGGCACCGACGTGTTCGGGATTGATGTCCGGCAGCACGCCGTGGCCCAGATTGAATACATGGCCGCTGCCCTCGCCGTAGGCACGCAGGATACGCTGTACCTCGCCACGTATGGTTTCGGGTGAGGCATACAGCACCATGGGATCCATATTGCCCTGCAGGGCAACACGGTCGCCCACACGCCGCCGCGCATCGGCAATATCGGTGGTCCAGTCCAGCCCCAGGGCGTCATAACCGCTACCGGCCATGGCTTCAAGCCACTGGCCGCCGCCCTTGGTAAAGAAGATGGCAGGAATACGCTGGCCATCACGTTCCAGCGTCAGCTGCTCCACAATCCGCGTGGCATACTGCAGCGAGAACTCCGGGTAAGCCGCTGCCGACAGTGCACCGCCCCAGGTATCAAACACCATGACGGCATCGGCACCGGCGGCAATCTGGGCATTGAGATACAGTGCCACGGCATCCGCCAGCTTGGCCAGCAGGCGGTGCAGTACGGCCGGCTGTTCATAGAGCATGCCCTTGGCATGGCGGAAATCACGGCTGCTGCGGCCTTCGATCATATAGGTGGCCAGGGTCCAGGGGCTGCCGGAGAAGCCAATCAGCGGCACCCTGCCCTGCAGTTCGCGCTTGATCAGGCGTACCGCTGCAGGCACATAGGCCAGGCTGTCTTCCGGATCGGGTATGCCAAGGGCATCAATGGCTCGGGCATCCCTGAGTACCTGCCGGAACTGCGGCCCCTCTCCTTCGACAAACTCCAGTCCGAGGCCCATGGCATCCGGTATCGTCAGGATATCGGAAAACAGGATGGCGGCATCCAGTGGATAACGCGCCAGTGGCTGCAGGGTCACCTCACAGGCCAGTTCAGGCTGGGTACACAGTCCCATGAAGCTGCCGGCACGGGCACGGGTCGCACGGTACTCTGGCAGATAGCGGCCGGCCTGACGCATCATCCATACCGGGGTACGTTCCACAGGTTGACGAAGCAGGGCTTTGATAAAGCAGTGATCCATGGCAGGTACTCCGGATAAAGTATAAAGTCAGGAAAGGAAAACGGGATCAGGGGTTCTGGGCTTTAAGACGGCTGATTTCCAGCTGCAGCGAGCGGTACTGGCGGGGAAACGGACGCCCCAGATCCCGCGGCACGGTTTCAGCAGCACGGCTGGCCGCTGCCATATCGGGATAAACACCCTGCAGTAACGGGTATTTGTCCTGGGCATCGCGCCGTGAATGAAAGCTGGACAGATCATGATAGATTGCCGGCACCGCCGCCACTGCCTCCCTGAGACTGGCAAAATCAGCCACGGTCACCCACTGCAGGGCATAGCTGTCGGGATTCTGTTGCTCGATCCACTCGGCATCCCTGACACCTGGCAGTGCTTCAGGCAACTGCCATGGCTTCGGCGCAATCACTGGGGGGGCTGGTGGGCGCAGCTCGGGCTGCGGCTGCGGATTGACGGCGGCAATCTCCAGCGGGGCGGCCGGCACCGGTGCTGCCGGCGCCGCCACCTCGACCCGGCTCAGCGGCTGGGCGGGCGCACTGGCAGCAGCCTGACGCTGGATCTCGCGCAACGGCACCACAGGCACGGGTGCCTCGGTTGCAGGAGGAGGCAGAGGCGGTTCGCTGGCTGGCGGCAGTCTGGTCTCCGCTTCTGGTGCCTTGCTGGGTGCAGTGGCTGGCGGCGCTGGCGCCTCGGCAACCGCTGTATCCGGAACAGCAGCAGGTGGCGCTGCGGGCGTCACGGCAGCCACGGATGGTAGCGGGGGATAGGCCATTTTCAGCAGGGGAACAGCCACAGCAGCCACCAGTGCCAGTATGGCAGTGACCACGACGGCATAGAGTGCGGGGCCAGGCCAGACTTTCATCAGTTCCGGAGCTGGCATCCAGCCGGCTGTCGGCGGTGTATCCATGATGACGGCAGGCTGGTGAAAGGGCCAGGCCAGCAACTGGGCTGACTTGAGTAGCAGGGGCTCAGTGCGCTGCATGGACTGCACCGAACTGTCAGGCATGACGAAGATGATGCGGACTTCGGACAGGCGGTCGCTCCACTGCCAGAGCATGGTCGGCAACCCAGGCAGCATGACTTCGGCCGCATCGATCACCAGGACAATCTGCAGTCCACGGCCTCGCAGCAGGGTTAGCCCTTCTTCCACCGTCTCAGCGGATTCGGTCATCTGCTGGCTGCGCATCTGCAGGCGCACCCAGCGCAGTACATCGTGCTGGATACGCTCGAAGCTGAGCCCAGGGGTTGCCCTGAAACCACAGATGCGCCAGCCCTCGCGCACCGGCAGATCGAGCTCGGCAAGCATGCCGGTCTCCGGCTCCATGCCACTGGTGTAAAGCACGACCGGCACACGCAGCCAGGTCAGGAGATGCTGCAGGAGTTGAAGCTTGTGCTGCGGAGTCTGAGGCAGAGGCAGCTCAGCGGCCATAGTGATCCAGCGTTGCCTGCAGCTGTTCCGCATACACCGCTGTCGGCAGGGTGGCTTCCCCGATGGCCCTGAGCAGTATCAGGCGGATACCGCCATCCACATTTTTCTTGTCCACGGCCATGTGATCAAGAAACGCCGCTGTGCTCATGGCCGCGGGCGGATGCACGGGCAGGCGTGCGCGGGCAATCAGGGCGATGATGCGTGCCATATCAGCCTCTCCCAGCCAGCCGAGACGGCAGGACAGGTCTGCGGCCTGACACATGCCGATCGCCACCGCCTCACCATGCAGGCAGACGCCATACCCCATGCCTGTCTCAATGGCGTGACCAAAGGTATGTCCCAGATTCAGGGTGGCACGCACGCCGGATTCGGTCTCATCCTCGGCGACAACCTCAGCCTTGTTATGGCAGCTGCGTGCAATGGCATAGGCCAGCGCCTCGGGATCCCGCGCCAGCAGACGCTCCATGGAGGTTTCCAGCCAGTTAAAGAAATCAGGGTCGCGGATCAGGCCATACTTGATGATTTCGGCCAGGCCTGCACTCAGCTCGCGGTCAGGCAGGGTGGCCAGGGTAGCGGTATCGGCAATCACGGCCCGTGGCTGGTGAAAGGCGCCAATCATGTTCTTGCCGCGCGGATGGTTGACAGCTGTTTTTCCGCCGACTGACGAATCCACCTGGGACAGCAGGGTGGTGGGTATCTGCACGAAAGGCACACCACGCTGGTAAGCCGCCGCAACATAACCGGCAAGATCACCGATCACGCCGCCACCCAGTGCCACGATACAGGCGTTGCGACTGAAGCGGCGTGCCAGCAGCAGATCAAATACCTGCATGGCGGAGTCCATGGTTTTCCATGACTCACCATCTGGCAGAATGATTTCAGCCACATCACGCTCGGCCAGGGCTGCCCTGACGGGCTCCAGATAGAGCGGCGCCACAATGGTATTGGTGACGATCATCACCTGACGCGATGGAATGGCCGCAGCAAGCAGTGCACTGTCCTGCAGCAGGCCGGCGGCAATATGGATAGGATAACTGCGTGTACCTAACTGGACTTCGAGTGTCTGCATGATGGTTCTTCAATGGCCATGAAAGCGGAAACAGGCTTAATCCACATCAATACCAAAAGCCTGGAGGATTTTTCTGACAGCGCTGCGGCTGTTGTACTCGCCGGTATCCACCTGAAAATCAGCCAGCTCGCGGTAGATCGGGTCGCGGAATGCCATCAGTTCTTCCAGGCGCTGACGTGGATGAGCCGTCTGCAGTAGCGGGCGGTTGCTGTCCTGACTGGTGCGCTCCAACTGCCGCTCCACCGAACAGCACAGGTAGACCACAAAGCCACGGGAAGCCAGCAGGCGGCGGTTGTCCTCAAGCAGCACCGAACCACCACCCGTCGCCAGTACGATACCGGAACGGCCGGTCAGATCCTGCAGGACCTGGGCCTCACGTTTTCTGAACCCCGCCTCACCTTCATACTCGAAGATCATGGGGATGGTGACACCGGTGCGAAGCTCGATTTCACGGTCGCTGTCACAGAAAGGCACACCAAGCGTCTTGGCCAGAAGGCGACCGATGGTGGATTTGCCGGCCCCCATGGGACCGATGAGAAAAATATTGGCTGACTGGTGCATGATGGGCCATCACTACTGATGGCCACATCATATCATGCGCACCGTTTCAGGGGGCGACGGCCATGGCCCTGTCCAGAATTTTAGGGGTGACAAACACCAGCAGTTCCTTCTTGTCATCCTCGACACGCTGGCTGCGGAACAGAAAACCGATCAGCGGCAGGTCACCGAGCAGTGGCACTTCATCAATCACCTGACGCTGTACGATCTCATAAACGCCGCCCAGCACGACGGTATCGCCGTGATGCACCTGGACCACCGTATCAATTTCGCGTTTTTCGATCGGCGGCTGGCCACCGATGGTCAGGGGCAGGCCTGCAGAATCCTTCTTGATGGCCAGGTCCATCAGGATATGGTCATCAGGTGTGATATGCGGTGTGACATTCAGTTCCAGCACGGCATCCTTGAATGCAATGTTCTGCACCGGATTCCCGCCACCAGTGCCCTGCTGGGTCACCTGGTAGGGGATCTGCAGCCCCTGGCGGATCAGCGCGCGACTCTGGTCGGTCGTCAGCAGACGCGGATGGGATATGACTTCTCCCCTGCCCTGTTTTTCTGCGGCCGAGAGTTCCATGTCCAGCAGGTAATCGCCCATGGCAATGACATACTGGGCCGAACCATAAGGTGTATGGGTGAGAAGGTCAGCACCGAGACTGGCGAAGGTCGGCTGGGGCGGCTGCTTGCGCGGCTTGAGTGCCATTTTGGCACCCAGTTCTTCAGAAAAGTCCAGACTGGCAATCACGATGCGCGCCTCCACCAGTACCTGCCTGACCGGACGGTCCAGCTGGGCCACCAGTTCGCGGATGCGCTGCAGCTGGAGACGGGTATCCTGCACGATCAGCTGGTTGGTTCGAATGTCGGCACTGACATGCCCCCGGGCCGACAGCAGGGACTGGGCCGCCTGGGTCTGGCGGCTGGAGGTCTGCTCGGCATCCTTGAGCAGCAGGGCACCATCATGGGTGGTGGTATGCCTGATCTGGTTCTGGGTACTGGTCTGGCTGCTGCTGTAAAGTACCTCACGGATGGATTCGGCCCGGGTGTAATGCACGGGAATCACCTCAATCTGCAGGGGGTCAAGGCTGACCTGATCCAGACGCTGCAGTTCAGCCAGTGGCGCAATCTGCAGGACATTGCCTTCCTGACGCCTGCCCAGCCCTTTCAGGCTGAGGAGATGGGCCATGGCCTGCTCCCAGGGCACATCCTCGAGATGGATGCTGACCTGCCCCTGCACACTGTCACTCACCAGCAGGTTGACATGCGTATAGTCAGCCAGCAGCTGCAGTGCCGAACGGATCGAAATATCCTGGAAATTCATGGAAACCCTCGGCGGCTGGGGTGCCGGCTGCGCTGCCGTGAGTGCCTGGGATACGGCGAGCAGCCACCATGAGAGCAGGACAGGCATAGACCAGCACCTGTTCATGGCGCAGACCCATGCGCAGCCGCCTTCTGCTGCATCCCATGAATCCTGAGCAGCTCCGGCGCTGCACTGGCCGCATGATGGGTGGACTCCAGGACAACCTCATGCGCCAGTACCATGCTGACGCGCCAGGCGGGCTGTCCCAGCAGATCGCCACGGCTGACCTGATAGAGCTGGCCATCACCCGCCTGGAGGATACCCCAGGCAGTACCCGCCCCGCTCAGACTGCCGCGCAGTACCAGATGCCTGGGATCCAGCTGCAGCAGCGGGCTGTCGCCCTCACCTGCCAATGCATCCGCAGCATGGATCACGTCATGAAAAGGATCTCTCTGGCTTTCCAGCCTGAGCGCCAGCTGCCGGATCCATGGCGCCGGATCATTCCTGTCCAGCCGTCTTGCCAGACCCAGTGGCCGCAGCATCTGCTCATGACGCAGTTCCACCACAGCCTCAAGATCAAGCTGGCCGTCATGGCGTGACTGCAGTTTCAGGCTGGCAAGTCCCGCATGATCGGCATGCGTCAGCATATGGGCCAGAAAACGGGTAATCCCTGCAAAACTGCCATGCAGCGCCAGATCAAGGCTGGTGACGGCGTAATCGCCATGGTCACGTTCCCTGTCTGGATGCAAATGTTCCAGACTCACCGCGCTGGCCCGTGCCCAGCCGGCGGCCTCTGACATCCAGCGGGCAGGCATGATGGCGGCGGGCCAGAAGGCCAGGGCATCGGCATAGCGTGATGCCGCCTGTTCCAGTGCCTGCCCGGCGCCATCTTCTGCCAGCAACGCCGTCATATCCTGGCGCAGCACCGTGATTTCATCCTGCAATGCCATCAGGATCTGCTGGCGTGGCAGACACAGCCCCAGCAGCAGCATGATTTCGAGCAGCGTGAGCATGAGGGCCACACGCCAGAAACCCGCACCACCCTGCATCGCATGCAGCAGCCGTATACGCCAGTCCCGAACCCTGGTCATGGCGCTTTCCATTCCAGCGCAAAGCGCAGCTGGAGGCTGCCGGCAGTATCCGGCAGGGCAGTAAGTCGCAGCGGCCTGAGACCGGAATGACCAAGATAGCGCCCCAGATCGGCCACCAGCTGGCTGATCGCCTCATGTTCCCGGCTTTCCGCCTCAAGCAGCCAGCCTTCGCGGTGATGCTGCAGACTGATGACCCTCACTCCGGCGGGCAGCAGCTCAGGCAGATGCAGCAGCAATGCCAGCATCGCATCATCCTGATACTGCAAGGATTCTAGCAGCGTAGCCCGGGCAGCCAGATGATAGGTCAGCGCCTGCATGTCCTCATGCTGCCGCACCTGTAGCTGCAGCTGCCCGTATCCGGCGCGGAGATCATCCCTGATACGCTGTAGTGCTGCCAGCCTCCCGGATTGCTCCCGATAGATGATGGCGGTGGCCAGAGGCAGGAGCAGCAGGAACAGAAACACCAGCCGCACCAGCAGCTGCTTACGCCCGTCAGCGGCTTCGGCCCTGACCAGATTAATCGTCGACAAGGCCAGCTCCCCGCAGTGCCAGCCCCAGCAGACGCAGCAGTGTCAGGCTGTCTGTATCAGGCACTCCCTCGGGTATCAGACCGGGAATGTGTGCAGCCATGAGCTCTGCCAGCGGCCGGCAACCTGCAGGAACAAGCTGCATCAGCCAGGCCGGACGTGACTCGAGCAGGCCTCCACCATACCAGAGCAGTGCAGGTGCCGCGCCTGGTGCCGCACTGCCAGCATGACCGAAAAACTGGTGTATGGCGGCACCAGCCATACCACCCACAGCATCCATGGCCAGCACTTCTCTGGACAGGGTGTGCCGGTTCATCATCACACCCTTTTCCCACAGCGTCAGCTGCAGTCCGGATTCCAGTGCCAGCAGTACACCAGAACGTGAGTTACCCCCTGTCATGCCCGCCAGCCAGCCCAGTGCACGCTGCATGGCATGGGCTTCGGTCTCCACAACATCCACCCTGAAGCCGGAACGGGCCAGCAGATCGGTGCGCTCACGCACACAGTCGCGACGGCAGGCTACCATTTCCCAGGACTCAAGCCCCTGGGCCGGCGGCTGGCGCTTTGCATAATCAAGGCATAACTGCCCGGACTCCCCTGGCAGCATTTCATCCAGCAGCATGCGAAAATGCTGCTCGACTGCCATGCTGGCAAGACCTGCCGGCAGGCGGCTTTCACGACTGATGACCAGACTGTCCGGCATGGCCAGCAGGGTCTGCATGTCGGCACGCCCTATGCGCAAACGCAATGTCGCCAGCAGGCTGGCCAGTGCTGCAGGGTCCATCACCCTGTGCCGTTCCATCAGCCGTGCAGGCAGAGCCAGCTGGTGCAGCTGTCCTTCGGGCGCATGACCTGCACGATGGACCAGCACCAGAGCCGTCAGTGCCCTGTCACCCAGTTCAATGGCCATGGCCGCGTGTACCTTGGCAGACCGCCAGTGCCCAAGCATCATCACCCACCTCCCCGGCCAGCGCTCACCCCTCTGCTTTGTAGTATAGTGAAGGCCTGAATCCCTGAGTGAATACCACTGTGGCTGCTCCCAAGAAGAAATCATCGCCTGTCCGCTTCAGCCTGCTGACTTTCCTTCTGGAAGCGCTACTCGCGCTGGTATTTGCCGCCGGCCTCGGTGTGTTTGCCCTCTACAGGCATCTCGAACCGCAGCTTCCTGATACGCATATGCTGAAGGAAATGCACTACCAGATGCCGATGTCGGTCTATACCCGGGATGGCAGACTGATAGGCCAGTTCGGTGAAAAGAAGCGCATGCCTGTAGCCTACGCAGCCATACCTGAACCATTCCTCAATGCCTTTCTGGCTGCCGAGGATGACCGTTTTTTTGAACATCCCGGCGTGGACTACCAGGGCATACTGCGTGCAGTCTTCAGCTTTGCCCTGACCGGCGAAAAACGTCAGGGCGGTAGCACCATCACCATGCAGGTAGCACGCAATTTCTTTCTCAGCAGCGAAAAAACCATGCTGCGCAAGGTCAGGGAAATCATGCTGGCCATCCGGATTGAACAGGAACTCAGCAAACAGCAGATTTTCGAGCTCTACCTCAACAAGATTTACTTTGGCCATCATGCCTATGGCATTGAGGCGGCTGCCCAGGTCTATTTTGGCAAAAGCATCCAGGCGCTCAGCCTGAGCGAGATGGCGGTGATTGCCGGCCTGCCCAAAGCACCTTCAGCCTATAACCCGGTGGCCAATCCGGAACGGGCCAGGATTCGCCGTAACTATGTGCTGAGGCGCATGCGCAAGCTGGACATGATCAGCGATGAAGCTTTCCAGGATGCCCTGAACACCCCGCTGGTCGCCAGCATCCATACGACGCCTTATGACCTGAACGCGCCGTATGTGGCTGAAATGGTACGCAGTGAGGTTTTCCAGCAGTATGGTGAAGAATCCTATGACCTTGGCTACAAGGTCTATGCCACCATAGACAGCCGGCTGCAGACAGCCGCCCAGAATGCGGTACTGCAGGGGCTGCGTGACTATGATGAACGTCATGGCTACCGTGGTGCCGTGGGACATGTGGATCTCAGGCTGGAGAATACCCCTGAAGCCTGGAATGCCAGACTGCTGGCCATGGGGCAAACCTCCAACCTTGGCAGGCCGGCACTGGTCACTGCCGTGAAAGACAGGACGGCCACGCTTTATACCGGCCAGCCGCAATCACTGGAACTGGGCCCTGAATCGGTACGCTGGACACATCGCAGCCTGCGCGAGGTGCTGAAAGCAGGCGATCTGATACGCATCCGGCCAGCAGGTGAGCAGAAGTGGCAACTGACCCAGATACCCGCCGCCGAAAGCGCGCTGGTGGCCCTGAATGCCCAGGATGGCTCCATAGCAGCGCTGGTCGGTGGATCAGACTTTCTGGCCAGCAATTTCAACCGCGTGACGCAGGCGCAGCGCCAGCCAGGTTCGGGATTCAAGCCCATCCTGTATGCCGCAGCGCTTGAGCATGGATTTACACCGGCAAGCATTGTCAATGATGCGCCGATGGCATTTGCTGACCCGGCATCGCCAGGTGGCGTCTGGCGCCCGCACAACTATACCGAGCGCTTCTATGGCCCCACCCGGCTGCGGGAAGCACTGGCCAAATCCAGAAACATGGTCTCCATACGCCTTCTCAAGGATGTGGGCATTGATGATGTGATTGATCAGGCCATGCTGTTTGGCTTCAGCAAGAATGAACTGCCCCACTCCCTTACCCTGGCGCTGGGCAGTGGCATCGCCACACCGCTGCAGATGGCGTCTGCCTATGCGGTCTTTGCCAATGGTGGATTTCATGTCGATCCCTACCTGATTGACCGTATTGAAACCCAGGACGGACGGGTGCTGTACGCTGCAAGTCCAGCCAGGGCCTGCCCTGACTGTGCCAGCGGCAGTTCCGGTGACGGCGTCGCCAGGCGGATCATTTCCCCTGAAACGCACTACATGATGAATTCCATGCTGCAGGATGTGATCCGTCAGGGGACGGCCACCCAGGCACTGCAGCTGGGTCGCCAGGATCTGGCCGGCAAGACCGGCACTACCAATGATTACCGGGATGCCTGGTTCAGCGGTTATGCCCCGGGTTTTGTGGCCACGGCCTGGGTAGGCAAGGATTCCTATACCTCGCTGGGTGAGAAGGAAACCGGCGGTCATACAGCACTGCCGATGTGGATGTACTTCATGAAGGAAGCCATGGCAGGACAGGCTGAACGTAGTTTCAAGCTGCCATCTGGACTGCATGCCGTGCATATTGATCCGGGCAATGGGCAGGTACTGGGCTCAGCGGTGCCTGGCAGTCTGCTGGAATATCTGCCCGAGCATGAAGACAGCGTCAATGGCAGCGAAGACGGCAGCAGCTATGAGATAACGCAGGATCAGGATGGAACACAGTTACAGACGGAACCTGAGGATGAAGTGATGGATTCAGGCAGCAGTCCTGCTACGCCGGTCATGCCAGCGCCAACAGCACCACCTGCACGCAGCAGCGAACCGAGCGCGATGGAGTCGCTATTCTGATGTAGGGGGATGGGACGAGCCGATGGGCTGTAACCTGCCATGACAGGTTACAGCCCATCGGGGTAGATCAGCGGCCGTAACGGCGACGGAACTTGTCTACACGACCTGCGGTATCCACGATCTTCTGCTTGCCAGTGTAGAAGGGATGACAGGAGGAGCATACTTCAACGTTCAGATCCTTGCCCAGCGTGGACTTGGTCTCGAAGGTGTTACCGCAGCTGCAGTTAACGTTGATGGAGAGATACTGGGGATGGGTTTCTGGTTTCATGATGAAAATCTTCCGCTACATACAACAGGACAGAAAACTGTAAAATATACTGGATCCCCTGCCTGACGGCAAGTCCCGCAACCTTTTACTCCAGCAGCATGAAAATCATTTCCGCCAATCTGAATGGCATACGCTCAGCCAGCTCCAAAGGTTTTTTCGACTGGATGCAGGCGGGCGAC
>JBEBBU010000059.1:0-13866 GCA_041158225.1 Pseudomonadota bacterium | reverse complement strand
GTTTACCCAGCCATGGCTCCCGCATCAGGATAGCTCTGGAGGGTTCATCGATAAAAACCCAATGGACAGGTTCATCGAACAGTATACCCGTATGACTGGCAGAGCACTGCGGTGAAATGCTATGCAGCCTGGCACCACAAAAAAGAATCGCAAGTTCAAGCAGGGGAGCCAGCATGAGGGCCGCATCTCCCATACAGATAACACGGTCGTCAGGTTTAAGCCCCATCAGCAGATGGCCATCACGCACCAGTGCCATAAACAGCTGGTCACTGGAAAGCGTCATGATGCTCGAACTACCCTCGGCAAAACAGGAAAGCAGGCGCAGCACAGGCGCCCCTGATGGATAGGCATGGGAATAGACCTCAAGCGAGGCGTCCCCTCTTGTGTTATGGAGCAGTTTGGACTCGTACTCTGCAGCCAGCCATACACGTATCCCGTAATCAAGAAAAATATGATCGGGAGCCAGCAGATCGACTTCATGGTTAAGACGGAATGGTCCACTCGCTTCCAGTAAAGACACTATAAGCCCGAGTCGCAGGGCTGCCAGCAGGGCAGCATAACGCACTGCTCCTGAAAAACCTGCCAGTACGATACTGGAACCCGCTACGACGCCCTGTTGCAGCCAGCTGCGACAGAGCGCTTCAACCTGCATATCAAGAACTTCACAGCTGATTTTTTCCGTTCCGGATTCGCCGGTATACGCGAAAAACTCACGCATGCCATTAATCTGGCGGGTCAGCAGATCATGATAAAAACTGTATTCAACACCGTGCACAGACTTGCCTGTATAACCGGCGTACTGAGCCCACTGCTGGTGTGCCCAGAAAGGAAAATCTGCGGAAACAGGGCCATCCGGACCATATGCCCCAGCAGTCATCATCAGCCAGGCACCGTTACAATAAACTGCCCTGGCGTCGTCAGACTGATGACACCAGCCCAGGTACACATCAGTTTGCAGCTGTTATTCAGCACCGGCATATTGCCTACCAGTACGGTAGGAGAACCTGGTACCCAGGGAGCTACCGTAGCGGGTACACATGGCATGGGCGTCAGAACTCCCATGGCAGCTGCTGTAGCCGCTATCACTGTTGGATTGGCTATGCTGCTACACATGCCAAAGCTGGGAATATTCAGCATGGGAACATTGTCCATGATATTGGCCACCGGCGTCATCACCTGGACCAGATTAACCGGAAGCACATTCAGCACAGATGGCGCCACGCCAAAGGAACATGACATGGTCGCGGTACTGGTTACTGCATTAGCCATGATAAACCTCCTAGAGATCAACCTTGAGTGCGGTGAATTTATCCAGATCGGTCGTATACAGATCATTCAGTACAAGCCAGTGCGGACTGCCGTTATGCTCCTGCATTTCAGCAATGCCATAAACATTCTGCGCCAGCGTCTCAAAATAAGGGGAGAACAGGGTCGGCAGATACTTTCTGGCATCAAAGGCTTCCAGTATCTGGGCAATATCACTGACAACAATGGCTGCCTTCAGCATTTCTCCGCGCGAAGCAAGCAACTGGAACGTCTGGATCTTCCTGTTGAGTTCATCCAGATAACGGCTACCAAAGACTTCTGCAGATCCTGCAGTCTGACCGCCCGATGATTTACCAGTCTGCGAAACACCCTGTAGTGCTGCATCGCCGCGCTGATCATCGCCATCCTGAACATTGCCATCCTGATCACCTGATTCATCAGCCATATTGGCAGCTTCGGGCCTGGGCAGGGCCAACTCGTAAGCGCTCAACCAGTCCGTCATCTCGGTCAGGGGCGCCTGTACGGCGTCAGCCAGCGATGCCTCCAGATTAGTTGAAAACCAGCGCCTTAACTGGGTAACCTGATCCCTGACAACCTGTAATGCCTCGGCATCCATGACAGCATGCCAGAGCGCCAGTGTTGTTTCGGAAGACAGTTCCAATGTTCTGACATCCACCATGAACTGCCTGAAAATCCAGACAATGCTGCTCTTGGCATATTTGTCGCGTTTTTTCTCAGGTCCCAGTTGCGGCCACCTCTCAAGCATCAGGAGCATGGTTTCCAGCATCATGGACAAAGAAGAAAAACGATCCTCCGCAAGATCATGGTAGAGCGCATAAATCATGAAGCGGATATCATAAATACCCTTCTGCATGAGGCTCTCATTCATGTCACTGATAGCTGCAAAATCACCAGCATCAACCAGTCCACCCAAATCCGAAAATTCGGGAGCGTCACTGGTCAGGTATGACGGCATCATGTCATCCGTCATGGCATGTATCCATTCGATCAGCATCATATCGCTGTAGCTCCTGTATCCTGTGGCATACCAGAGTAAATGAGTATGCTCTTGAACCTGTTTTCTTCGCCTCTCATTCTCTCATAACCGAGATAGGCACTGCTTTCAAGCTTGAGCCAGTTTCTGGCCTCCCGGATCACAAGCCAGACCTCAATATTCATGTTAAGTGGTGCGAGAAGCGGGAATACACTGGCATGCAGCCGTTCCTGAATCACCTGATGCCAAGGCATCTGGTAACGGTAAAATTCTTCATCAGCAATATAGGTAAACTTGTGGACATAAGCCATTGCCGAGAAAAAATGCCCCAGAATCATCTGAAAACCCAAAGCTGATTTCCCTAACTGGGCATGAGAAACCACATTCTTTTCCACGATTTCACCGCGCTCAGAGCGTAGCTGCAATTCAGGTACCATGATCTGGAATAGCCAGTGCACCGAGGCCAGGCTACCCAGCCTGTGAACTTTTCTCAGCCACTGTGGGCGGCTGTCGCTTTGCCCGAGACGGGTTCTGAAACACTCAGGATAAAGCGCCATGATCCAGGACTTGATAAGTACCTGATCAAGAAACTGCAACAACTGGGCAAAATGCTCCTCGTCAATCATGCCCGTCTGGGCCATCTGAAAGAAATAGGAAGGAAGGGGCGTGGCAGCGCCCGCCAGACCAAAATACAGCGTCACGGTCACATCGCCTCCTTCTGACGCGGGGTGAAACCGGACCGATTTCACCAGAGAAGGCTGAGACTCTGTGCCCATGTAGCCCGAAAAAAGTACATTTTCAGGATCAATGCCCAGATGGCTGAAAAGATCAAGCAGGGCTTTGAGATCAAAAAAACAGGCATTGCGGCTGATGCGGGATTTCAGAACCTCCCGGCGACGCATCACGCTATCAGTTTCCCGCTCTTCCGCCATCACACCTGTTTCCCGGAAGCAAGCGTCAGTTCAACCCCCCAATAAAGATCCTCGAGTATCTGGATTGCACCAATCAGTTCCTGCAGCACATCAGCATGCATCGGGGCATCAAGATCCTGATAGCGTGCCCTGATCTGCCTCCAGTAAGCCAGTACATGAACGGCCTCCGCTCCGGCATCTTCCAGCTGGCTTGTAATCCGGTCCAGAAGCCTGCCGCCGCCCTCATAGGGAATATGATCCACCTCTGGCGCTGATATATGGCGCTGATCATGATCCCAGTGAATCTCAAAACTGGTGGAACGCTTATCCATCGGCATCAGCAGTACTCTCAGTTAATGGCAAAACTCAGTGAACTGGCACTGACCACAAGCAAATAATGAATAATCAGTATCAGCCCCATACCTACCGCATAGTAGGCCCAGACTGGCAGTCGATAGGCACTTGCCTTGTAACCATGCCAGGGGCAGGTAGGCATGGTGACAGCTACCACTGCAATTCTTGACCGAAGATTATTCCTGTATTCTTCCAGCCTATCGCTAATGGCAGCATACTTGCCCTGAAAACCGTCATTCAGGCAGAAAAAGTAAATCTCGAACACAATGGGAGAAATATCATTCCGGTAGAGAAAAGCATCAATGTGCTCAAAAAAAAGGTCACCCGCATTGTCAAGTTTGAACAACTGGAACTGTATGGGCTCCCATCCCTGCTGTCTCGCCTGTTGCACATGAATCTGTGCGATTTCATCGCAATGGGCAACAAGGGCAAACAGCACAAGGTAGGCGTCACGATCACCCAGATCCGTTCTCAGAACCGAGTCAAGTTGCCAGAGCAATGCCACTACCTTACGCCGGATGTCAGGCGCCATGTCCACAGGCTGATTGACGGCATCGCCTCTGAAAGGCGCAAGTGTCACCAGAATTTCCGAAAGAAGATACCAGAACTTGGGAGGGGTCGAGTTCATGCTGCAACGCCTCTCGTACCAGTCTGGCTATCCACATCAGGAACCAGGGTGACCCGCCTGTCGAGAGAGAGATGATTCAGTACCGTTTCCATATGTTCAAGAAAAACCCTAAAAAGCATGCTCAACCTATCCACTTTTCCCCAGTCAAAGGCCATATAGTAAACAATATAGCCGGCCGCCATCTGTTCGCCCTGTATGGAACGCAGTTCATGCCTGATACCCGTAAACGCGTAATAAAAACTGCTGAAAGGACCATGATCCATGGGGCCAATGGCGTGCATGACAAGCTTGACATCAGTAAAGCTAAGGAAGCGCTTGTGTGTGAGCGCAAGCAGGTCAAGATGCATGCCGCCACTGTCCGTTCCATCATCTCTTGACAAGGCAGGACGGCGATGTGACGGAGGTATGCTCATCCATTCCCACTGTACGCCATCCATCACTCTGGTAAAAGGGCGGATACTGCAACTAAGTTCACGGTTGGGATAATAGCCTGGCTGAAGCCATAAACCATCAATAATAACGACGCGATCATCAGCGAAAGCCCCGGGAAACTTCAGGTAAATCAATGGGCGTCTTACTGTGGCCTGAATATCACCCATATCAATTTCGTAACTGCCATCAACATCAGAAACCACACCTGGCACCAGAGGTGCCATACCCTGCTCCAGCAGACGGTAAACCCCCAAGGTCTTGAAGAGTACAAATCCATGATTCGTGGCAACCGGCAGCAGAGGATAACGGCTATCCATACCATTAGCATGGATGGGAGCGGCATAATCTTTTTTCATGTTGACGGCAGGCACGCAGAACAGGTGGAATATATCCCTGTTCAGCACCACCCCCTTTGGTGGGGCTGATTCAAGCTGGATAAGGAGTCTCATGCGTGTACAGGGAGAATGAACCTCCCGTGTATCGAAACGCCAGAACAATGCAACGCGTGGTTCCCTGAAAAAAAGACGTTCGCGTTCTATTGGATGCAGGTAATCATCGTCCTCAAGTCCTGCGGCACTCAGTCCAAATACCGGCCGCGGAAGCTCCAGCCAGTCCTGCTCATCCTGTTCCAGATAATCGCCCGGTGGATTCAGTAGTAGCTTTGCCGATCGTATGCCGTCCTGCAGATAACCACGGAGACGGAACGAGGCAAATACATCACCGGTATAATCCAGATAGAACTGCAGTTCATCGGGGAAACGCTGTAGCGGATGTAATGTCTTGATATCGATATAAAGCCGGCTGCCACCTGCACTGGAGGGAAGACAGCGCACATCACTGATCCGCATGGGGGCAATATACAGATGGTGATCTGTCTCGAAGTGAAAGCTCTGGCTGTCCATGGTCGTCAGCTCAAACCTGAGCCCCTTGTCAAGCATCTCGGGTGCTGTCAAGCCTCCCGTCACGCTGGCGCAAAGAATACCTATATCCGGCAATTCAGACAGGAAAAAAGGGAACAGTTCATAGAAGAGTCTTCGCCGGTTATCGATGATATTGCGCAGAGCCGCATCATGGGTTCTCGCCGAGAAAAAAGCCAGTGATTCCAGCAGACGCAGCACATCGGGATCTTCACTATTGATCCCCGAATTGAGCCCACTCTGGTTATTATTGACATGGTAAGTGCTGACAAAATCAGACAGGGCCTGCAACTCTTCAAGATACAGGGGAAAAAGGGTTTTGAATTTGTCCATACCGGTCAACCCAGCTTGACCAGAGAGCCCTGGATATTGGTCATCTATCCCTTGACATTCGTCGTCATTCCCTCAACATTCATCGTCGTGTCTGCCTTGACTGACACTGACATCCCGCTCACCGTCGTACTTGCGCTGCCACTGACTGTAGTACTCTGGCCCTCAATGCTGATGCTGTCCGCCTGCTCAGTAATGGTGGACGCCTTGACCTTCGCAGAGGTATCAGCGGTTGAACTGATGGCCATGGCCTTGAGATTAAGATTGCTGACCGCCTCAATGCTGGCAGTGTCATCGGTTTTTGCACTCAGACTGCCTTTTGAGGTCAGTGACGTCGTGCCATCAGATTCCAGGGTAGTTTTCTGCTTGGATGTGACGGTGACTTCATCGGCTACCACGGAAAACTTGCTGCAGGCAATGGCAATACTGTCAGGCTTCTGGATGATGGTGGAGGTATTGCTGCCATCCTTGACGGTACTGGTCATGCTATTGCCATCAAGCCTGATCTCCTGGCTTTTCTTGGCCTCAGCATCCTCAACGTGGATAGTTACACCACCCGTTTTATTCAGTTCAATACGACATTCAAGTGCCATGTCTAGGATGTCTCCTTGGTACTCAGCAGGATCATCCCTTCAGAGAGGGTGATGGTCTGGGTATCTTTCTCCAGTACGCGGTTGATATCCAGTTGCGGCTTGCTGTCGCTATAGTAATGCCTGAGCGTGGTACGGCTGGTCTCAGACTGGCCAAGTACCAGGTGGTTGCCCTGCGAATCCACGGTTTGAGGCGTATCTGAACGCCAGTCCACATAAGCATCAATGAAGCTGCTTTCCAGCCACAAGGCTATCCTGACTTTCTGTTGCCGGTAAGGGGGGAAAAAGAACTGGCCATTCATATTTTCAGGCTGGTATGGCAACTGTACCTTGACCTTGTCAAAAACAGGGACTTCGGCCTGATAATACTTCACCGCAGTATCCTTGTCTTCAACAAGACTGAAGGTCTTGTTTTTCTCGTCTCCCTGGTCACTGAGGATAATGCCTTCGACCATCACTGGATAATCAGGATAACTGAACGCAGGGAAAGCCACACACGAGAGGTCAGTCTCATAGACATTCAGACGATAGCTGAAAGCAAACTTTCCCGTGTCAGCGTTGTAGTGATCCATCACACTGCTGTCATCACACGTAAAAGATGCCTCGACATGCTCAACCCTGAATTTTTTGTCGTGAGGCCAAGCATCAGGACTCCATTCCTTGACTGGCTGTATTTCATCCCAAGGCTTCAGCATCACCAGAGGAAGTGATGACAGGCCGATACGCACCACTGTCTTGTCATTGCCAGGGCGTGACTTGATCAGTTCACTGTCTGCGGTAAAATCGGCTGGCACATCCCAGATGGCAAGGTAGTCACGAATAAGAGGCTTGACTTCTTCATCATTGGGTTTTTTATCTTTCTTGGCATTACTGGCGCTGGCATTCATGACCTCAATGCTGGCATAGTCCACCGTCTCCAGCACCACTTCGTAATCCAGTACCTGACTGTAATCCACGTCAACAGGCTTGCCAGAAACAGCCGGCTTCTTACCTGCGATCACGTACTGCTTCTCGGCATAATCGTAATAGAAAACGCCATTGTGCTCATAAACAAACCAGATCAGGAAATCATAGAAACTGCTACAGCCACTACCCTCCGGCCTGGCCATGACCATGATCTGCTTTTTCTGTTTGTCCAGAACATCCCAGTCCATCCTGACCTTGATTTCTGTCACCAACTGCTCGGTAATGATCGCCTTATAGGTCGTATCGCCGTAAAGTTTCTGCAGAAAATGCTGCTTCCAGAAAAGTCTGGCCGGATCAATGAAGCTGACCTGATAACAACGCGACAGAACCTTATTGCCCGCGAGGCGTATATTGGTTGATAACTGCTCGCGAAAGCTGCGGGCGTTGACCCATGCCTCCAGTTTGAGAGGAACACGCTGTTTCGAGTCGCTTCCCGCAACCCCCACCATCAGATCCAGTTCCAGTTTGATCGGCTTATTGCTCTGGAATGGCTTGTTGATCTTGTCCTGAACCGGCTCACATAGCACTATCCAGCCAAGACGGCCTTCATAACCCCATGGCTTCAGCGTCAATTCAAGCAGGTTAAAGTTGCCGGCAGATACCTTGAAAACCTGACCATCCAGGGTCAGGCTGGCACTTCCCTCAAGATCATCCACCTGCATCGTCAAGTACCTGCCATCGATAGGAACCCATATCAGTGATGAACTGTATTTCTTCCAGTTGCCCCTGCACCCGACACTTCGCTTCTATCGTGATCCGGTCACTTCTGGGATTTTCCGTTTCACGGATATCCAGCAGTTCCACTGCTGGCAGATAGGCCTCTATGTTACGTGTAACTTCACGGATGACCTGATTGACCACATAGGCGCGATCGGTGTAGCTTGAAATGTCATCGACACCAAAGTTTTCATCAAAGTAGGCATAACCCTGTTTGGCGTTCAGGACATTATGCAGATCCTGCAGCACACGCTTGGTGCTCTGCTCGCCATGATAGTAAGAGTGGTTACCATATTTGCGCAGTATGCTCACTACAACTGGCTCCAGTAAAGATAGAAGCGTACACCATCGAATGATTTTTCATCAAGAAAAGCCACCGTTTTTTCCTGCAGTGCCTGACGCCACTCCTCGCCCTGCATAATCTCGTAGGTATCTACCTCAGGACCAAAGTAATGCTGGAAGATGGGACGCTCTACCCGCCTGAATGGTATACCCTGAAGAAAATACTTGTGCACGACCGTCAGGCGCGACTGGGAGGCAAACTTGACATTATCCAGCATGACTTTCTGCTGGATGCTCTGTTTCTGCACCAGAATAAACCAGTGAGTGGCATTACAGGCCGCATCCGGCAAATCCACCAACCTTATACCCGTGGTGCGAATAAATTCCTGCATGGGAATCACGGCACGATCGCGACCCAACAGATCCATCACTGTCGTGAACAGTTCCATCAGGGAACCGGAAAGGTTGTCATGGCGGTATCTGCGATCCGCAAGGACAGGCTCCTTATTCTGATAGTTCGTCAGTTCAAGATAAAACGCAAGCAGACGCTCGTAGAAAAAATAGGGGTGAGGATGTATTTCTTCCCTTACATTACGGATATACGCACGAAACAGACGCAAAGCCTGCGTACACCTTCTCACATTGATAAGATTTTCTCCAGAAAGCTGGATGTTTGCAGACTCCTCCAGAAGGGTCTGCAGATATTTGTCGAGTGCATTCTCCAGACTTTCCAGTTCAGCCTGAAAAAATCCCTGGGTACCCACCTGCAAAAGAGGCGGCATATAGTCCTGACTGAAATGCCATTCTGACTGGATATTCTTTTCAAATATCCCTAATGTCAGATACTCCAGTGTTCCCTGCAGATCTTCATCGACCGAAAGCAGCAGTTTCCACTTCCAGCTAGGCAGGAAATCACTGCGCAGTTTGCCATCGCTCTGCAGGCTCCCCTCGGGGAAATCGGGTGCCATGAGATGGAGATAGACACGTACGCTACCCTCTCCAAGCGTATTCAGATTGAATGTATTGACGCTGGCATTTTCGCCAATCACCAGGATTCTGCCGGAACGCATGGTCACCGTCCCCTGCTCGATAGTCAGCAAACCATCAGAAACAAGAGCATCAGAAAAACGGATGCGGGAAAATCCGTAAGCAGGGACGCCATGCAGGTCATCCCTGAATGCGGCGTCTGAAAGGAGGGATTCTTCCAGGCCACGCATATGGTCCGGCAGAAGCGTCTGCCCAAGAGTCCACAACATGCGAGGTAAATATTTCACCTGAAACAACCCTCCTGATTCAACAGATCAAACAGTTACTTGGATCCCAGTCGGGCATCAAGACGGAGTTCCACGTCCATGCCTTCAAACTGGATGTGCGGCAATACAGCCATCTTGCAGTCGTACCAGCCAATCATGCCCGGACGTTCTACAACTTCCACTGTAGCCGCCTTGAATGGATAGTAACGCAATGTCAGATCATCAGGGTTAGTGATTGTGGTGACATACTGGTAAATCCAGGTTTGAAGACTTTGCTGGATGTAGCTGGCATCTGCACTGCTGCCAATATTGTCACGCATGATGCACTTGATATAGTGCGCTATGCGCGTAATGGACAGGGTATAGCTGAGATTGGTAGCCAACTGGGCATTTTCACTATCCTTGGGGTCCTTGAAAGCCTTGGGCTTCTTGACCGACTGGGCGCTGAAGAAGCAGGCATCACCAGTACCTTTGCGATAAACAAGAGGCATGAAGCCAGAGTTGGCAAACTCAAGTTCACGAAAGTCAGGGATGACCATTTCAACCGGTAACTTGATTTCATCTTCACCGCGCAGATTGAAGGTGTGCACAGGAAGTCCGCTGATCTGACCACCGCCCTTGGGTCCACGCAGGTACTGACACCAGCCTGTATCCTGGAATGAGCGCACCATATTCTTGGCAAAGAGGATGGCTGAACTGCCCCAGAGGTACTCACCGTCCACGTCCCCGCGAACTTCTTCCTTGAAATTGAATCCGCCTGGAACCGGATTGGTGACTGGATCCCAGGGCAGACGCAGCACATAGCGGGGCAGTGTCAATCCCAGATAAGCCGCCTCGGGGGTATCACGAAGCGCATTCCAGGAACTGTACTTGGGCTGGGCAAGCAACCCTTCAAGATCCTTGACTGCCGCCAGTTCTTCGACGCTTTCACAGCCAAAGAATTCAGGCGAAACACTGCTGACAAAGGGAGCATGACTGGCAGCACTGACTTTGGACATCACCTTGAGGAAAAGTTCATCCGTAGGGGTATGCTTGAACTCATAAAGACCGACAACACCGCCATAGGGCTTGCCGCCGAACTGGTCATATTCCGCAAGATACAGCTTCTTGAACATGGCACTACCCATGATATCCACTGCATTACTGTCAAGATCATCAAACAGCTCTGCCTTGCTGACATCAAGGATGTCGATCATGACATTGGCGCGAAAATTGGTGCTGCGAATCAGGTCGTCAAGACCACGCCAGCTGGATTCCAGCGCCTGAAACTGGGGATGGTGCAGTACTTCATTAACCTGCGCATTGACGGTCTTGTCAATCTGTGCGATCAGGTTAAGAATGGATGACTTGTCAAACTTGGCTGGCTGGCTGGTATCAATATTCAGCAGGAGAGCAGCAAGCCCTGAAAGGAAGCGGTCTTCCTCCCGCATATTGCCATCAGACAGTTCCATGCCCTCGCGAATCATGGGCACAGGTGCCTCAATCTCGGGGTTGAGGCGCATGCTGGAAAGGAAGCGTTTCAGATCAATAGCTTCTTCTGTGGCTTGTACTGTTTCTGTTTCCATATATAACCTTCGGAGAGACGGGGTAGCGGTTACAATCTGCTGGCTGGATTTAAGACGACTTGGCCTGATCCTGTGGCAGCTTCAGACCTTCAAACTCCTTGAGATCTGCCAGAACCTTGGCCATGGCCTCAGGATTGCTCATCAACTGGTCAAGCAGTTTGCGAAAATCCTTGCGGTTATCAACATTGGACATGGTTTCTTCAAGCAGTTTTTTCAGCGCAAGCATGGCCTTGAGCTTGGGAATCTGGTCTGCAATCTGGTTAGGGTTAAAGGCGCGCATGGAATCCAGACTGAGCGATACATTCATGTCCTCGCTATTCTCCGGATCGATCCGGTTGGCCACGGCAACATTGAGCTTGATGCCCATGTCTTTCATGACACTGTCGGTATTGGTGCCGTCCATATTGCGGTGCTTCCTGACATCAAGATCTTCCTTGACATCTACGGATGTACCACCGGAAAAATCTCCAGTGACCATCAGGCGCATGGGAAGCACGATATCGGCAGGAGCGCCATTCACTTCCGTTTTATATCTCAGGGTAAGGCGTGACTTGGGGACTTCATCTTGAACTGCCATAAAAAACTCCTAGGTTTGGATTCCGTGCCATTTTTGCCACCAAACTCTCCGGAACCGGAACATGAGTTCCGGAGGGCCGTATCGACAGGGTCGATCAACTGGTCTTGACACCCCAGTTCATGGCTTTTTTGCCACTCACGGAAGCTGCCCACTGAAGAACCTGCGTGTCAACTGCTGGCATGATGGAAATGCCAGCAGCAAAGTTTTCCGGATTAGGCACTGAGTTATCAGGGTACTGGGCAATAGATAGTGCCAGATTACCACCATTTTTCAAAACCATTCCCTTCAACTTTTTTCCGTCGGTGTGGAAGCATTTGAAATATTTTTTCTCTACATTGTCATAGGTATAGAGATTGTATTCAAACTCGACTTCGGTATTGCTGAGATCAGAGTTGACCAGCACCATAAGATCCTGCTGATTCTTGGTACTTACCTGAAAATGCAGGGTAATAGATTCCGCAAGACCACCATCCCAGGTACAACTCGTGACGACACCAACCGCCTTGACTTTCTTGCTGAAATCTTCAGGATCTACCAGTTCAGTAAAGCTCTGGGCCAGATCCTGGGTGCCGATTTTCAGATTGATCAGATAACCAACAGGATCCTGGACTTCTTTCTTGAAGTTGAAACCCTGATACATCGAACCGTCAAAATTAACGCCCATTTTTTTTCCTCACATTGATGAATAAAAAACATCCCCACCCATCGCAATGATTGCAGCATGTGTGGTTGGCCTCATCATACCTCAAGCTTTTTGAGAATGTATGAATGATATCTGTCATAACCTTGCATGTATTTCAGGGTTTATGCCCTCGCTGCTGCTTCATGTGATCCTTGATCATCTGGCGCATCTTTTCCTTGAGCGCCTCGCGGGTCTTGTCATCCTTGGCCGCCTCAATCTCATTCATGAGATGGTGCATGGCCAGCATATGTTCCTGCATGATCAGGATATGCTGGTCAAGTGCAGGATTGGGTGGCGGTTCCTGAGCATGGACACCCGTTGGTAGCAAGACCGTGAGAAGATACATCAGGACACAGAAAGGACGGATGGTGGATCGTGAACCGGACATAAAAACCTCAGGTAAAGAGTAATGAATCCGCGTGCGACAGGTTACCATAACTGTATGTATATTACTCCTGATAGCATGTGCCGGAACCCATGAGCAAACCCAGACCACCCGAAATTTTTGTCAGTATCGACATTGAGGCCGATGGCCCGATACCAGGCCCCCATTCCATGCTAAGCCTCGGCGCAGTGGCTTATGACCCTTTCGGCAATGAAATCGGAATCTTTAGCGCCAACTTTGAGACACTGCCGGATGCAGAACCTCACCCCGACATGAGCGCCTGGTGGGAAAAGTTTCCGGAAGCATGGGCAGCCCACCGCATCAATCCCCGACCTGCTGAAGCCATCATGCCAGAGTTTGCTGACTGGCTGGAGAATCTCCCCGGCACCCCCATCTTTGTAGCCTGGCCAGCCACCTGGGATTTCATGTGGATCTACTGGTACCTGATCCGCTTTGCCAATGGCCGCCGGCCATTCTCAGAACACGGCATTGATGTCCGTTCCTATGCCATGGGCATGCGGCGCCAGAGTTTCGGCAAATCCGGCAAGCATTACCTGCCGAAGCGCTGGTTTGCGCCCAATCCCCAGCATCATGTAGCGCTGGATGATGCAAGGGAACAGGGGGGACTGTTTGTCCAGATGATGAAGGAAAACCTCAGTCGCCCCCTGCGTCAGGACTGAATGATTCAGTGGGCGCGCTGGGAACGGCCTGCTACACTACCGCTGGCAATATCAAAGGCCAGATGGCCACGCAGCAGCTGCATCCGCTCATCAAGGCTAATGGCATTGACCAGACTCTGACGTTCAGCCGCCTCGAAAGGCAACTGGCTGATCAGCAGGTTGACCAGCGTGGGCAGGGGCATGCGCTCCATCAGCGACCAGTCGCCATCCAGCGACTTCTGCTCGAAAAATGTGCGCAGCAGGTGGAAAAACATAGAGCGTTCCGCTTGGTCAGGCTCCTGCTGTTCCTGATAGTCAACGGCAAAGCGTCCCCAGTCCACCAGCGCCCTGCGATAGC
>JBEBBU010000058.1:0-5719 GCA_041158225.1 Pseudomonadota bacterium | reverse complement strand
ATCCGGTGTCGCTCAATCAGCAGATGGGCAATTACTTCAACCGTTATACCATCGCGCTGGATCGTGCTTTCCTGCAGTATGATGCGGTCAATGAAAAGGGCTTTGACTGGGGTAGTGTGCTGGTCGGGCGTACACCTAACCCCTACTTCAAATCAACTTCGCTGGTCTGGTACGATGATGTCAGCTTTGAAGGCTTCTCGACCAGTCTGCGCTACGATATTTCTGATCTGACCGGTGAAAACAAGGTAGACATCGCCGCTGGCCAGCGTCAGGCAGTCTTTGCGACTGCAGGTGTGCATCCTATCCAGAACATCAATTTCAATGGTCAGAGCAAATGGCTGCTGGGTCTGCAGTCTGGTATTGATTATGCCTTTTCCAATGATTCAGCGCTTAAGACCTCGCTCGCCTACTATGATTACAACAATATAGAAGGGCAGCCTGATGTACTGGGTTCCACCGAGAACGACTGGACTGCACCGGTTTACATGCAGAAAGGTAACAGTCTGTTTGTCATCAGTGACTACTATGGCAATGTGGCGCAGCCGAATAACCCAAGGCTGGTGGGGCTGGCTTCAAAGTTCCAGATCCTGAGTGTGGATGCTTCCTATGATTATGCACAGTTTGCACCTACCCATCTGGTACTTGGCGGCAGCTGGGCAAACAACCTTGGTTTCAACCAGCAGGAAATCCTGCAGCGTACCGGCCAGAATATCTCGGCCCAGACCAATGCCTGGCAGATTACCGGGCAGGTTGGGCGCAAGGAAATCAGGCGCTTTGGTGACTGGCGTGGCTTCCTGACCTATCGTTATATCGAACGTGATGCGGTGATTGATGCCTACACGGATTCCAACTTCCATCTCGGTGGTACCAATGCCAAGGGCTGGGTGTTTGGGGGCGAGTATGGGCTCTACGACAATGTCTGGGGCATGTTGCGTTACTTCAATACGGAGCAGATTACCAATGAGCAGACGCTGTTTGCCGGTCAGTCTGCTGCGACCACCAACGGTCCATTCAACATCAATACAGTCCAGCTGGACTTGAATGCGAGGTTCTAGTGGATGCTTGCAAACGGCTAATGACCGGCGGCCTGATGTTGTTCAGTCTGACAGTTCATGCGGGTGCCGATAACAAGGCGGCGAATGATGCCGCCGCCCAGGCGCTCAAGAAAAGTCAGGCCATGGTCAGACAGCTGACGACAGAAAAGGCAGCGTTACAGGAAGAGAATGCGAAACTGACGCAGCAGATGCAGCAGTTCATGGGCAGGCTGCAGTCACTGGAGCCTGAAGTCAACCGTCAGAAGTCCCAGCTGGATGCCATGCGCGGCAGTAATGCCGAGCTTCAGGGGCGGCTTGGCAAAGACTCGCATCATATTGCCACCCTGACGCAGCAGAATCAGGATCTGCGCAAACAGATCCAGGCTTATGCTTCCGACAACGCCCTGCTCAAGAAAGCGGTGGAGGAACGTCAGCAGCGCATCCAGCAATGTGAGAGCAAGAACCGCGAGCTCTACCATTACGGTGTTGAGCTGCTGGATCGCTATCGCGACAAGAACATGTTTGAAGAACTGCTGGAGAAAGAGCCATTTACAGGGATTGCTGCAGTGCGTACTGAAGGTGAGAATGACCAGTACCGCTATAAACTGGATGATCTGCTGGTGGTTCAGCCGCCAACGGCTTCTGACCCGCAGGCGCATACACCTGAACCTGCCTCAGCCCCGCAGACTCATGCGTCTGAACCCGCCGATATTCAGGAGTAGGATGTTTCTGGCGGTCACATGAGCATCAAAAACCCGGACGCAGGTTCCGGGTTTTTTGTGTCTGTCACTTATCTGTTTTTGGCTTTGGGTGGGAAGTCTTTGAGGATCTGGTTCACCGCATCCTTGATGCCTGCTTCCTTGTCCTGCGGGCCCATGCCAAAATCATCCCTGTCAGTAGCCGTCCCGCGCCAGATGACTTTGCGCGTCTTCGGATCCAGTACATCCACGATCAGTGTACCTTCCTCGTAATCCGGTTTGCCCAGCGTATCCTTTTCCCCTGACCAGCGATAGGCACCACCGGCAAACCACCAGTCATCCTCATCACCACTGCCCATCCATGGATAATCTGACCAGGCGTACATTTCATTCATGTACTGCGCTTCTTTTCTGGAGGTTTCCGCAAAATGATAGGCGACAAGAAAGTCGGGCTTTGCATTGTCTACCCTGACCAGACCCTTGCGATGCATTTCACCATCCACCGCCAGATGCACGGTACCATCCAGCATGGCAGGCAGATTTTTGTTATCTGGAAGATTGTCGTCAGCCTCGCGTTCGCCAGGCTTGAGCCAACTATAGGTGGACATTCCACTGAAAGATATGGATGGATCATAGTCATCCCTGACATTGATCGGACTGCATCCACTGATCAGGCTGCCAATCAGAAGGGATAAAAACAGGCGCTGCGTCTGCACAGATAGTCTCCACGGCAATAGGTACAATTCAAACCTGCCCAATATATAGCATGCATGATCAGGATAATATTACGGAAATGTTAAATCTTGTCCGAACAATACCTTATAAGCTTATTATTTTTTTCTGGATGCGCTGGTTTGTCGGCCTTTGCCCTGACGTGAACGGGGGAGGCCATGCTGCTGCTGGGTGGTAAAAGGACGCGCACCTGATGCAGTCGTAGCCTTGCCTGTCGCACTGGCTGGTTGCCATGAGGGTATCAGGTGATGTTTGCCATTGCCGATAAGATCGGCCCGGCCCATTTTTTTCAGGGTTTCCCTGAGGAGTGGCCAGTTTTCCGGATCGTGGTAACGCAGGAATGCCTTGTGCAGACGGCGCTGGGTAGCGCGTTTGACGACATAAACTTCTTCACTGTCGCGTGCAACCCGGTGCATGGGATTTTTGCCGGTATGGTACATGGCGGTGGCCATGGCCATGGGCGATGGCAGGAAGGCCTGGACCTGGTCAGCGCGGAAGCCATTTTTCTTCAGCCAGATAGCCAGCTGCAGCATATCCTCGTCGCGGGTGCCCGGATGGGCGGCGATGAAATAAGGGATCAGGTACTGCTCTTTGCCGGCTTCCTTCGAAAACTTTTCAAACAGGGCGCGGAAGCGTTCGTAGCTGCCAATGCCTGGTTTCATCATTTTTGACAGAGGGCCACTTTCCGTGTGCTCCGGGGCTATCTTCAGATAGCCACCCACATGATGCGTCACCAGTTCTTTCACATATTCGGGTGACTGCACTGCCAGATCGTAGCGCAGGCCTGAAGCAATCAGAATCTTCTTGATGCCGGGTAGTGCCCGTGCCTTGCGGTAAAGCTGGATCAGTGGATGATGGTTGGTATCAAGATTCTTGCAGATGCCTGGAAAAACACAGGAGAGTCTGCGGCAGCCAGCCTCAATCTCACGACTTTTGCAGGCCAGGCGGTACATATTGGCGGTTGGGCCTCCAAGATCGGAAATGACGCCGGTAAAGGCAGGAGAGGTATCCCTGACATTTTCAATTTCGCGGAGGATGGAGGGTTCCGAGCGGCTCTGGATAATCCTGCCTTCATGTTCAGTAATGGAGCAGAAACTGCAGCCGCCAAAACAGCCGCGCATGATGGTGATGGAGTGCTGGATCATCTCGAAAGCGGGAATATGCGCGCTTTCATACCGCCAGTGAGGCAGGCGGCTATAGGGCAGTTCATAAACCCTGTCCATCTCTTCCATGGACAGGGGAAATGCCGGTGGATTTACCCAGAGTTCCCGATCCGCGTGGCGCTGCACCAGGGCGCGCGCATTGAAGGGATTGGTTTCCAGGTGCAGTACTCTGGAGGCATGCGCATACAGGATAGGATCATCCCGTACCTGCTCATAGGCTGGCAGGCGTATGGCATTGGCAGTCTGCCGTCTGGTGATGGTCACTACTGCAGGTAAGCGTTCGCTATCCTCGGCAGCAGCGGAAGATCTGGAACACGACCCATCTGATGCCTGACTGCTGGCAGGAGATGCCTGATAAGGGTCTACAGGCGTTCCCACAGGACCTGGTGTATCGATAGCTGTTGAATCCAGCAGGGCTGTTTCACCCGGTATTGCCTTCAAAAGACAGGCCGTGCCGCGTATATCGGTCATCTGTCCGATCGGGATACCCCTGGCCATGCGGTGGGCGATTTCAACAATCTGGCGTTCTCCATTGCCAAAGACCAGCAGATCGGCCTTGGCATCCACCAGGATTGAACGCCTGACCTTTTCTGACCAGTAATCAAAGTGCGCGACGCGACGCAGGCTGGCTTCGATACCACCCAGAATAATCGGGATATCGCGGTAGGCTTCCCGGCAGCGCTGGGCATAGACCAGTACACAGCGGTCGGGACGGCGATTGGCTTCTCCATGAGGTGTATAGGCATCGTTGGAGCGTATACGACGGTCTGAGGTATAACGGTTCACCATGGAATCCATGTTGCCGCCAGTCACCCCAAAGAACAGGGTGGGCCTGCCCAGAACCTGGAAAGCTTCTGGCTGACTCCAGTCAGGCTGGGCAATAATGCCCACACGGAAGCCTTGAGCTTCGAGCAGCCTGCCAACCAGGGCCATGCCGAAACTGGGGTGATCGACATAGGCATCGCCGGTGACGAGGATAATGTCGCAGGCATCCCAGCCCAGCTGGTTCATTTCGCTCCGGCTCATAGGCAACTGTCTGGCAACGCCAAAGCGCGATGCCCAGAACTTGCGGTAGGAGAACAGCCCTGCTGGGGCGAATGCACTGGTGACGTTTGTATTCATGGATCTCTGGGCAGGTGAAGGGGAGGAGGCCGTTTTTTTGCTTCTCTTGCTACACCAATGCCCCAGAGACCCCAGGAGGCGGTTTTGATGATGAGTACCGGAATGGCAGCACTCAGTCCCCAGAAGGCCACGGCCAGGGCAGCGCAGCCGGACATGATCCAGGCGGCGGCGCCCATGGGGCCACCGATGGCAGTTCTGGCCCAGCGGTGCAGGCTGGCTCGGTCAGGGTTCATGGCAGGATATCCGGGGGTAGTGGGGCCGGATTATAACACTGCGCTCACTGCGCGTGCATTTCCATGCCATTGAGTGACCAGCTGTTACCATCCTGTGGATCACCGCCAAGGTAGCGGATATTGCAGGTGTAATTGCGTGAGTTGACCAGATATTTGCCACCACCGGTTTCCCAGTAACGGAAGTCACCTTTGGCGACGTTGGCAACACTGGGATCCTGTTCGATGGCAAGACGGTCGCACTGCTCATAAGCGGCGCCACTGACATCCTTGCCTTCAATGCCATCGGTGTTGATGTCAAAGAAATCCGAACTGGCCATGTATTCCACGAAAGGCACAATGACTTTACTCTGGAACGCATAGAGACAGATGATGAAAAGTACCAGAAACAGCATGGACAGACGGTTTCTGCGTGGAGAAGGTTTTTCATTGTTGATGAAAATGGCCATGGTGTTATCTCCTGC
Organism: Pseudomonadota bacterium; assembly: GCA_041158225.1. Lineage (GTDB taxonomy): Bacteria > Pseudomonadota > Gammaproteobacteria > Methylococcales > Methylococcaceae > JBEBBU01. The sequence continues at coordinate 276 of JBEBBU010000058.1, read as the reverse complement.
TTGAAAGATGCGGACAAAAAAGAACCGTTGCAAACCTGAAAGTGGATCTGCAACGGTCCTGGTTTCCTGTCGACCGGCAGTGGCCGGAAGCAACTGCCGGTCAGGAAGCTTACTTGGAGATCAGACCCTGATCAACAGCTTCACAGATCGGGGTACCGATCAGGTTAGCAAAGCTTGCAAAGGTCTGCAGCAGTACGCCGCTGATAGCCAGAGCCAGCCAGCCGAAGAACACGAAGCCGTAGTGCAGAGGCGCTACGAACAGTTCTTCCATGAACC
>JBEBBU010000057.1:0-5026 GCA_041158225.1 Pseudomonadota bacterium | reverse complement strand
CCAGCTGGTGAATAATACTGATGCGGTGGTTTAGGTCATCGGCGGGCAGCCAGCGATGTTTGGCAGACAGGGGCTCGAACACCGACTGCTGGTGCCAGTCACTTGCCGTACGCAGCTCGCGGTCAGTCTGTTCCAGCAGTATCTGGAGTTTTTCCGGATCCTGCCTGTTAGTGGTCGCTGCACTGGCAAGCGCCGCGAGACCGCGTGCCATGGCCAGCTGGATCTGTCTGGCCGCACTCTGAGGCCAGACCAGGTAGTCCAGTATGCCCATGACACAGATGCCAATGAAAATACCCAGTACGCGGTCGCGCGAGGCGATGAGGTCAATCACAGGGCCTGGGCTCAACAGGGCGACTGAGGCAAAAGCATAGCCAGTCTGAATGCCGACATAGCTGATGCGGGCGTTGACCAGCAGGCGCGAGGCGATGATGTAGGCGGGGGTGATGGCCAGTAGAAAGCCTGCTATGGTTTCCAGTGCCGGGAGCATGACTACGGTATACACGACCACCAGTACACCGCCAATCAGTGCACCACCGATGCGGTGCAGCGACTTGCGGTAGTCGGCACCCAGTGAGGTTTGCGCAATGACCATGCAGGTGACCATGGCGGTGTCAATGCCCTGCCATTCCAGTGCCTGGATCACAAACAGGCAGATCATGGCGCCAAGTGCGTATTTCAGGCCGAAATAGTAGGGCACGGGGGCAGGCTGGCGCCAGAAATCTGCCCTGATCCAGGCCATGCCCGGGATTTCACTGGCAAGACTGAAGGCCAGGCGTTCAGAGGGGTGCGGCTGGCTGAACAGATCGGCAAGTGTTTTTTCCAGTGCACGCAGTGCAGATTGCAACTGCGGCATGGCTTCCGTTGCTGTATCACTTTCCGCTAATGCAGGGGTTGGGGGGGAGGGGACTGGCACGCCATCCACATGCCAGAGACGGATCGCCGTCGCCACTTTTCTGAAATAGTCCGCAAGTTCGCATCGCCATGCTTCAGGCGCAGCTGACCTGTTTTGGCTGGCGGTCTGCTGTCCCTGCCAGTGAAGCAGCCACAGCATATGTTCTGTGGCATGCATGACGGCCTGGTAATGCGCCTGCAGGGCAGGAATGTCTGTATGGGCACGGGCTGCCGTTTTCAGTGTGTCCAGACGCGTGCTGAGCTGTCCTGGTGACAGGGATTTGCCAGCAAAAGCGCCCGTATGTTCCAGAAAATAGGCCAGGGTTTCCAGTCGTTCTGACATCTGTAAATGCATGGTCAGCAGTGGCCGTCTTGGCCAGAATGCGACATGAGTCAGCAGAATGACAGCGGCGACCAGCAGGATGATGACGATATTGTCCAGTGCACTGTAGACGTTGCTCTCAACGCTGACAGGTGCATAAAAGACTGCCACGATGAAGAACACGACCGGAAACATATTGCCACCAGGCAGTTTGCCATAGTAGAACAGTGTCATGAATACCAGCGCTGCAAACGGCAGGGCAAACCATGGCTGGTCTGTCCACAGGGCCAGTGTCACTTCGCTTAGCAGGACGCCAGCTGTGACATCAATCACCAGCCGGATGACAAAGCCTGTCGCCTGGCTGGCATCAGGCATGGTCGAGGTGGCGGTCATGAACAGCGCACAGGCCAGCGCGGTATGGCTTGGCATGTTGAGTGTAACGGCGGCCAGGCTGATCAGCAGCATGCCGGCCACCGAGCGTACCAAGGCCATGGTTTCGGCCGGAGTCATGTCCCAGTAGCGCTGCAGCGACATCACGGTTGCGCGCCCGCGCTCCTGATATGGGTAAAGGCAGTCATGCCCATGCGGAAGGGATGCTGGCTGTCGCGGTCAGTCAGGGTGATACGCACCGGGAATCTGGCTGCAAGTACCACCCAGTTCAGGGTTCTGCGGATTTCCGGCAGTCCGGACTGTTCGCTGAGGTTGTCAGGATAGTTGGCCCAGCCTATGCCCTGAACGATGCCATGAAAGGGATGTCCGGGATAGGCTGGCAGAAAAACATCGACCGCCATACCGGGCTGGATGGAGCGGAGATAGGTTTCCTTGTAGTTGGCGATGACATACCAGGTCTGGTCATTGACCAGGGCAAACAGTGTCTGCCCCGGCTCTACAAACTGGCCCTGACTGGTGTTCAGGTTGGTGACCCATCCATCAAAGGTGGCATGAACCTCGCAGTATTCCAGATCCAGTTGTGCCTTGCGTCTTTTGGCTTCGGCTGCCTGTATTCTGGCGTAGTGCTCACCGTTTCTGGCCAGGTCAGCCTCGACACGCGTACGATCCTGATGCGCGGCCTCCATCTGTTGTTCCAGACTGCGCAGCCTGGCCCGGGCATTGTTTACGGACGCTGCTGCACTTCTGGATTGGGCATCCGCTTTCTGCACTGCGTTTTCCGTGACATAGACCTTGTCTTCGAGAGGTTTCAGGCGATGCAGATAACTTCTGGCATAACCTGCCTCGGCTTCCAGCCCGCTGATTTCCGCCTGGATCGAGGCAATTTCTTCCGCCCTCTGTCTTATATTGGCCTCGGCTGCCCGCAGCATGGCCATCTGTCCAGCCAGTTCATTCTCAGCAACCTTGAGTTCAGCTTCAGCTGCGGCGAGTGCTGCCTCGTAGGGCCTGGGATCAATCCTGTAAAGAAGATCCCCCTTGTGGACATACTGGTTGTCCTGAATGGGCAGATCCACGACCTTGCCATTGACATGCTGCAGCACGACATTCACGATGTTGGCGCGTACCATGGCATCATTAGTCCGGGGCTCAGCAATATTGAGCTGCCATACCCGGATGCCAGTGCCGATGGCCAGCAGGATATTGAGAATGCCCAGCCACCGTCCGATGCGCAGGCTCGGCATGATTGGTGATTGAGTCGTCATCCGAATGCCAGAAGCCAGACGCTGAAAGTCAGCCAGCACCACAGGCATGGATAGCTGATGAGTGCGGGCCCAAAATCAGAGCTCAGTCCAGACCGATCCAGCAGTCGGAGCAGTAGCACGCATAAGACCAGACCTGCCAGCATCGACATGATCCATGGTGGCCAGAATGATCCCTGAATGGAAAGCAAGGGGTCGCATGCTGTCAACAGCAGGGGAGTCCCCAGCAGACACAGGCGATAGAGGCTGCTTCTGAAATTAGCAGCTTGTCCTGATGTGTACAGTCCAGTAACCTTTGTCATTTTAGGGCGCTGTCAAAGTAGTTCAAGACTCTAAATGATTCCCAGACATTTGTCACTATCGTCAGGTCTGGTCTGCCTGCTTACAGCCTGCAGTCCCGGTGATATCCCGCGTGCCATCAAGCATTTTGATGCGCCCATGGAATCTGCACCGTCATCGGCACACCAGATATGGCGTCCTGCAGAGGTATTGCCAGGAAGCGGAGCGGGTGGGTTGGCCGCCGTACCTGTTTTCAGCCGTGATGCTGGCCGGCCACAACTGGAGGCCGGGCGTATCTACGATCTTGCTGCACTGGTGGATCTAGGCCTGCGCCAGAATCCTGTGACCCGCAGTGTCTGGGAAGAAGCACGTAGCGCTGCTGCGGGCCTTGGCATTGCCGAGGCGGCCTGGCTTCCTGTGATCGCTGTTGGCGGTCATGCCGGTTATTACCGCTATCCCTTTTCCGAACAGACCGGAGCTTTTTCTCTGGGAGGAACGGCGGTTGATCCGGTGGTAGGTCTTTCCTGGATACTGTTTGATCGTGCGCGTCCTGCCAGTATTGACCGGGCCGGGCAGCAGTTGCTGGCAGCAGGTTTTGCCATGAACCGGACGCATCAGCAGGTGATTTTCGATATCCAGCGCAGTTTCTATGCACTACTGGCCGCCAGGGCGCGGGTGCAGGCGGCAGAAAAAAACCTGGAGCAGTCATCCAGTAATGTAGCCTCCATCCAGGCGCAACTGGGGCGCGGTCTTGCAACGCGCCCGGAGGTGCTGCTTGCCGTGCAGGATCAGGCTCATGCCGGCTATGAACTGCAATCAGCCCGCGGTCAGGTCATGACTTTCCAGGCCGATCTGGCCGAGAGTCTGGGCATGACGCCTGATGTCAAGATCCAGACCGTGGCCATGTCGGATCTGACCCTGCCGAAGGAGCTGGAGAGCGAGGCTGATGCTGTGATTGACCAGGCGTTGCAGCAGCGTCCCGATCTGGCTGAAAAGCTGGCAAAACTGCGTGCCCAGGAGGCGGACATCCGGCGCCAGGAGGCGACCTGGTGGCCGGTCATTTCCCTGACGGCGAAGCAGGGCTGGAAACAGTGGAATTATCGCGACCTTTCGACCCCCAATTCACCGGATGTCAGTATCGGATCGCCTGTGGCAGATGCCTTTCTTACCATGGACTGGAATATCTTCGAGGGTTTTGCCGGCGTGAACCGCATCGATCAGGCGCGCGCCAGGAAAAATGCTGCCCAGGCTGATCTGGAGACGCTACAGTTGAAAATCATTCGTGATGTCTGGCGTGCCTATGCGGACATCAAGACTTCCGCAAGAAAAGTGGAGTTTGCCATCGCCATGCTCAGCGCGGCTGAGCAGTCGTGGGAGGCGGCCAGGGCCACTTATGCTCAGGGCTTGTGTACTGTGGTGGAACTGCTCACGGCAGAGCGCAATCTCGCCCAGGCACGGGCTACTGACATTGATAGCCGGGCTGGATTGCTGAAGGCTGCGGCTGAACTGGTCTATGCGGCGGGTAGTCAGGATGGTTCGGATCGCAGCAGGGATTCCAGATAAAGCAGCCGCAGATCGGTCTTATGCATGACATGACGGATGATGTGGTCGGGATAGCGCCCCTGTTTCCGCAGTTCAAGCAGGGTGTCCCGTTCTGTTTTGGTCAGGCGTATCAGGACATCCGACATCAGGATGTCATAGAAATTGAAATCACCATCCTCAAAAACATGTTCTGTGACGGACCCTGCTGAAGCGGCATGGCCTGCTTCCTGGGATAGCCTGTCCAGCAGATATTCACGGTAAGCATACTCCCGCATCATCCGCTGCAGCATGGCCTGGGACTTCGGATCCTGGTTCGGCTGGTGGCTGGCTTCAGCGTACCACG
>JBEBBU010000056.1:0-8711 GCA_041158225.1 Pseudomonadota bacterium | reverse complement strand
CCCGGGAAGGCTGGCCGCAATGGTCACGGTAGGAAAGTCCAGATCCGGAAAGTTCTGCACTTTCATGATGCCAAAACAGTAAAATCCTGCCAGCGACAGCAGGAAAAACAGCATCACGGCCGGCAAAGGCGAGCGGATACAGCTGGCGGAGATATTCATGGCAATAGCCTGACCTGATCTCCCCCAGAGAGGAAGGCGCCCCCTGAGCGTACCACCCGGTCATCCGCCTGAATGCCTTCCAGTACTTCCACCAGATCACCCTCGCTGCGCCCGAGTCTGATTTTGACTTCTTCGAGCCTGGCCATACCCTTACCCGTTTCCGACAGACGGAAAACATAGCTGAAACCATCCCTGAGCGTGATCGCAGAACGTGGCAGCATCAGCCCCTCAGATGATCCAAGCAGAAAATAGCCCTGAGCATACATGCCAGGCCTGAAACCCTGTTCCATGGCACCAGGCAGATCCACATACACAGTGCCATAACGGCTACCCGGATCCAGGCCTGGGCCCACCATGCGCACCTGCCCTGTGGAAGATCCGACATCAGGCACCGTATACTCGACCCTGCTGCCGGCACGCAGACGGAACAGTTCACTGGCCGTGACTTCAGCATGCCATTCAAGACGGTTCTGCCGGATCAGACGAAACAGTTCCTGCCCTTCCTGAGTGACGACACCAAGAACCGCCTGGCGCCGGGTAATGATGCCATCATCATTGGCCACTACCCGCGTATGTTTCATGCGCAGGTTCTGTATATCCAGATGGGCACGGGCTGCCCGAACCCGCGCCTCCGCAGTTTTTTCCGCAGTCAGATACTGCCCCGCCTGCAGGGCACTCATGGCGCCTTCATCAATAATGTCGCGAACCCGACGGGCATTTTCCCTGGATTCCTCAAGCATGGCTTCGGCCTCCGCCAGCACAGCGCGGCTGTTCTCAACATCGGCAGCCACTCTTTCACGATCAAAAACGGCTAGTACCTGTCCTTTTTTGACCTGATCACCTACCTGGGCCAGAATTTCCAGCAGCTGGACACCACCGAGTTCCGCACTGATCACTGCCTCCTGCCAGGGCGCAATCGATCCGTTGGCAGAAATCCTGACAGGCAGACTGAACCTGACAGGCTGCACCGGCTCTACGGTGAGTACGGGCGTTCCTTCCTGCACTGGACGGGCTTCCCCAGCCCAGGTGACAGCCGCAATATCAGGCAGGCAGCACCCTGCCATGACCAGCGCCAAGCACATGATGATGTGACGTTGTTTATTCCCTGTGACTGGCATGGTCAGCGCTCTCCCCTGTCTTTGCTTCTGGATCATGCCATCCTCCGCCGGCGGCACGGTAAAGTGCTATCCATGCTGATACCCGCTCCTGTTCCAGATCCGCCAGTACCCTGCGCGCTGCCAGTGTCTGGCGACGTGCCTGTTCCAGTTCAAGAAGACTGCTGAAACCGGCACGGTAAAGACGGTCGGTTGCATGCATATTGCGTTCATAACCATGAAGCGCCTCCATGGCTTTGGGTAAACGGCCTTCGCTGGTCATGAGGCGAACCAGAGCTTGCTCAACCTCCCTGACTGCCATTCTGACCGTGGACTGGAAACGGGTCTGGGCGGCTTCGAAACGGACACGGGCAGCCTCAACATCAGCCAGCCTTTTACCCGCATCAAAAAGAGGCATGGTGAGTGTCGGACCAAAGGACCAGGTATTGGCAAAATAAGTACTGGCTGCACTGGCTCCCGCCGCATAGGGGCTGAGCATGCTCATGCCGCTGACGGTCTGCAACTGCGGGGTGATATTGCCAGTCAGGCTGAATCTGGGATAGCGTCTGGCTTCTTCCACACCAATTTTTGCGCTAGATTCCGCCAACTGCTCCTCAGCCTCTGCCACATCGGGACGCTGCAGCAGTACCTTGACAGGCAAGGCTTCAATCCTGAAAGGGGGAGGTTCGGGAAGATGCTGCCGGTCAGGCGCCCCGGCCATCAGCCGGTAACGCACTTCCGCTTCCGAGAGCCCGCTCAACGCTACCAGTGCCTTGACAGCCTTGTCGCATTCCCCCGACTGCCGTAACAGACCTTCCTCACTGTCGGCACGACTGGCACTGGCCAGCGCCATATCCGCAGGTGGCCTCAGACCTGCGCGACCGGCAAGATCGACCAGGCGGGCTGACTGGCTTCTGGACTGCACGTCCTGAGTGGCGATATCCACCAGCATCTGGCAATAACGGAATCCCGTGTAGGCATTGGCCACTTCAACCGCCAATGACACTCTGGCAGCGTGCCAGGCATGCTGACGGGCAGCAAGATGACCTGCAGCAGCTTCGCGCTGACGGGCTATCCCACCAAAAAGATCGATTTCCCAGTTAGACTGCAGCCCTGCCTGATAGCGCGTCCAGTCAAACGGTGGCGTACCAAAAGTGGTTCGCGCCCTCATCATGTCAACCTGGGTATCCAGTCGCGGCAGGCCCTGAGCCGTAGCCAGCACCACCCCTGCCCTGGCTTCTTCGATGCTTGCCCGCGCATCAGCAACGGATGCACTGATCCGCTGCGCCTCGGTCATCATGCGCATGAGTTCGGGATCATTGAATCTGGCCCACCAGTCATGGATATCAGCCGGCATGACTGCATGGGTCCCAGCTGATGCCAGCTGACCGGCCTGCCAGCCAGCAGCCACCATGGGCGCAGGCTGACGGTAATCAGGCCCCACCGTCATCAGCAGCCCTCCATCACAGCCGCTGCACAGGACCATCATGCTGGTGCTGACGATGGCGACCTTATAACCTCCCGTTTTCCATGGTGTAAGCAAGCAGTCATCCATGCGTAATGATTTGCTGCATTATGCAGCACAGCCATCAGCCTGCATACCGCAGCTCCGGCAAGTGTTAACATGATCATGCCGCACAAACGGCAGCATAACTATAAGAACCGGAGAAAAACCATGTCAGAAGAACAAAAAAAAGCATCTCCACCGGCAGGTTGCCGCCATGCTGAGTGCGCTATCCAGTGGCTCAAGGTGGTGGATGATATTAGCGTTGCCGGCATGAAAAACAGACTACCACGTCTTTACTGGGTTACCGGCATTCTCCTCATTCTGGTCATTCTGCTCTAAACGCTCAGAGGTCGGGCCCTGCGACAGGAGCGCGTGGCCCGACCCCACGCAATCCAGTCGTGGCATGCTCGAGAATTGCATTCAATGCCGGGTGATTGACTTTCCTGTGAGCAGTATACAAATAAAATTTTTCGCAAATATCATCAATACGACCCACCGTTTCCACACCATACTGTCTGCATACCACATTCTCGACAATACTGGGTGCCATAAACAGGCCGATACCTTCACCGCCAAAAGTTTTCAGAAGCGCGCTATCGGCTATTTCTGCGCGAATTTCCGGCCATATTCCGTTAGTCTCACACCATAGATCCAGATCCTGGCGCAAGCCGGGATGCCCTGCCGGCATCAGGAAGGGTGCCCCATTCAGGCTTTCTGGAAACTGGCTGCGATACTGAAGCGCAAGCTCGGTCGTTCCAAACACGACAATCGGCGATTCCGCCACAAAATGACCAAAAACACCTGCTGCTGGTTTGAATGCCAGAGGCCCGGTAGTCAGCACCAGATCAATAGCGTGCAGGGCAAGTTCACTTAACAGGCGCTCCGGTTTGTCTTCATGACAGTTTAGCCTTACAGGTACCGGGAGCTGAAATGCAGGCTTCAGCAGTTCCATGACCAGCAGTTTAGGCAGGTTATCCGCAATACCGACATTCAGACGGTAGCCTTTTCCTGATGTACGGCCGCTCAGATACTGAACCAGTTCACGCCCTATGGAAAAAATCTCATCGGCATACTCAAAAACATCACGTCCGGTATCGGTCAGAAGCAGACTTCTGCCTGTTCTTTCAAAAAGCGAGTGACCGATGGTCTGCTCGAACTGCGCTATCTGGGCGCTGATGGTCGGCTGTGTCAGGTAAAGTTTTTCCGAGGCTCGGGCAATACCGCCAGTATTGACAACAGTCCAGAAGTAATAGAGGTGATGGTAGTTGATTCTCTGCATGCTATGACTTTGATTTTTTCTTGCCTTTAATCAGATATATTCAATTTTACTATGATTTAGCTCCCGTTTACTCTTGAGCTTCCATAACATCACTGCTTCATAAGCGACAGAGGGTAGATCATCATGCAAAAACTGATTGAAGGACTGCACCACTTCCAGCAGAGCGTTTTTGGCTCACAGCAGGAACTCTTTGCAAGACTCTCTGAGGGACAACATCCGGAAACGCTGTTCATTACCTGCTCGGATTCCCGTATCAATCCTAATCTGCTCACGCAAACCCAGCCAGGTGATCTTTTCATTCTTCGCAATGCAGGCAATCTGGTGCCTCCCTACAGTCCTTCTGCCGGAGGCGAGGCTGCTACCATCGAATTTGCAGTCAAGGGACTTGCCGTCCGGGATGTGATTGTTTGCGGCCATTCACATTGTGGCGCCATGGATGGCATGCTCAATCCTGAGAAAATCACGGATTTTCCAGCGCTGAACCGCTGGCTGGAACATGCTGAAGCCACAAGGCGGATAGTAAGGGAAGTCTATCCCTCAAGGGATGCAGCAGATCTGCTCAATATTTCCATTCAGGAAAATGTACTGGCCCAGATGGAAAATCTCAGAACTCACCCATGCGTGGCTGCCGCTCTGGCCAAAGGCAATTTGCGTATTCATGGATGGGTCTACAAGATTGAGACCGGAGAAATTTTTGGCTACGTTCCTGAAGCCCGTCAGTTTCTGCCGGTAGGCATGGAAAAAACAGTTCATCATCCGCTGCGCCCACCCAAGGAGATGAATGCCATATGAACATTCACCCGCTGCATCCAGCACCCGAGCTGACCGATTCTGGCAGATGGCACATCCATGAGAAAGAACTGGGAAGAGCCATCCGTATCATGACGGCTGTCCTGAACAGGGTTCTTGAATCCCAGGGATCAGGCTGGGCATCACGTCAGGCAGAATGCCTGCAAAAATCCTATGCCAGTCTGAAAAGGGACGGAAGCCGCTCCAGGCTCAGGAAAATCAGAGAACTTATCGACACCATGAATCCTGGCGAACTCAGCCAGCTGATCAGGGTATTCAACCTTTACTTCAGTCTGCTGAATATTGTCGAGGAATCCGTCTCGCTCCAGCAAAGACGCGAACATGGCGAGCATGACAGCAGCCCGCTGCCCGGTTCTTTCCATGACACCTTCAGGCAGCTTAAAAACCAGGGTATTCAGGCCGATCAGCTGCGCCAGGTTTTCAGCGGCCTGCTTTATCAGCCTGTCATGACGGCACACCCGACAGAGGCCAAACGGCGCATCATCAAAAGCATACTGAGGAATATATTCCTTTCACAGGAGCAGATTCTGCGAGCTGGCCACAGGACTGCTGAACGCAAAAAGGCACTCGCCAGAATGCAGCAGCAGGTTCAGGTACTCTGGCAAACGGACGAGGTTCGTGCCAAAAGCATGGGTGTCGAGGATGAAATTGATACCGGACTTTATTTCTTCACATTATCACTATTTGATGCCATAACCCGCACCTATCGTCACATGGATCAGGCGCTGCATGATGTCTATGGTCAGGATGGCATCCAGGAACTGGTACTACCCAGCTTCATACGCTTTGGCTCCTGGATTGGCGGAGACAGGGACGGCAATCCCAATGTCACCGCCGGCACCACTGAACAGGCGCTGCTGATGCAGGCACAAACCGTGTTTCAGGAGTATATCCGCAGAATTGATGCGCTCAGGTCTCAACTCTGCCATTCAACAGGCCTTGCCAGCTTCTCTGACGATTTTGTACAGCGGCTGGAACAGGACAGGCAACAGTTTGCACTTGAACCTGACCTGAATCTGGCTGAAATGCAGTTCATTCAGGAGCCCTACCGCCATAAACTGTATCTGATGCGTTATCGTCTTGAGCGTACCCTCAGGAAAGTGCTTGCAGGCAGAAAGAAACATATCAGCTGCCACGATCAGCTGGCCTATCCCTCAGCTGGCAGTTTTCACGCTGATCTGGCCAGTATCCAGCAGTCACTCACAGAACACGGTGATGGCGAAATAGCAGGCGGGGAACTGCTTGATCTTATGCGTCTTGTCGAAAGTTTTGGCTTTCACCTCATGCAGCTTGACATAAGACAGGAGTCATCGCGACATAGCGCCGCCATTGCAGAACTGCTCAATACCAGTCTCGGGATTGACTACCTGGCTATGGATGAACAGGAAAGACTGGAGACACTTGCCAGACTGCTGTCACTTCCAGAAGCATTTTCTCTCGATACTTCCCGGGTATCGTCCAGCACCCGTGAAGTCATGCAAGTGTTTGATGTGATCGCGGCCATGAGGGGAATGCTTGGATCCGAATGCTTCGGACAGTACGTAATCTCCATGACCCATCAGGCAAGTCATGTGCTTGAGGTACTGGTACTGGCCAAACAGAGTGGACTGCTTGGACATCTGGGAGGGCGCTGGTTCTGCCATATTCAGGTAAGCCCCCTTTTTGAAACCATTGATGATCTTCATCGCATGGATGAAGTACTGGCCAGCCTGTTCGCCCAGAAGGTTTATATCGATCTTGTCCGCGCATCAGGCAATACCCAGGAAATCATGCTGGGCTACTCGGATTCCAGCAAGGATGGTGGCATCATGGCATCAGCCTGGGAACTCTATAAGGCTCAGCAGATGATTGTCAAACAAACCCGGGCCAACGGGCTGGAATCCAGGATTTTTCATGGACGGGGCGGTACCATCGGACGTGGTGGCGGACCGACACATGAAGCCATTCTGGCTCAACCACCCGATACAGTACAGGGACGTATCAAGTTTACCGAACAGGGCGAGGTCCTTTTCTATCGTTACAACAATATGGAAACAGCGGTTTATGAACTGACCATGGGTATTACCGGCCTTATCAAGACCAGTCTTGGCCTTGTCAGGCCGACACCACAACCTGATGAGCGCTATCTTGCTGTCATGGCTGAGCTGGCAGCGATTGGAGAGAAGCACTACCGCTACCTGACAGAAAAAACACCCGGATTCATGGACTACTTCTATCAGTCGACGCCCCTCAGGGAAATCAGCAGGATGAATATAGGTTCAAGACCCTCTCACCGCAATCAGAGCGATCGATCGAAAAAGTCAGTCAGGGCCATTGCATGGATATTTTCATGGGCCCAGTCCAGACAGACCTTTCCCGCCTGGTACGGTATAGGCAGCAGCCTGGCTGAATGGGTGGGCAGTGATCCAGAGCGACTTGCGCTCCTGCGCGAAATGTATGCGAACTGGCCTTTCTTCCGCAATCTCCTGAGCAATGCCCAGATGGCGCTGCGCAAAACTGACATAGCGATTGCGAGGGAATATGCAGGACTTTGTGATGACCACGCTATGGCCGAGCACATATGGTCCATGATTGCCCAGGAATACCATACCTGTGTGGAATGGGTACTCAGGATAGCCTGTACGGAAAGGCTGCTTGAAGATCATCAGGTACTGGATTATTCCATGGCATGGCGGGACAATTTTATCGGTCCTCTCAACTACATACAGACAGCTCTCCTGAAAAAACTCAGGGCATCAGAAACAGCTGGCGCTGATGACAACGCCTGGGACAAACCCATCCTCAGGAGCATTAATGCCATTGCAGCTGGGATGAGAAATACTGGCTGAAATATGGACTGAGGTTGCAACCTGAACCCGTCACTGTGCATCAAGAGTCCTCCTGATGTACTTGCTCAGGTGCAACCTGATCCTGCAGGCTCTGGCAAAACGTATCCGCGACCACGGAAAGCCGCTTGTCGGCAGGATAGACGATATACCACTGACGTGGAATGGGAAAACCCTGTACATCCAGCATGACCAGCCTGCCTACCTCGGTTTCCAGACCCACCGTGCTTCTGGACAGTACCGCCACCCCAAGCTGCGCCATCACCGCCTGCTTGATAGCTTCATTGCTCCCTAAGGTAAGACGTTCTTTCAAGCGGAAACCATACTGGTCAAAAAACTTTTCCGTGGCATCACGCGTACCTGAGCCAGGTTCCCGCATCAGGAACCATTCCTCTGCAAAGCGCTCAGGAGGAATACATTGCTCACCTGCCATGGGGTGTGCAGGATGCGCCAGCATGACCAGTGGATTATCCATGAAGGGTATGGCTGTGACTGAAAGCTCCTGAGGTGGCCTTCCAAGAATGTAAAGATCATCCTCGTTGCGTGCCAGACGTTCCAGCAACGCCTGCTGGTTACTGACCTTGAGCAGGATCTCGACACCAGGATATTGCTGGCAGAAAACACCAAGAACAGCGGGTACAAAATACTTGGCTGTGGTCGTGACCCCCAGACGCAGTTGCCCCTGCTTAAGCCCCTGCCGATCAGCCACCTCCATTTCAAAACGGTCCAGTTCTCCAAGGATGGTCCGACAGGTGGCTTGCAGCACAGATCCCATTTCGGTCAGATAGATACGCTTGCCAATCTGCTCGAATAAAGGCATACCGACATTTTCTTCCAGTTGCCTGATCTGTATGGACACTGCCGGCTGTGTCAGGTGCATTTCATTGGCTGCACGGGTAAAACTCAGATGACGGGCTACGGATTCAAACAGCCTGAGCTGGCGTAGGCTTACATTCATTCATTTACCCTGATTAATGGAGACCATTAAATTATTTAAATTTTATTTATAGGTCAATACAGTAACATGTTGTACCAGA
>JBEBBU010000055.1:0-17462 GCA_041158225.1 Pseudomonadota bacterium | reverse complement strand
CTGCCATCAAGGCACAGACACATCTAGCTTTCCATCCTCCCTGTACACTGCAGCATGGTCTCCAGATCAGGGGCGTCATGGAATCCCTGCTTTCGCAGTGGGGGTACGCATGGACAGCCATACCTGATGCACATCTTTGCTGCGGCGCTGCAGGCAGCTATACCATTCTGCAGCCAGCCATGGCCAGACAGTTGCGTGATAAAAAACTGGGCAGTATTGCCAGGACCGACGCCGCCCGGCTACTGTCTGCCAACATAGGCTGTCTACATCATCTGCAGACGGCCAGCCAGATTCCCGTCCATCACTGGATTACCTGGCTGGCCGGGCAGATCCAGTACGCAGAGCGGCTGAAATCTGATGGTCAGTAATCCAGCCGACGAACAGCAGTTGCATAACCTTTCCCAGGCCTGCGCAACACTCGAAAGCCTGCTACCTGCAGGTATCCTGATTGCTGAAGCATCTTCCCGGGCTGTCTATGACTGTGATGGCTTCACTGCAAGAAAGGCCCTGCCCGGTCTGGTAGTCCTGCCGGAAACCAGTGATCAGCTACAGATCATCCTGCGTACCGCGCGCAGGTTCAGCGTGCCGGTAACTGTCCGGGGAGCTGGCACTGGACTCTCCGGAGGCGCTACGCCCTGCCCCTATGGCATACTGCTGGTCATGACCCGTTTCAGCCGTATCATCAGCATAGATCCTCTGGCACGCATCGCTCATGTTGAACCGGGTGTGCGCAATATCAGTGTCAGTGAAGCTGCCGCACCTCACGGACTGTTTTATGCTCCCGATCCATCCAGTCAGATTGCCTGTACCATCGGCGGTAATGTCGCCGAAAATGCAGGTGGCGTGCATACCCTGAAGTATGGGCTGACCTTCCATAACGTATTGATGGTCAGGGGGCTGACCATGGAAGGTGAAACGCTGACACTGGGCAGCCTGGCACCCGATACACCTGGGCCCGATCTGTTACCTCTGGTCATAGGTTCGGAAGGACTGCTCATGATCATGACGGATATCTGGCTCAGACTGCTGCCAAAACCAGAGTATGCACAGTGTATGCTTGCCAGTTTTGCATCGGTTGAACAAGCCGCCAGGGCTGTGGCCAGCATCATTGCCTCCGGGCCGGTGCCTGCCGGGCTGGAAATGATGGATCAAGCCATGATCAGGGCTACTGAGGATTTTGTCCATGCTGGCTATGATGTCAATGCTGCTGCCCTGCTGCTGTGCGAAGCTGATGGCAGCCGGGAAGATGTGGAAGAAGACATGACCATCATCCGCCAGCTGATGATGGATGCAGGTGCCGGTCACATCATGCTCAGCCAGAGTGAAGCGCAACGCCTGCAGTTCTGGAAAGGAAGAAAAAATGCTTTCCCGGCCTGTGGCAGGCTTTCTCCAGACTATTTCTGCATGGATGGCTCCATTCCCAGATATCGTTTGCCAGAGGTACTGGCGGCCATTGCCGCACGATCCGCCGAGTACGGCCTGCGCTGCCTGAATGTCTTTCATGCTGGAGATGGCAACCTGCATCCGCTCATTCTTTTTGATGCGGCCAGTCCCGAAGAAAGCGGCAAGGCAGAGGCACTTGGACTGGATATTCTCAGGATCTGCGTGGATCTTGGCGGCAGTGTCACCGGAGAACACGGCGTTGGCATCGAAAAACTGGACGCGATGTGCCACCAGTTTCCCGAGCAGACACTGCGGTTCTTTTTTTCAGTCAAGGATGCGTTTGATCCATACGGTCTACTCAACCCAGGTAAAGCCATTCCCACGACTACCCATTGCGCTGAGCTGGGCGGCATGCATGTCCATCATGGCGATCTGCCATTCACTGAATTGTCACGGTTCTGATATAATATAACATAACCATTGCGCTCAACCCCATGCTGATGTTATGTTATATTATAACATATATGTAGCTATCGGATATCTCCATGAAATCTTGCCTATGGCCCGCATTCGCCACATCTTTACTGCATGTCGCAGGTGCCGGTTCAGTCCATGCGGCTGAGGTCACCCAGCCCCCGGCATCAGTCACACCAGAAACCGTGCAGACCATGACCACCGTCACTGTCAGCAGTATAGCCACGAAAATGCCCCAGGATATAGCGCCCCCTGCCATCACGCTTGAGGGTGAAGCCCTGCGCACCCAGCTTGGCAACACGCTGGGCGGAACCTTGCAGAACCAGCCGGGCATCATGAACCAGTCCTTTGGCCCGGGGGTGGGCACGCCCACCATCCGTGGTCAGTCAGGGCCAAGGGTCAAGGTCATGCAGAGCGGCATAGGTAACAATGATGTATCCAGCCTGAGTCCGGATCATGCCAACGCTGTTGAACCCATGCAGGCAGATGCCATTGAAGTACTGCGTGGGCCCGCTACGCTACGCTATGGCAGTGGCGCCATTGGCGGTATTGTCAATGTACTGGATAACCGGGTACCTGACCATGTTACGCCCGATGGTTTCCAGGCCAATGTTGAACAGCGCTACAACTCGGCACTTGACGAATCTGCCAGTTTTGCCAGAGCGGATGCCAGCCAGAACGCCATGAACTATCACATGGACGGTTTTTTCAGGGATAGTGGCAACGAAAGCATCGGTGGGCGCGCCATTGACAGTAATGCCGTACTGTCGCAGAACCCGGGACTCTATGCCCAGGGTCTGGTCAATTCCAGGGGATATGTAAGCAATACAGCTACCCAGGCCAAGGGCGGATCCTTCGGTTTTTCCGGCATGGGTGATCCAGGCTATGCCGGCGCTGGCATGAATTACTATGAAAATAACTACGGGCTTCCGCCGAATGGTGTTCCTGGCGCAGAAACCGTGCGCATCGACATGCATCAGGCACGCGCGGATGCCCGTGGCGAGCTGGATGCGCCAGTTCATGGCATTGAGAAACTGACGGCAAAAGTGGCCTATACGGATTATGGTCACGCCGAAATTGCGGATGGTATGACAGGGACACAATTCAGCAACAGAACCACGGAAGGCAGGCTTGAAGCGCGCCACCAGCCGTTGCAGGGTCTCACAGGCATTATCGGCATGCAGGCTTTCGCCAGCGAACTCAACAGTCAGGGTGAGGAAGCCATTATTCCCCATACCTGGACACGGTCATGGAGCGGCTTTGCCCTGGAAAACTTTCAGGCAGCGGGACTGGATCATCAGATCGGTCTGCGCGTGGAAAACCAGAATGTCCAACCCGATATACTGACCGCACGCAGCTTTACGCCAGTCAGTGCCTCGGCATCGTCTACCCTGCACTGGGATGAACACCAGACGTACAGCCTGACCTTTTCCAGATTCCAGCGTGCCCCCCAGGCACAGGAGCTCTACGCTGATGGCGTTCACCCTGCAACCGCAAGCTATGAAATCGGCAATCCCGGACTGCAGGAGGAAACCAGCTACAACCTGGAAGCTGGCTACCGGTTCCGCTACCGCCAGTATCAGGCTGATATGACACTGTTTCAGACCTGGGCCAGGGATTACATCTATAATGCCAGCACTGGCGATTATTTTGACGAAGCCACTGAATCGTTCCAGTCCCAGTGTAGCGATCCCCAGGCCTGCCTGCCCGTCTATCGCATCGGGCAGCAGAACGCAGGATTCAGGGGGTTTGAGGCAAAGCTGGGCACCACTCTGCACGAATCCAGCTGGGCTGTCGTTGATCTGAGCCTGTTCGGTGATTACACCCGTGGCATGTTTTCCGGTGGTGCTGGCAATGTCCCCCGTATGCCGCCACTGCGTTATGGTGCCCAGATTGATGTCAGCAGGGAAAAAACCTCAGCCTACCTCCGGCTGACCCGGGCGGAAGCACAGGATGACTATGGCAGCCACGACACTGCCACGCCTGGCTGGTGGCTGCTCAACCTTGGCACCCAGCACACTCTGGATGCCGGCCCTGCAGGCACAATGGTCCTGTTTGCCCAGGCCAACAATCTTCTCGACCAGAATATCCGCAATTCAGTATCTTATCTGCGCAACTACGCACCCGAACCCGGCCGGGGCGCCATGCTGGGTATCAGGATGACTTTCTAGCCCGTATGGCAAGCTCGTACTGCGCCAGATACTGACGTGCGCTGGCCTCCCAAGAAAAATCCTTGAGCATGCCTTTGAGTGCCATCCTGGCCCACATATCCGGATACTGCCAGATACCCAGAGCCCGCTTGAGTGTTTCCAGAAGGCAGGCTCCCGTCGCCTCGTGGAAGCTGAATCCGGTCGCGTCACCGCTGAGTAGCGCCCTGTCATCGGCATCGACGACGGTATCCCTCAAACCACCGACTGCATGCACCAGCGGCAAGGTGCCATATTTCTGGCTGTACATCTGGTTCAGGCCACAGGGTTCAAACCGCGACGGCATAAGAAACAGATTGGCACCGGCTTCAATGCGATGAGCCAGTCCTTCGTCGTATCCCATGCGTATGGCCATACGCTCGGGATAGCGGGCAGCGGCCTGCTCCAGTGCCTGTTCAAAGGCGGCATGCCCACTGCCCAGTATGACCAGTTGCAGCGGAAGTTCCAGCATGGCCTCAAGGCAGTCAAGGATAAGATCAATGCCTTTCTGTTCAACCAGACGGCCAATCAGGGCAACCAGTGGCAGATCCGGCCGCTCAGGCAGGCCAAGTTCAAGCCTTAGCGCCCGGCTGTTCAGCGCCTTGCTTTCAAACGACTGCGCTGTAAAACGCTGGGCGATATGAGGATCATGGGCGGGATTCCACTCGTCATCATCCACACCATTGATGATGCCCACCAGATCATGACTGCGCTGGCGTAAAAGACCATCAAGTCCACAGCCAAAAGACGGGCCTGTAATTTCCAGCGCGTAGCTGGGGCTGACCGTTGTGATGCGGTCAGCATACACCAGGCCACCCTTCATGAATGATACCTGCTCGAAGAACTCAAGGCTCTGGTGATGCCAGAATGCTTCAGGCAGTCCCAGATGCTGGAAAACATCGGCAGAAAAAACCCCCTGATAGGCCAGATTATGGATGGTAAACAGGGTTGCCGGACGTTCATCTTCCAGTGTCAGGAGCGCGGGCACCAGCGCTGTCTGCCAGTCGTTGCAGTGGACGACCTCAGGCTGCCAGTCCAGTGCCATACGGTTCCGGGCGACCTCAACGGCAACCCTTGAAAGAAAGGCAAAACGGTAGGGGTTGTCTGCCCATGGCATTCCTGAAGCGTCAAGGTAAGGATTGCCAGAGCGTTGAAATGCCCAGACAGCATCCAGTAGCCAGACTGTGATATCAGAGCCAGGCAGCCGTGTTTCCAGCAAGGCACCAGCACCGGCCGGCCCCTCAAACTCATGTCTGGCATGGATGCTGCAATGTGCAACTGCCTGCGGATAAGCTGGCAGCAGTATACGTACATCGTGACCAAGTTGCGCCAGCGCCTTGGGCAGACTGGCGGCTACATCGGCGAGACCACCGGTTTTCACCAGTGGCTGCACTTCACTGCAGGTAAAGAGTATTTTCATGCATCATCTCCACAGGGTTGCAGCACGATACCCGCCAGAGGTGGAAGCAGGAACTCCGCTGAGCAGACCTGCCCCATATACGGTATATCCTCAGCCAGCAGCATGGCATTACCAAGGTTGCTGCCACCGTAACATGTTGCATCAGAATTGAAAATCTCTTTCCATTGTCCAGGTAGCGGCAGACCGATACGGTAGCGATGTCTGGGGACCGGGGTCAGGTTCATGATGACCAGAAGGCAGTCGCCATTGTCGGCCTTGCGCAGGAAAGAAACCACGGACTGGCCTGCATCCTGACAGTCTACCCATGCAAAACCCGCCTGATCAAAGTCAAGTGCATGCAGGGCTGGCACATCCCGATAGATTCTGTTCAGATCAGCCACCAGTTTCTGGATCCCCTGATGATGCGGGTAGTCCAGCAGATACCAGGGCAGCGTTCCGGCATGATTCCACTCTGTGCCCTGTGCCATATCGCTACCCATAAAGAGCAGTTTCTTGCCTGGATGGGTAAACATGAAGGTATAGAGTGCGCGTAGGTTGGCAAAACGCTGCCATTCATCGCCAGGCATTTTCTGCAGCATATGCCCCTTGCCATGAACAACCTCATCATGCGAAAACGGCAGGATGAAGTTTTCAGTAAAGGCATAAAGCATGCTGAAAGTCAGCTGATTATGATGAAACGGCCGGTGTACGGGATCACGGCTGAAATACAGGAGAATGTCATGCATCCAGCCCATATTCCATTTGATGGAAAATCCAAGCCCACCAGACCATCCTGGGCGCGTGACCTGAGGCCAGGCTGTGGACTCCTCTGCCATGACAACAGCTCCCGGAAAACGCTGGTGCACGACCGCATTCAGTTCACGCAGAAAGTCGATGGCCTCCAGATTTTCGTTACCGCCATAGCGGTTAGGCAGCCACTCTCCAGCTTCACGCGAGTAATCCAGATACAGCATCGAAGCGACAGCATCGACCCGCAAGCCATCAATATGAAACTCTTCCAGCCAGAATACGGCACTGGCCATCAGGAAGTTCCTGACTTCGTTGCGGCCATAATTATAGATGAGGGTTCCCCAGTCGCGATGCTCGCCCAGGCGGGGATCTTCATGTTCATACAGGGGGGTACCATCAAAACGGGCTAGCCCGTGCGCATCTTTGGGGAAATGGGCAGGCACCCAGTCCAGAATGACGCCTATACCATGCTGATGACAATAATCCACAAAATAGCGGAAATCATCAGGGGTACCAAAACGGCTGGTCGGGGCAAAATAGCCCGTCGTCTGATAACCCCAGGAAGCGTCAAGAGGATGCTCGGCGACAGGTAGCAGTTCGATATGGGTATAGCCCATACTGCTGACATATTCGACCAGTTCATGCGCCATGTGCCGGTAATTGTAGTAACTGCCGTCTTCATGCAGACGCCAGGAACCGGCATGCACTTCATAGACGCTAACCGGAGCATGCTGCCAGTCCCATCCCTGGCGCTGCTGCATCCAGCCCTCATCCTGCCAGTGATGAACAGATGAACCAGTCACGATGGAAGCCGTATCGGGGCGCAGTTCAAAATGCTGGCCATAAGGATCGGTTTTAAGATGAATGCCACCGTCAGCACTGCTGCGTATCTCGAAACGGTAGAGTTCGCCAGGCTCAATGCCAGGTATGAACAGTTCCCATACACCACTGCCCCCACGGGATCGCATGGGAAAACAGCGGCCATCCCAGCGGTTGAAATGCCCGACTACACTCACCCTCTCCGCATTCGGCGCCCAGGTCGCAAAACGGGTGCCGCGAATGCCATCCACCTCGTGCTGGTGAGCGCCCAGCACCCGGTACAGGTGGTGATGCCTGCCCTCTGCAAACAGGTGGAGGTCAAAATCAGGAATTTGCGGATCAAAAGTGTAAGGGTCAATCATCTGATGTAGACCATCATCATCCTGCCAGATGATCCATGGATGCCTGATGTCACAGCATGACTCTGCTGTCATTTCAATCTGGAAGAGATCGGTACCCGGCAGGCGCTGCATGGGTCTGGTGGTATCCTGCCACCAGACTTTTTGCGCCCCGGGGATAAGGGCTCGGGCAACATGGCGTCCCGTCTCCAGAAGATGCAGGCCCATCACAGAAAAAGGATCGTGATGGCGAAAGGCAAGTATTCTGGGCAAGTCGCTTCCGGTCGTCATAAAATCCTCTTGTTCGATGTGCTTTTTCCTTGCCGTTCAGGTTCACTTGGCAAGTCTCAGGGAGTAGAATGGAGATGTGAATCCGGTTCCGTTTCACGCTCTATAAGCGATGTTAACAGAACACCCTCCAATTGTCTGTGATCACCCAGGAGCCCTATATCCATGCAAGAACCGATACAGCAGAAGCCATCACGTCATGTCAGCCGCCTTACACGTCAGACCCTCGCGCTGGTACTGGCCGGCGGTCGCGGGACACGTCTCCACAAACTGACCGAATGGCGTGCCAAGCCTGCTGTACCCTTTGGCGGCAAGTTCCGGATTATTGATTTTCCCCTGTCAAACTGCATCAACTCAGGCATCCGTCAGGTAGGTGTGCTGACCCAGTACAAGGCTGATTCGCTGATACGTCACCTGCGTCAGGGCTGGGGTTTCCTGCGCGCCGAACTTGGTGAGTTTATTGACATCATGCCTGCCCAGCAGAGGCTTCAGGAGTCCTGGTACGCAGGTACTGCCGATGCTGTTTACCAGAATCTGGATATTCTGCGCCAGCGTGATCCTGCCTATATCGTCATTCTTGCAGGCGACCATGTCTACAAGATGGACTACGGGCTGATGATTGCCTATCACGTGGAAAAGAAAGCTGATCTCACCATCGGCTGCATGGAAGTGCCCGTTGAGGAAGCCACCGGTTTCGGTGTCATGGATGTTGATCGCGACTTCCGTATCGGCAGTTTCATTGAAAAACCGGCCAATCCGCCAGAACTGCCAGGCAATCCCGGCCATTCCCTGGCTTCCATGGGGATCTATGTATTCAATGCTGCATTCCTGTACGAACAGTTGATCAAGGACGCCGATACACCAGGTTCCAGCCACGACTTTGGTAATGACATCATACCCTCCGTGATCCGCAATTACCGGGTTGTGGCCTATCCTTTCCGTGATGCCCAGAGTGGCGTCCAGTCCTACTGGCGCGATGTCGGCACGCTGGATTCGTACTGGGATGCCAACATGGAACTGGTTAATGTCAATCCTGAGCTGAACCTTTATGACAATGAATGGCCCATCTGGACCTATCAGGCTCAGACTCCACCCGCCAAATTCGTGTTTGATGATGATGACAGACGCGGCATGGCCATCGACTCCATGGTATCTGGCGGATGCGTCATCTCCGGCGCTGAAGTCAGGCATTCACTCCTGTTTTCGAATGTGCGCGTCAACTCCTACAGTCAGGTCAGGGATTCGGTGATCCTGCCTGATGTCAACATAGGGCGGCACTGTCGCATTACCCGCGCTGTCATCGACCGTGGCTGTGATATTCCCCCCCATACCGTGATCGGCGAAAATCCTGAGGAAGACCGGAAGCGCTACTATGTCAGCCCCAGGGGGGTGGTACTGGTGACTCCCGATGATTTTGGTCAGCCACTGCACTACGCACGCTAAATACAGAGGATAAACAATCCAGGCATGCCGAACTCTCACTTCATGAACCGTCGGCGTGCCGGCGTACTGCTGCATATCACCTCCCTGCCCTGCCAGGATGGACCTGGCACGCTGGGACAGTCTGCCATTAAATTCCTTGATTACCTGCATGCGCATGGTTTCACGGTGTGGCAGACACTGCCTGTCAATCCTACGCAGGCTGGCGGTTCACCTTACCAGTGTAATTCAGTACATGCTGGCGATCCGCACCTGATCGATACCGAGGGCCTGTTTCAGGAAGGCTTGATTGATGGTCATGCGCTGGCTACGCTGCGGCATGATGCTGATGGCAGGCATCGTCTGAGAGAAATGGCCTGTGCTACGCTCCTAGAGCGCCTTCCTGACGATTCACTGCGCACGGCATTCTCGGCATTCCATAGCACTCATGCCTGGTGGCTGGATGACTATGCCTGGTTTACCGCACTGAAGCAGTATTTTCATGGCGCAGGCTGGCAGCACTGGCCCGCGGGCTTGCGTGACCGTGATCCTTTAGCCATGGATGCTCTGGCTACGGAGCTTGCCCCCATGCGCCAGCTGGCTGCTTTCGAGCAGTTCATGTTTTTCAGGCAATGGCAGCATCTGCGTGATGTGGCAGACTCTCGGGGCATCCTGCTCTTTGGTGACATGCCTATTTTTGTTGCCGACGACAGTGCTGATGTCTGGGCGGGACGCCAGTATTTCGATCTGTTGCCGGATGGACAGCCGAGAGTCGTGGCGGGTGTGCCTCCCGACTACTTTTCTGCCACCGGGCAGCGCTGGGGTAACCCGCATTACCGCTGGGATGTCATGGAAAATGACCAGTTCGGCTGGTGGGTCGGGCGCATGCGTACCCAGCTTGAACTTTATCATCTGGTACGTATTGATCACTTCCGCGGTTTTGAATCCTACTGGGAAATTCCAGCTGACTCCGAGACAGCCATGAGCGGACACTGGGTCAGTGCACCAGGCAGCGCCCTTCTGCAACGCCTGCAGGCAGTATTTGGAACACAGTTACCACTCGTGGCTGAGGATCTTGGCATCATCACCACGGCAGTCAATGCACTGCGTCAGGAGTTTCACATTCCCGGCATGCGCGTCCTGCAGTTCGCCTTTGATGGATGCCCGGATAATGCCTACCTGCCTCATAACTACGATCTCAATACGGTTGTCTATACAGGTACGCATGATAATGATACGACGCTCGGCTGGTTTGCTGGACAAAGTCCTGAGCAGCAGGGGCAAATTTATGCCTATATGGGTGAAAGCCGCCTGCCCATGCCGGAAGCACTGATGCATACAGCGCTTGCATCACTGGCCCCACTAGCCATTCTGCCGATGCAGGACATCCTCAGGCTGGATGGTCATGCACGCATGAATACACCTGGCACGGTAGGCGGTAGTAACTGGCGCTGGCAGTTTCAGTGGTGGCAGCTGGATCAGGCGCCCAACCAGCTGATTCATCGCTGGAACCGGATGTATGGCCGTTGTCCGGATAATGTCTGATTCTGGTATTCAATAACCATTACTTCATCATGGAGGACTTCCCAAGCATGAGCGACCATAAAAAATATATCTGTACCACCTGTTCCTGGGTTTATGACGAAGCCGAGGGTGATCCTGACTCTGGCATTGCGCCAGGCACCCGCTTTGAGGATATTCCCGATGACTGGTGTTGTCCGGAATGTGGTGTCGACAAGAGTTTTTTTGAACTGATGGAATAAACAGGAACATCATAGAACATGAATATCATTCGCACGACACTGCTGGCGGCGGCCTGTTCCATGGCGCTTGGGGGCTGTGTTTCCATGCAGGAATATAACGAGGAAAAAGACCTGAATGCCCAGCTTCAGGCTGAGGTGGATGCCGACAAGGTCACCATCCAGGAACAGAATGAAGAACTGACCGTATCCATGGTCAATGAAATGCTGTTTCCTTCTGCCGGTGCTGAACTGGATGCCAATGGCAAGAAAGTACTCGACAAGATCATCCCCACCCTCAAGGAGGCCGGCGACAAGCGCATAGAAGTCCGCGGTTACACGGATAGCGTTCCTATTGGTGCGCATCTTAAACAGCAGTACAAGAGTAACTGGGAACTGTCTACCGCGCGCGCTACCAGCGTGGTTGAATATCTCCAGAGCAAGGGTATTCCCGGCAGCCGGCTTTCGGCGCGCGGCTTTGGCGAGTTCCAGCCACTGGATGCCAAAGCGCCTGATACCAAGGACACGCGTGCCAAGAATCGTCGTACTGACATTGTGCTGATGGCCCCTGACCGCTGACAGTTCCTGCATGATCTTCATTGATGCCCAGCGTCAATGAAGATCATTTTATCCATCTTCCGTTATACTTGCTGCTTTCATCCACCTGTCATGGATCCAGCGCGTGAGTCAGAACGGAACGCAAACACCAGATGTCAGTACTTTTCAGGGACTGATTCTGGCATTACAGCATTACTGGTCAGCACAGGGCTGCATCCTGCTGCAGCCACTTGATATGGAAGTGGGCGCCGGTACCTTCCACCCCGGCACTTTTCTGCGCTCCATCGGTCCTGAGCCATGGCGTGCTGCCTATGTGCAGCCATCGCGCAGACCTGCTGATGGACGCTATGGTGACAATCCCAATCGCCTGCAGCACTACTACCAGTTTCAGGTTCTGCTCAAGCCTTCCCCTGATAATATTCAGGAGCTTTACCTTGATTCACTCAGGGTGCTTGGCTTTGACCTGCTGGAACATGATGTGCGCTTTGTAGAGGACAACTGGGAATCGCCTACGCTGGGTGCATGGGGACTTGGCTGGGAAGTCTGGCTGAATGGCATGGAAGTCACCCAGTTTACCTATTTCCAGCAGGTAGGCGGACTTGACTGCCGTCCGGTATCAGGAGAAATCACCTATGGACTGGAGCGCATTGCCATGTATGTACAGGGCGTCGAAAACGTCTATGACCTGATATGGACACGCTCGGCAGAAAGAACCGTCTACTACCGGGATGTTTTTCATCAGAACGAAGTGGAAATGTCGGCTTACAATTTTGAACACGCACCTGCCGAAACCCTGTTTTCTGCCTTTGACAGTCTTGAAAGCGAATGCCAGCAGCTGCTGGGGCTTGGTCTTCCCTTGCCGGCCTATGAAAGGGTGCTGAAAGCCTCGCATACCTTCAATATGCTGGATGCCAGACGCGCCATCTCCGTTACTGAACGCCAGCGCTTCATTCTGCGCGTGCGCGAGCTGGCGCGGGCCGTGGCCCACCACTATTACCAGAGCCGTGAAGCCCTTGGCTTCCCCATGCTTGCCAGCGAGGAAGAGCGCTCCGCATGAAAACGCATGATGCTGTCATTTTTGAACTGGGTACTGAGGAACTCCCCCCCAAAAGCCTGCCAAGACTGCGCGATGCCTTTGAGCAGTCACTGGTTGCCCTGCTGGGCAAGGCCGGTGTCAGCTATGAGGCGCTGGAAACATTTGCCGCACCACGCAGGCTGGCGATCCTGCTGCGCGGTGTGTCCAGCCACCAGCCCGACCAGATTCTGGAAAAAAGAGGTCCTGCACTTAGTGCAGCATGGCAGGCAGATGGCACACCAACCCAGGCCACACTGGGCTTTGCCCGTGGACTGAATGTCGATCCTCAGGCACTGGATACCCTGAAAACCGATAAAGGTGAATGGCTTTACTACCGCCAGCAGGTAAAAGGTACTGCCACCGTCGTGCTTTTGCCCGAACTGATCAGACAGGCTCTGGCCGCGCTACCAATAGCCAGGCGCATGCGCTGGGGATCAGGCAGTGCCGAGTTTGTACGGCCGGTCAAATGGGTGCTGTTTATGGCCGATGAGCAGGTCATTGACTGTGAAATCATGGGCATCAGATCCGGGCGCGAGACCCGTGGGCACCGGTTTCATCATCCTGATGCCATCCCGCTGGCGCATGCCGGTGACTATGCCGACATACTGGCCACCCAGGGTCGGGTCATCAGCAGTTTTGAACAGCGCCAGACACAGATCATGACGCAGGTCAGACAACTGGCCAGTGAGCTCGGTGGCAGTGTGGCCGACAACGACGACCTTCTGGCTGAAATCACCGCACTGGTTGAGTGGCCGGTGGCACTGGCAGGCAGTTTCGATGCCCGATATCTGGCACTGCCCGCTGAGGCACTGATTACGACCATGCAGGAAAACCAGAAATATTTTCCCGTCCTCGCTCCTGAGGGTGGACTGCTACCCTGTTTCATTACCGTCAGTAATCTGGAAAGTACGCACCCTGCTTCTATCCAGCGCGGCAACGAAAGGGTTATCCGCCCACGACTGGCTGATGCCGAGTTTTTCTGGAACCAGGACAGGAAACAGCCTCTCGATCACAAGGTGCAGCAGCTCGCGCATGTCACTTTTCAGAAAGATCTCGGCAGCGTACTGGATAAAACTACTCGGGTGGTCCAGCTCAGCAGCTGGATCGCGCACCAGATGCAGGTCAATGTCGCGGATGCCGCCAGGGCGGCCTACCTTGCCAAGGCCGATCTTCTTACCGAGATGGTCGGCGAGTTTACCAATCTCCAGGGCGTGATGGGGCGTTACTATGCGCTTGCTGACGGAGAGGCAGAGAATGTTGCCTGGGCCATTGAGGAGCAGTATTACCCTCGCCAGTCAGGTGGCGCATTGCCTGCCAGTGATACGGGGCGTGTACTCGCGCTGGCAGAAAAGCTCGATACCCTGTGTGGTATTTTCAGCGCTGGGCTCATCCCTACCGGTGACAAGGATCCCTATGCCCTGCGCCGGGCGGCGCTTGGTATCATCCGCATCCTGATGGATGCCGGATCTGCGCTTTCTCCCGTGCAGCTGGTTCATACTGCACTGGATGGCTTCAGCCACAATTTCGAGCGTGATACCACAGAAAAGGCGGTGCTTGACTTCCTGTATGATCGCCTGCGTGGCTATTGCCTCGAAGCAGGATTCCAGCACGACGAGTTTGAAGCTGTCATGGCGGTGTCGCCGGCCAGCTTGACAGACTTCCTGCAGCGGCTGGAAGCGGTGCGCAGTTTCAGACACGGGCATGAAGCAGAAAGCCTTGCGGCAGCCAACAAGCGTATCCAGAATCTTCTTAAAAAATCTTCCGAAAGCGGTTATGCCGCCAGCAGTGATTATGCTGAAGACCTGTTTGAGGTTGATGCGGAAAGAGCGCTGGCAACGGCAGCCAGCGCTGCCGCTGTGGCGATAGCCCCCATGATGGAAAGCCGCGATTATCAGCAGGCCCTGCGCCGTCTGGGAGAACTCCGTCCAGTCGTCGATGCTTTCTTTGCCGATGTCATGGTCATGGCAGAAGATCAGGCTGTCAGGAACAACCGTCTTGCCCTGCTGTCTTCGCTTGCCGGCCTGTTCATGAATATTGCCGATATTGCCAGTCTGCAAAAGGCAGAGCGCTGATGCCTTCTCCCTGTGTCATTCTGGACCGGGATGGTGTGATCAACCATGATTCCGATCACTACATCAGGTCACTTGGGGAGTGGCAGCCGATTGCAGGCAGCATTGAAGCGATTGGCATGCTGAGCAGGGCTGGCTACAAAGTCTATGTTGCCACCAACCAGTCTGGCCTGGCCCGAGGCCTGCTGGAAACCAGTGTCCTTGAGCAGATGCATGCCGAGTTGCACCGTCTGGTCAGCAAGGAGGGGGGAGAAGTCAGCGACATCATTTACTGTCCTCACGGTCCTGAGGATGGCTGTCACTGCCGCAAACCTTCGCCAGGCATGTATCAGACACTGGCCGCCACGCATGGTTTTGACCTTGCCGGCATCCCTGTAATTGGTGATTCCCTGCGTGACCTGCAGGCTGCCGAGGCTGTTGCAGCACTTCCCATGCTGGTGGAAACCGGCAAGGGAGAACGCACGCTGCGGCTGAGGCCTGACCTTGATTATCCAACCTTTCCTGACCTTTATGCAGCTGCCCAGCACATCATTTTTAACGCACTTTAAGCAGGGGGCGTGTTCCGCCCTCTTTTTCATGGGAATGGTCATCTCCAGCCTGTTCATGGGCCCGGTACTCATGCTGGCCATTGTTCTTCCGCTACGCTGGCGACATGCACTGGCAAGGCAGTGGGTGCATTTTAATCTGTGGTCGCTGAAGACGCTTTGTGGTCTGGATTATCATGTCACCGGTCTGGAAAATATTCCTGATTCTGGTGCCGCGGTGATCCTGTGCAAGCATCAGTCTGCCTGGGAAACCCTGGCGCTACAGGTCATCTTTCCGCCACTGGTTTTTGTGCTGAAGAAGGAACTGCTGAGCATTCCTGTATGGGGCTGGGCCATGGCAACGCTTAAGCCGATCGCTATCAACCGCGGGCAGCGTGCAAAAGCCATGCGCCAGATACTGGCGAGTGGCCAGGAACGGCTGGCTGAAGGCCTTTGGGTCGTACTGTTTCCAGAGGGTACCCGGGTTGCCGCTGGCACACCGACACGGTTCGCATCCAGCGGAAGTACGCTCGCCCACAAGGCTGGTGTGCCTGTCATTCCTGTGGCACATAATGCTGGCAGTTACTGGAAGCGTCAGGGCTTCTACAAGAAACCTGGCGTTATCGAGATCTGTATCGGCCCACCTGTCTATCCGGATGGTCTGAATGTCCAGACTATCAATACTACAGCTGAAGCGTGGGTTGAAGCACGGATGCAGGAACTAGAGCAGCGAAGTGAAACCTGAACTGATTAACGGGTCATGCCAGGTCAGCACATGCTGCAGGTAAGCCAGGCTGAAATCAGAGGACAGGATGCTGTTTTCAACAGAAGTTCCGACACCAGTACCGATATCAGACAACTGGCTGTCACTGCCAGAACAGGATGACCAGAAACTGTAAAAAGTGAGCATGGGGGCATCCAGTGCGGATGCGCAGAGACCTGCTAGTGGCAACATGAATAACTCCCTATGTAATACACACTGTTTCAGAAGCATGCAGTTTAGGCGGTGCCAGCAAGGATTTCTGCCGAGCGTATCACATATCTGATGGTCAGGCGCTTACCCCCATGGCCGCAAAGGTTCCTCCATGACCGGTAAAGGTATCTGTCCGTCGCCACCAAGTGCCTTGTAAAGTGCAATAAGGTAGAGGGTGGTTCTGGCTCTGGCTTCTGCCAGTTCCACTTCTTCGACATAAAGTATGCGCTGGGCATCCAGTACATCCAGAAAAGCTGAAACACCCTCCCGGTAACGCAGATCGGCAAGCGTCAGCGCCTCCTGCAGATGTTGCACCGACTGTTCAAGCTTTCTGCAGCGTTGCGCCTCCTTAAGCCATTGTGCCATGGCTGTTTCAGCTTCCTGTAACGCCCGCAGCACACTTTCTTCGTAAGCCAGTAAAGCCTCACGCTGGCGTGCATCCGCCAGATCAATGCCGGCCCGTATCCTTCCAAAATTGAATACAGGCTGCATGATGGCGCTGCCACTGGCCCAGGAAAAGGCCGTCGATCTGAACAGATTCTCAAGATCAGAGTTCTGGAGACCGGCAAATGCAGCGATGGATACCTTGGGGAACAGCTCCGCCAGCGCAGCTCCCTGGGTTGCCGTGGCCGCCATCAGTCTTTTCTCGGCCGCAAGGATATCAGGCCGCAGTCTCAGGGTTTCACTGGGACGGGACAGCAGGAGTTCAGGAGCTTCGGCAAAGGGTACTGCCGCAGGTTGTGCCAGCCTGACATGCAGTCCGCCCGGTTTCATTCCGAGCAGCTGTTCCAGCTGGAACTCAAGACCAGCCAGTTGCCCCTGCAGCAGGGGCAAGGCTGCAGCCGTACCGTCTACCTCAGCGGCAGCACGTTCCACATCAAAGCGGTTACCAACACCTTCCTCAAACAGGGAGTGTGTCAGTGCCAGCGTTTTCTGCTGGACCTCAAGGTTGGACTGGGTAATGCGTTCCTGTGCCTGAATATTGCGGTACTGGGTATAGACCCGCGCGATTTCGGCGGCAAGCACCACCCATTCCTGCCGGTATGCTTCCATGGACTGTGCTGTATGGGCATCCGCCGCTTCAAGTTTGCGGTGCAGCCGGCCAAACAGGTCAATTTCCCAGATGGCATCGAAGCCCGTCAGAAACAGTGCGCCCACGCCCTGCGACTGCGACTGCGACTGCGACTGCGACTGCATGGAACGCGTGAGAAAATTGTCAGTTCCCAGTGCCGCAACATTAGCCCCGGCTCTTGGAAAGAGATCAGCCCGATTGGCGCGCCACTCCGCTCTGGCCTGGTCAATACGCGCATAGGCAATCCCGAGCCCAGGATTATCGGTCCTTGCAAGTTCCAGAAGTCTGTTCAGCAAGGGATCATGGAAGTGCTGCCACCATTGGTCCAGCACTGGTGCCTTTTCAGTGATGCTCTGGCTGCCGGTGTCACCGGCACTTTGCCATTGCGCTGGCCAG